>NZ_JBHWGA010000057.1:0-60285 GCF_042733315.1 Streptomyces sp. NPDC059718
CCCGGTGCCCGGAGACGGGCACGCCGGGTTCGGGAGGCGGCTCGGGGAAACCCACTGGTGGAAACACCAGCAGGGCGCCCCGAGTCGACCTCACCTACCGCGCGGAACTGCTTCAAGCGGTTCAAGTAGCGTTCGACGACGTTGCGGCGCTTGTAAGTCTCGGTGTCGAACGCGGACGGGCGTCCGCGTCACCCACGGCGCCCGCCGCCTGCACCTGCAGATCGCCGCCACCTGGCCCTGGCGCCGCGACGTGGCGTCACGACCTGGCGGCCGCCTTCACCCGGCTGCGGACCCTGCCCCGGCCCGCCACCCAAGCCGGCACGGATTGTTGCTGCCCACCCCACGCATCGAGGCCCCTTGGAGAACCCGGCCTCTGCGCGCCGGGTCCTGGGCATGCCCCGCGACCGCGCACGGCCGGCAGGACATCACCGACGCCGTCGTCCCGGCTCGGCCGGAGCCGACCCAAAAGCGGTGGCCAGGTCGTGCTCGGTGATCTCGTCGGCGGGGCGGTGGAGTGTCCAGCGGTGGACCCCGCCGTCCATGGGCAGCACCTCGACGACGGTTTCCCACGGCGGGCAGCCGGGTTCACCACAGCCGAATTGGCGGATCATGACGGCGGTGTCGTCGTCCAGGCCGAGCAGGATGCGCACAGCGTCCCTCAGTTCACGCAGGTGCGGACTCGGCCAGGCGATTCCTGGGCGTGGTTCCAGGTGCATGGGAGATACCCCTTTGGTTCCGGGAAGAGTGGCAGGTGGCGTGGACGGCGGGCTCCGTCGTGGTGGTTCAGTCCGGTGGTGTGCCGGTGGTGGCCCGGTTCCGGATCGGTGGCATAAGGGGTGGTCGGGCAGCACGGTGTTGCGTGGCCACCGTCATCTGCCAGGTCACAAGGAGGAGCAGCGTTCCGGTTTCGGCGAGGAGGCTGAGGAGGGCCTGTGGTGCGGGCTGCAGACCGCGCTCGGTGAATCCGAACACTCCGACGGTGCGCGAGGCGACGAACCCGCCGAGGGCCCCGAGCGCGACGCCTGCCGCGGCAGCCCTCAGCAGCAGGGGTGGCGTCCCCCACAGAAGCAGGGCTGCGAGGGCGAAGGAAGCGCCGGCCTGGAGGAGGAACAGGGGGCCGATGAGGTGGATGAAGCGGTACTCGTCGAGGTAGAGCTGGGCGTGGATGTATCCGCCGGCGGCGAGGGTTGCGGCAGTCGCCCACCGAAAGACGGGGATGAGCAGTCTTCGGGTGTTCATGCCAGCCTCTGATCCTTGATGGCCAGTTCGCGGTCGCCTTGCCGGTAGCCGACGCTGCGGATGCCCAGTGCGTCCTTGAGCTGCCGGGCGGGGACGACCTGCGGGGTGGGCGCGGGGGCGCGGCCCGGCTTGGGCAGGGGGTAGGCGGTGGTGGTGGCGGAGTGGAAGGTGATGTTGCCCTCTGTCTTGGTGAACAGCTGGTGGACGTGCCCGTTGAGACAGGTAACGGAGGAAAAGCGGCGCAGGACGGCGATGACCTTGAGGGCGTCGTCGGTGCTCCAGCCCCACTGCGGGTACATCGCGAACAGCGGGATGTGGCTGAAGACCACGATGGGGGTGTCCGACGACAGTCCGGCGACGTCCTTGCGGACGAAGTCGATCTGCTCGTTGCCGAGGTGGCCGAGCTTCTCCAGGCTCAGGGTGTTGACCAGGGCGATGAAGTGCACGCCGTGGGTGTCGAAGCTGTACCAGCCGTCGCCGAGCGTGCCCATGCCGAAGGTCCGCCGGTAGGCGCGGCCCGCATCGCCGATGGAGTCGTGCTCGCCCGGTACGGTGAAGACACGGTCTGTCTTCATTCCGGCCATCATCTGCTTGACCTGGTCGAACTGTCCGGTCGTGGACAGGTGGGTCAGATCGCCGCTGTGCATGACGAAGTCGGGCCTGAATCGCAGCGAGTTGACCTGGTTGATCGCTTCGGTGAACGATCCGGCCACGTCCGTGTTCGCAGGCCCCTGGAACCCGATGTGGCTGTCGGAGACCTGCACGAACCGCAGCGTGCCGCTTCCCGCGGCGGCGGAGGCGGCACCGGCCCCGGCGTTGGTGGCCCGGACGTCGGCGTTGGTGGCCCGGGCGTCGACGATGTGGCTGATCACCTCTCCACCGGCCACGGTCAGTACCACCGCGCCACCGAACCACCCTGCGTGGCGGATGAGTTGGCGACGCGTCATACCGTGTTCCGTATCGGACCGGCCCGTGTCGTGGTCCGGCGCTGCGTCGTGACTGTCGTAGGAGTCGGTCATCGGGTCACCTCCACGGTGGCGGTCATGAACGGATGGATGGTGCAGAGGTAGGCGTAGGTGCCGGGTTTGGTGAACGTGTAGCTGTAGGTGGCGTGGGTGGCCAGGGCGGCGGACTGCAACGGGCCGCCCGTTGCGGCGCTGGTGACGGTGTGGTCGTCGGTGTCCTGGTTGGTCCAGGTCACCGTCGTACCCACCTTCACCTTCAACGTGGCCGGGGAGAATGCGAAGTTCTTGATGGCAACGGCGTTCCCGGTCACCGGCGCGGCCGGCCCGCCCGCGCTCGAGTGACTCGTGGGCATACTCATGCTGGGCATCGGCGAGGCGCCGGGAGGGGTGCCCGCCGCCTTCCCCGGCCCTGTGGCACCGGGCATCCCGGCCGTTCGGTGCTGACCCGGACCGGGTGTGAGTACGCCGGCTCCGGAGGACGAGGGATGCGGCGACTGAGCGCATGAGCTGAGGAGCCCGAGCGCGCCGACGGTGGCGATGGTGGCGACGGCCAGCCCGGCCGCAACGCGTGATCGCCGGCCTGGTGTGCGGAAGTTCAGATGCATGGTGTTGGTTCCTGACTGGTCGGGCGGAGCGGAGGCTGCGACGGCAGGGCGCAGACAACCGCGGGGATGTGTGGTGGATGCCGTGTTCACGGCCTGTTTCGACCGCTGCACGCGGCCGGCGCCGAGCAGAGCCGTCGCCGTGGTGTGCGCCGGGTACGGGCCGAGGCCACGCGGTGGCGCCGGCTTCGATGTACGAGGGCACGGCGACCGTGGCCGGCGCCGGGAACGCATGCGTCGCATGGTGCGTCTCGGTCGCCTGCGATCCGTCCTTGGGCACGTGGGGAATCGATGAGGAACTGCGGGAAAGTCGGCTTCTGCCCGGCTCCACGGACGGCGAGGGCCATACGGTTCGACGTCCATGCACTTTGGTGAAGTCTTGGCATCGCCGCAGACCGGTCGGCCCGCCCGGGCGCTGTGCACGAAGGATCCCGGTGAACGTCGCGGCACCAGCCACCGGCACACCCCCCGCGGCACTCACACAGTGCTGCCCGCGGCTCCCGTGGCACTCACACAGTGCTGCCCGCGCCTCTCCGTGCGTTACAGAAAAAAGCTGTACATCTGCGCGCCAATCGACTTATGTCCCGGAGTTCCGAAAACGTGACCCAAAGACCGATCCGGATCGCTCCGCGCGCCGTGTATTTGGTAAAGGGACTCTTTCGACCGCAGAGGAGGAACCGCTGCGCACTCCCGTACGCGGAGCACGCAGGGCCCCTGTTTCCCTACGTGCTGCGAGCGACCTCAGGAGATCGGCAATGGGCGGAGGACGTGGTGCAGCAGACGCTGCCGCGGGCGTGGCAGCATCCCGCCGCATTCGATCCCGCACGCGGCCCGGCCCGGGCACGGCCGTGCACCCTCGCCCGGCATCCGGTCATCGACGCCTACCGGGCCCGGCAGGCCAGGCCTGCCGAGGCCGGCCGCGACGTACCGGAGCAAGCCGCCGAGACGGCACCCGGGTGATTGCCGACGCCGTGCCGACACCGGCCCCGGACCACCGCGCGGTGCCGCCGAAGACCCACTACCGGGGCCGGACCACGGTGAAGGCCGCACGGGTGCCGGGCATCGCGCCGGGCACCGTGAACCAGCGGACGTACCCCGCCCTGCACGCCCTGCGACCGGCGCACCGGGAGCGGGGGCTCGAGCCATGACCGTGGCGTGCAGGAGGTGGCGCCCATGAGTGCCACGCACCACGCCCTCCGGCTGGCGCTGGGGGGATACGTCCTGAGCACACTGCCCCCGGCAGAAAGGGAACAGGTGCGCGTCCACCTCACGCAATGCGACGAGTGCCAGGCCGAACACATCCGGCTGTCGGGACTGCCCGCGCTGCTGGCGACGGTGACCGCGGCCGAAGCCGCGGGCCGCACCGCGCCGGCCGCGGACGGGGAACCGTCCGACCGACTGGTGGCACGGGCAGCCAAAAACACGCTCGGCCCTTCGCCCGCGCGGCCTGCGGCGCCGGCCACGCCGGCACCACAGACGGGTGCCCTGGACAGGCTCCTGGGACAGGCCGCAGCCCGACGCCGCAGGACCTGGCGTCTGCAACTGGCCGGCGCCGCCGCCTGCCTGACGTTCATCGCAGCAGCGGCCGGCGGCACATGGCTGGCGGCCATCGGATCCCTCAGCAGTCAGGCGACGCCGCCCGGGCCGACCGCACCGGCCGCCTGGCGCACGTTCTCCGCAAGCGATCCCGCCACCGGCGTCTCGGCCACAGTGAAGGTCCACCCCTCTGCCTGGGGCAGCGTCCTCAAGATCTCCGCCAAAGGCGCCCCCGCCGGAACCACCTGCCGACTCCAGGCGGTCGGGCCCGACGGCACCAGAACGGACAGCGCCACCTGGCGCGCGGGCCAGTACCCACCCGGCACCACCATCCCAGGCACGGTCGCCATGCCCCCGGGAACCATCGACCACTTCGAGATGCTCGCAGGCAACGGCCGCAAACTGGTCACCATCCGACCCTGAAGCATCGACGACCACCACCATCACTCCGTGCCGCCGCCACGCCCGCACCACCTGCCATCGGGGAGACAGTGCCGGCACCGAGCCAGTTCAACGACCCGGTCACCAGGCTGCGGCCCCCTCCCATCACACGGCCTCGGCAGCAGTGGGCCGGCCACCACGGGCCGGCACCTCCCGGCGCAGTTCAACAGCCCGGGCGCCGGACTGCGGCCCCCTCCCATCACGCGGCTCCGACAGCGGCAGGCCGGCCACCACGGGCCGAGACCCCCCGGGACAGTTCAACAGCCCGGTCACCAGGCTGCAGCCCCCTCCCATCACACGGCTCCGGCGGACCGGCCACCACGGGCAGAAGCGACCTCTCGGGAGCCGGGCACCCTCACTGTCGGCTCCCGCGAACCGGCCCGGTCCTGGGTCGGCTCGATGCGTAAGTGCACCGACGATCGAGCGAGGGGAGGGAGCCACCGGTGTCCTGCCCGGCCGGATACGGCATCGATCAAGCTCTGACACCGGCGCATGGGCCCAGCCAGGTCGCCGTACCGATTCAACCCGCAAGAAATCACGTAAAAGGAGCGAATGGCCCGAACCGATGGGCATGCGCCGTCCGTGGAACTCAATGAGCGCGCCCATTTAAGGACCGGCCCACCGACCGCCCCGACGTTGCCGGCGGTCTCCCCCGTTCCGAGCTCCGCACCTCCACGGAAGAGCCAGAAGACCATGTTTGCGACCGATTCCCCCCGCCCGAGCTCGCTGCTCGACCAACCCTGCCGCCGCCAGGCGTTGCTCACCCTGCCCGCGCAGGAGGCGCTCGTCTCCGCCGCTCGTCACTTCGCGGCCGATCTGCTCGAGACTTGGAGCGTGCCCACAAGCGAGCGGGACTCTGCCGTTCTCATCGTCGATGAACTCGCCACCAACGCCGCCCAGTACGGCCGCGAGCGCATGACCCTGATGCTCGTCCTCGACCACGGCACTCTTCACATCGTGGTCACCGATTCCGGCACGACCGTAAAGCGCCCCCGCCGCGACATCGCCCCCGACGAACACGGCCGCGGCACCGGCATCGTCCAAAACCTCGCCCAGTCCACCGAAGTCCACCAAACACGCAGCGGCCGCGAGGTCCGCGCCTGCCTGAGGTGCCCGGCATGACCGGCCCGGACATTCCGCGCGAGCTGCGACACCGGGTCACCCGAGCACCCCGCACATGGGCCTCTCCGACCCAGGAGCCCCGCCCCGCCGACGGCCGCCCAGACCCGGCCCAGGTTCCCCTGCGGTCCGCGGCACATCCACCGGCCCTCGACCACGGCGGCTCCGACCACGACAGGGTGCCGTCTCGACGCTGCGGCGCCGGCCCTTGCGTACCGGCGCAGTGGTGACCATGGACCTCACCCCGAACAGCCATGAGGACATCGGCGCCCCGCCTGCGCGCGAGGCGTACACCAATGCGCCCGATCTGCACCGCGAGATACACCAGGTACTCGCTCTCGAGGCCGAACGCGACGGCCGCGGGGCACAACCCGTCACCGGCCCCCCGCTCAACGCGACCGCCGCCGAACGGGCCCGGCTCCTACGCCGAGCCGCCCTCATGGACCGAATCGCCCTGAACGACCCCCGCCCCGGCCCCCTCGCAGCAGCCGCAGAAACCGCCGCACAACTCCTCCTGCACGACCACCGCCATCCCGACCTCGTAGCCGGCCCACACCACCCCGACGCGACCACACCCACCCCCAACCGCCGCTTCTACGTCCGCCAGGAGTACGCCGCCTGGACCGCCGCCGGACGCCCCGGAACCTGAACCGACACCCACCCGAGAAGGAAGAAGGACACATGACCCGCAAGGACATCGACACCCGGCACGCCCCCGCAGCAGCCGGCCGACTCCACTCGCCCCGACTGCCCCGCCCGACCGCCACGCGTGAAGATCGCGCCCGGCAACAGGAACGATCACGACAGTCAAAGCCGATGAACGCACCGTGGCCGAACGCGAAGACGCACCCGCTGTTCCGGGTGCCCGAACGCAGTCGCTCCCAGGGGCAGCAGCTGGGGCTCCCATCCGGCCCAAACGCCCCCGCACACTCCGCGGGCCGGGCAGCCGGCGCAGGTGGCCATGCAGGTCACAGGCGGCGAACTGCGCCTCGCCACAAGCCCGCCTCCGGTCCGGCTCCCTGCGGTTGCGGCGGCGACGGGCGGGGAACTCTTCGCCCCATCGGCGGACGGGCAACCGTGCCGGACGCGCCCGCCCGCGGCAGCGGGCCGTCGTCCACGGCCGAAGGTGCGTGCCTCCCGCGATGTCTACCGCCCGCAAGACCCGGTCGCGAGCCGGACGCTTCCTCGGGCAGCGGCCGAGGCCCTGAGCGCGCCCGCAGAGCGCCGGGGCCATGGTCCTGGCAGCACGACACGATGCGCCGCGGACGCCCCCGTCCCCACCACCGCCTCGCACGAACAAGCGGCACGGATCGCCGAGACAGGCACGAAGGCCGACACGTTCGAAGGGGCGGTGTGACGATGTTCCGCAACGCGCTGGAACCCTGGCACCTGCTGATCCTGGTCGCGGTGCTGGTTTTGATCTTCGGCTCGAAGAAACTACCCGACACGGCCCGGGCGCTCGGCAAGTCCATGCGGATCCTCAAGAGCGAGACCAAGGCCATGAACGACGACGGCGCCTCAAACGAGCCGCGCCCCGAGCCTGAACCTGCACCGGGAACGGGAACGGGAACGATCCCGGACGCTCCCGAAGACAGCGCCACCGCCCGCAGCGCGCCAGCGGACAGCACGACCAGCCGCTGAGACTGAGCCCGGTCGTGCGCGCCCTCGGCACATCCCCGCACGAGACGCTGCCCCGAAGACCTGCCGGCCCGCTCACCTCTCGCGCTGCCGGGCCGCCCGCATCACTGTCCGCGGTTTCGCCCGGCGCCCGGGCCGAAGCAGTGCCGACCCGGACAACCGCCTCCCGGACGCGCCACCGGCCGCAACCGGCGCCACGGCGAGCCGTACTGACGCAGGGCCGGTAATCTCCGGTCCGCCGCACGAGATGAGGACGTGGCGTGCCCCAATCGGCCCGCAACAAGGAAAAGGATCCCGAGCGGCGGATGCCGCTCGCGGAGCACCTTCGTGAGATCCGTAACCGGCTCGTCAAGGCCCTCCTTGCCATTCTGGTCGTCACGATCGCCGCGGCCTTCCACTACAAGGGCATCGTGAACTTCTCCACCAGGCCGGTATTGGACTCGGTCGGCTGCCCGACGTCCTTCGCCGATCTGGCCAAGCGGACCGCAAACACCACCTGCGCGCGGATCACGATCAATGGTCTGCTCGCGCCCTTCACCCTGACGCTGAAGGTGTCCCTCATGGCCGGCGTCGTACTGGCCTCGCCGGTATGGCTGTACCAGCTGTGGGCGTTCGTTGCCCCCGGCCTGCACAAGCACGAGCGGAGATACGCCTACGCATTCGTCGGCGCGGGCGTCCCGCTGTTCTACGGCGGCGCCTTCTTCGCCTACAAGGTGCTGCCCACGACCGCGAAGGTATTGATCGGCTTCACCCCGCACGGGGTGGACAACCTGCTGCCGCTGGACGGTCTGCTCGACCTCGTCACCCGCATGGTCGTCGTCTTCGGCCTCTCCTTCGAGATGCCGCTGCTGCTAGTGATGCTGAACCTCACCGGAGTGCTGTCCGGCCGGCGGATAATCGGCTGGTGGCGCGGCATGATCATGGGAATCACGGCCTTTTCGGCTGTGGCGACGCCGAGCACGGACCCGCTGACCATGCTGGCGCTGGCCGCGCCGATCTGGGTGCTCTATTTCGCCGCCGTTGTCTTCTCCCTTCTCAACGACCGGCGCAAGGCCCGAAAACAGGAAGCAGAACCCGGCGACCACGAGATCTCCGACCTCGACCTCACACCGCAGGACATCGGCGAGGTGGAACCAGTGTCCACCAGCCAGACCCTGCCTGCGCAGCCGGACACCGACGACCGCTTCGACGGTGAGACGACGTGACCTGAGGGGCCTTCAGCAGGGACGAGGACTGGCGCGGTGGCCCGTGAAGGCGATGCCAATTCAGATAGGGGTCAATCCGGGCCGGAACAGGCCGAGGCCGGGTGAGAGGGCGTGCCGGTGCTGAGGTCAGACCTCGGTGGACATCCCGGTGCCGACCTGCTTCAGCCTGCAACCCGCAGCAGACACGCTTTCAGGAAGCCGGTCAGCAGGTGCCGGCGTCGGCCATAGTGGAAGAACTCACAGGTGGCCGGCCCGCACGCCGTCTGCGACGGCTTCGCCCAGGACTTCAACATCGGGGGCTCCTACTCGTACTCGACCGGGGGGTGAGGTGAACATCCGTGCCATCGGGTGTACAGCCGCGGGCCTGGTTCTTGGTCTGCTGCCGTTGCCGGTGGTCGCCGCGTGCGGCAAGGAACCAAAGCAGCACTTCCCGGACGCCTTCCCGGGCACGCACACCGATGTGAGTGCGCCTCATGCGTATCGTGACTTCGGCCTCGATGTGCCGCCGTCGGCAAGGTCGTGGGGTATTACGCGTGGTCTGCGGACGACGAGTACCCGATGGCGGCGGTGACGCGGATGCCCTGTTCCGCGGTGCCGGGCTTCGTATGCGGCAGCGGACTGCATAAAGCCTCCTCGCAGAAGACCGACATCACTGGTGCCCAGGTCTTCGCGCGGGACCACGGCCGGGCCGACGAGGACAAGGACGAGCGCTACCTCCGTGACACAGACGCCGTGGCCGTCGTGGTCCACCGGACGGGCACGGAATGCAGGGTGTACATCCACGCGTGATGAACGTGCGGTCGGGCTGAGGCCCAATGCCCAGCGCGAGTCAGCCGGTGAGCCGGCCACGTTGGTGGCCGATACAGCGCGCTGCCGTCGCCAGGGTCTGCACCGCTCCTGGGCCCCGTTGGCCGCTTTGGTGCCGGCAGCGTTACTGACGTCGGCTCTTCGGGGTGACAGCTCGTTGGGTTTGCTGACGGTTGGTCGCCGCCGGTTGTAGGCCGTGGTGTGTGCGGGTACGCGGATGGGGGCGGGTGACGACCGAGGGGCGTCAGCCCCGGGAGGCGCCATACAACGCGTACGTCGAGGAGGCCAAGCGGCGCCGCGGATGAGCGGCCTTCGGGACCGGGAAGGCCCCCACGGACTCACGCTGTCCCTGGGGGCCTTCCGTACGCGTCACCGGTTGATGCAGACGTTGCCGAACGCGGGGTTCAGGGCCGCAACAAGGTTGAGGCTGTTGCCGCAGATGTTGATCGGGATGTTGATCGGGACCTGGACATTGTTGCCGGAGAGAATGCCGGGTGACCCGGCGGCGAAGCCACCCGCGTTGGAGTTGGCGAGCGCGGTGCCGGCCGATCCGGTGGCGACCGCACCGGCGGCGGCGATGACCAGGGCGGCCTTTTTGACGCTGTTCATGAGAGCTGTTCCTCCTGTGGGGACGCGGCCCCCCCTCGAACCGGGGGGCCGCACCGTGAGCAACGCGGAGGCCGGGGCAGTGACACGGGAAGGTAGTGGAAAACCTTCGTATGGCGGAACCTGCATGTCGTGCAAGGGACCGGCCTCGGGGCGCGGCGCTCCGGGGACGGTGGTCACGGCCGGGCCGTGGCGTTGGCGCCCTGGCGGCAGCCGCTACTACAACCGGAGGCGACCAACCATCAGCTAGACCAACGAGCCGTCACCCCGAAGAACCGACCTCAGTAGGCGCGCTCGTCTGCGTTACACCGCTGGGTGGTCTTCGTCGGAGGCTTGCGGATGATGTCTTTGTCACCCGGCCCACAAGGCATGTAGGAGAAGCCGTCTGCCGTGTCCGGGTCATAGTGGACGACCGCGCCTTGCGTCTCGAGCATGGCTCGCCATGACTCCAGACGCTTGGCCCTGTCCTCGTCGAGTGACAGGCCGGCTCGCCGACGGGCTTCTACGCGCAGCATGATCACCGGGTACAGCTGACGATGCTCCCTGGATTGACGCGCCCCGCCCTGCACCACTTCACCCCCGCGCAGGCACGGGGCATCTCATCCAATCTGGAACGATCGGTCATTCCAAATGTTAGGCTCGATCACACCCTCCGCGCGCTTCGGGTGGCTCACCTTCCGGGCGCAACGAAGGGTCATTCCGTAACGACCGGTAAGGAAAGTGGTAAGCATGTCAGGGCTGCAGTCGAAGGTGATCGTTGCGACCGACGGTACGGCCGGAATGGGTGAGGCGTTCTCGCGTCGCGCCGCCTCGGACGCCCGACACCCGGCGCCAGGGCAAACACCCGGATCAGGCGGGACCCCGTTCACCACTCCAGGGACGCAACCACCTTCCGTCTCAGTATCAGGCTGTCCAGCCCAAAGGGGGAACTCCAATGTGGACGGAGTCCGCGATTCGGCGCTGTCCCGACGCCGACTCGGCCACGCCCCGCCCATTCGGGATAGATCGCAGGATCTACGATAAAATTATCTTGTGGCCGCATATGAGAATCTCGTCATGGCCAGTCAAGGGGATTCCGTCTGGATCACCCTGAATCGGCCTGAACGCCGAAATGCCTTGAGCTGGGAGCTGCTTCGCGAGTTGCAGAAGGCACTGACCGAGGTGGCGGGCTCGCCGGCGGTAGGGGTTGTTCTGGCGGCGAATGGACCGGTTTTCAGCGCCGGGCATGACTTCTCCGACGTGCTCGCACAGGACGCCAAGGGCATTCGGGAGCTGCTGCATCTGTGTACGGACGTCATGCGGCTTCTTCAGTCCGCACCGCAAGTGGTGGTGGCCAGAGTGCATGGTTTGGCCACGGCCGCAGGTTGTCAGCTCGTGGCATCGTGTGACCTGGCGGTGGCGGGTGAGTCTGCCGGATTTGCACTTCCCGGCGGCAAGGGGGGCTGGTTCTGCCACACGCCTGCCGTGCCGGTGGCCCGCTCCATCGGACGCAAGCGACTCATGGAGATGGCCCTCACCGGCGAGGTGATCGGTTCCCGCACCGCCCTGGAGTGGGGACTGGTCAACCGAGTGGTCCCCGACGGCGAACTGGACGAGGCGGTCGAGGAACTCCTCGCCCGGGCCAGTCGTGGCAGCGCGGCCAGCAAGGCGCTGGGGAAGCGAACCCTCTACGCACAGCTGGACCGTCCCGAATCCGACGCTTATGAGATCGCTTGCGAGGTCATGGCTGATGCCTCTCAGACCCCGGCAGCTCGCGAAGGCATTGCATCCTTCCTGGAGAAGAGGCCGCCGGTGTGGCCCGAGTGACGAATGAACGGAGCCCTGAGACGACGATGCAGGATTCCACGTCGGTGCCGATGCTCATCATCGGCGGGGGGCCGTTTGCGCTGTCGGCGGCCGCGCTCGCCGGTGACCGAGGCGTCGATGCGGTCGTGGTCGGACGGCCGATGGGGTTCTGGTCCGAGCACATGCCGCAGGGAATGCTGCTGCGTTCGGGCATCGACTGGCATCTGGACGCCACCGGCGTCTACACCCTGGAGGCGTATCTGCGGGAACGGGCCCTCTCACCCAAAGAGGTTGATCCGATACCCGTGGAGCTCTTTCGTGAGTATGCCGACTGGTTCCGCCGCGCCAAAGGCATCACCCTGAGGCAGGACCTGGTCACGCGCCTCACCCACCGGGACGGCACGTTTCACGCAGAGCTCGACAGCGGCGAGCGGATACGCGCCGATGTCGTGGTCGCCGCGCCGGGTATCAGCTACTTCACCCGACTACCCGATTGGGGCGGCTCGATCCCGTCCGGCCGCGCGTCCCACAGCTGTGACCTGGTCCGCTTCGATGCCCTGTCCGGGCAGCGTGTACTCATCGTCGGGGGCCGCCAGAGTGCGTATGAGTGGGCGGCTCTGATCGGTGAACACGGTGCGGCTCGCGTCGATGTGGTGCACCGCCATCCCATGCCCCGTTTCGCGTCGGTGAGTTGGACGTTCTTTGACGACTACCTCGAGGCCACCATGCGTGGTTCCGGATGGTGGCGCCGCTTGCCGATTCCCGTGCAGGAAGCAATCCTGGCGCAATGTTGGGAGGCCGGCCGCGGCACGCTGGAGCCGTGGCTGCCGGCGCGGCTCGATGCGGCCGACGTCCGGATCTGGCCGGAAACCACAGTGGTCCTGGCGGAGCCCACAGTGGACGGCGGACCGGTGCGGATCACGATGTCGAACACCCAGTCCTTGACCGTGGATCAGGTGATCTTCGCCACTGGATACGCGGCCGAACTGGCCCGCGTCCCGTTCCTGGCGGACCTGGTGGAACGCATCAAGATGCGAAATGGCTCTCCAGTGCTGGACGAAGCCCTCCAGAGCACCGTTCCTGGACTGTATCTCACCGGCTTCTCCGCGGCGCAGGATTTCGGGCCGTTCTTCGGTTTCGTCAAGGCCGCTCCGGCATCCGCCGCCCTGATCATGCGCGACATCCTGGCACGTACGGGCTGAAGTGACGCTCCAGTCTGCATCGAAGCTCACATGGGCATGGGCCCATCTCGAACACGCATATGTGCGAGCCGGTGCCGCGTCGGCGTTTCGCTGCGACCGTCGCCGACTGTGGGCCCACGGCCGGCCGACGACCGCAGAACCGCGGAACGCTTTGGTGACGGCTCGGTTGGGGGCGTTGGCCTGCGTGGGAGCCGCGAACTCCTCGGGGCCCCGCTGTGCCGCCGCCGGATCCATCCACATGACTTGCCAGAGGTGGCCGTCGAGGTCGAAGAAGCTGCGCGACTACACGAAGCCGTGCTCCTCGGCGCCATCCGCCTCAGAGCCGCCTGCGGCGAGCGCAGCGGCAGCCGACCGTGTCAACCTCGTCGCGGGATGACACGCTGAGTCCACCGGCGCAAGCGCCGACTGCTTCCACTGCTCCCGCGGACGGCCGAACCACACGTCGACACGTCTGAACTTCATACCCATGGCTCCACCCCCGGCGCGCACCGCAGCGTGCCACGGACGATGTCGCCCAGGGTGGCCATGATGGCGGTGGTGTTGCGGGCGCGGATCGGGCGGGGGTCCTCACCGAAGACGACGTCGCGGATCCCGTGGACGGAGTTCACGATGGTCCAGTGGTCGTGGGCCCAGGTGGCGAGCTCGGCGGTCAGGAGCTGCCCAGCCCGAGGAGGTCGTCGAGCAGGCCGTCGCCCGATGACCGGGAAGGCGACGACGATGGAGGCTGCGACGGCGGCGAGTCCGGGGCGCCCGGTGCCCGGCCCGGTTCGTGGCTCGCCGCGGTGTCGTGTGGCCGCGGCCTCTCCCCCGTCGTCGCCGAGGCCCGCCCCTCGGCCGAGGCCGAGCCCGACGGCGGCAGCGGGACCGTGCCCTGGACGTCCAGGCTCTTGGGCGTGCGCTCCTGGTACTTCTTCAAGGCCGCGGTCAAGTCGTCACCCAGTGCCGGGACGCCGGGGATCCAGCCCGTGTCGATGATGGAGAGGCCCGCGGAGACCGGTTGCGGGTCGGCCCGGTCGACGTCGTAACCGGCTCCGCGACGGGTGTCGTACAGCGGCGCGGCTGGCGGGATCGTGCCCCGGGACAGCGGCCAGACGACGGCGCGGAAGCGGCCGGGCCGGACGTAGGCGAGGAAGCCGTAACCATCCTTGCCGTCCACCCGTCCGCTGCCCTTGAGCGCGGCTTTGCCGTTCGGGGTGATGACGAGCCAGTCCAGGGCCGTCGATGTCAGGCGGGGACCGCCCGGGAGGCTGAAGGAAATCATCCCTTGGGGCGAACTGGAGTCGGTGGTCAGGTATTTGGCCAGGGCGGCGAAGGATGCGGTTCCCGAGTCCGCGCCGCCGGCCGGCATGCCGCGCGGTGAGGCGAGGGTTCCTGCCGAGGCCAGGAGGCCCCCGGTCGGGTCGTAGACAATGAGCATGACCTTCGCGGTGTCGCGGCCGCCGTCGTCGTCGGCGACGCTGACCGACGTGTCGTACATGCCGGGGTCGGAGAAGGCATGGCTGCGGTTGCAGGAGTGAGCCGCGGCGCCGAAGTCGTCCGCCTCGCCGCCGCCGTCCCAGCCGACGTGGCAGGTGTGGGTGTCGTTGCTCCCGGGATCGGTGAACGTCGCCCGGATCGCCGTCTGCCGGCCCGCGCGGGAGACCGACCACGGTGCGGGACGGGTCAGGTGCAGGGTGGGGGCGACGTTGCTCAGGCGTACGGTCGCACTGTCGCCGACCGGCGGGTTGACGCCGTCGGAAGCGGTCAGCGTCACCGTGAACGTGCCGTCGTCGGTGCAGGTGAAGGAGGACCGCGCCGCGTTCCGGGAGCCGAAGCGGCAGGTCGTTCCCGAGTCCACATCCGTGCCGGGGCTGTAGGACCACCGCACGGTCGGCGCCCCATGGTCGTCCGTGGCCGAGCCCCGCAGTGTCGCCGCGGATCCCTCGTCACCGCGCGCATCGGGACCGGCGTCCACGGTGGGCGGCGCGTCGATGGGGTGGGAGTCGCCGGAAGGGCTGGTCGGTACGGTCTGGGCGTCCAGGTCGAGATCGGCGTGCACCAGGTCGTGATCGGAGTACGTGGGGTGGACGCCGATGCCCGGCGGCTGGATGCCCTTCAGCAGGATGTAGTCGAACTTCTTGCGCGGCGGCCCCGCGTCCGCGGTGGCCTTGCAGTCGGACTGGGGGCCGATCTCCGGTGGGAACGGGCCGCACGCCGGGTCGGCGTCGTGGAAGTCAGCGGCGCCCATCATGCTCATCTCGGGCGACGAGGGTACGGCGTTGAAGTCGCCCAGCACGATGGCGCGGGAGTACCGGCCGGCGTCCGCCAGCAACTGCGAGAGCTGCTGATTCCGTGCGGCGCCCTGCCCCGCCTGCGCCAGATGGGTGGCGAAGACCCGTACGGAGCGGCCGTCGACCGTCGTGGTCACGCCGACGTACCCGCGAGGCTCCGTGCTGGGCGGGTTGGTCGGGCGGTACACGTGCGGCTGCGCCTGGGTGATCGGCGCTGCGGACAGCAGCGCGCTGCCGAACGAGCTTCCGCCGCCCTGGCCGGGGCCCGCACAGCGTCGGGCGATGCTGTACACGCTGTTGTGCTGCACGTAGTACTTGAGCCCGTACTTGAAGGAGAGGACGTCCGCCACAGCCTGTGTCTGCCGTACGCAGACTTCTTCGAGGGCGATCACCTGCGGCTTGTACCGGGCGATCTCGGCCGCGATCCGAGCGGGCTTGTCCTGTACCTGCAGGTTCCCGCAGTGGAGGATCGGATTGCAAACGTTGAACTGGGCGACCCGGTTGGGCCACTGCTTGTCGGCCTGCGCGGCGGCCTTCGCCCGCGTGGCGGATCCGGCCCGTGCGGGAGCCTCGGCCTGCGCTGACCGAGCCTGACCTCCGGCCTGGCCCCCGAGCTGATCGGTACGTGTGTCCGGCGCGGCACCGGCCTGGGGCGACAACGTCGCCATGATCGCTGCGAGGACCGCCAGGACGGCGGTCAGCCGCCCAGCTTGACGATCGATTTCCCTCCGCATGGACTCGTTCCCCCGAATGTCTCGTCAAGTACGTCCTGTCACCTGAATCTCACGCGGGGAATACACACCTGAGGGAGTGTCCATGTCAACAGTGGCATGGAAATGGGCACACCATCGCCATGTACGTACACAAGGCAACCATCCAACCGCCACGGCCCCGGAGTGTTCCCGGGAGGTCCGGTGAAAGAGCAGCTACGCACGCACGGTGTACGTCTCAAAGGCCCTGGCGCCGTAGGTCGGCGCGGGGCCGCTCCATGAGGACTGAACTGGTCGCAAGCAGGGACTGACACCCCAAACTGGCGATCAAACTGTCACCGGCAGCCAAGCAGGCCCAGTCTCCCTTGACCCGCCAGCGCATTGTTACCGCCCGCGTCTGCGCCGGCACGGTCACAGCTCTGAATGAAGCTTGCGGTTGGTACCGGATCGGTTGATGTCCAGGCTGAGAAACGACGTCAAAGGGGTGCCACTGTTCCAGAAGCCCAATAGGTCGATGTCGATGAGCGTCAACTGCTGCTTGGCTGCGAACTTTCGCGCTGGCTGGGTGTACTTGCAGGAAGCGACGAAGACCGGGACGTCCGCCTCGTGCTCGGCTCGGGCAGTGCCGTTGAACGTCTGGATATCCCGGCTGCCAACCGAACGGCGCCGGGCGTAGCGCTTGCACTGGATCACGAGTTTCCTGCCATCGGGCAGGTAGCCGATGACGTCGGCGCCCAGGTCGCCGGCGCCGCCTACACGGCGGACACTGGTGCAGCCGTCCCGGCGGCACAGCATGGCCACGTACTCCTCGAATTCCTGGTCGTTCATCCGCCAGACCGCATCCAGCGTTTGAACGGCTTGCAGTCGTGCCTGTTCGGCCAGCCGGATCCGTTCGGCGGCAGCCTCGCGGCGGCCCGCCCGCACCAGCCCGGCCACCACCACAGCTCCAGCCACAGCAGCCAACGCCACCGCCACCCAGATCACAACCATGACCCGCCCCCTCCCCCAGCGGCGCCGGTTGGCTCCGCGCCCTCACGCTCCTGTCCCCATCCGCCTCCCGGTCTATCCCGGGGAAGAGCAGGGCTTGCGCCGTCATCAGAGGAACGTCAGGGATGCGGCCCTGTGTGTGACCGGCCAATCTCCTGGATGCTCGCGTGTTTCAGTGCCTGCTTTCGTCGGGTGCGACGCCCGTCCAGATCCGGGCTTCGGGAATTGCCTCAGACCGTCACCGGACCGTTCCTCTTCAGGGATGCCCGCAACCCCAACTGGGGCAATCTACCGCTGACTTCATGCCCCCGTCCGCAGCGCCGGAGGGGCCTCGAAAGGCGGCGAGAGACTGCAGGTCCAAGGGCCCTACTCACTCTACTCGATGGCTTCGTTACCACTCTACGAGGGCAGAACAAGTCTGCCGTGGGAAGCTCGATAGGGGCTGTTCACACACGACAACAACGCACGTTGACTCGCGGGTAGGTAGTATCCGGCAGCAACACCCGATACTCGAGGAGCGGCTGTCGTGTCCAACAACAAGACCATTCAGGGCCGGTATGCGACGCGTCTCGCAGAGGACCTGGACAACAACGCCAACGAGCAGGAAAAGGTTCGCGTGCAGTTGGCGGAACTCCAGAACCGGCTGGCTCAGCTCGAACAGGAGCGGGCATGGCTGACCCAACTGCAGGGAACCGTGGCCGGTGCGCAAAGCGCGGCTGCGCCGGAGCAACCGGCAGGTGAAGCGTCTGCCGGCGATGAAGCCGACGAGCCGAAGGTGATGCCTTCGGCTCAGCCGGTGCCCCGTCCGCGCGGGCGGAAGAAGCCGGCGGGTGACCCGCCGGCCGGCAAAGCCAAGAAGAAGACGGCGGCCCCCAAGGCGGGCACGAAGCCCAAGGCAGCCACCTCGCGGTCGAGCACGGAGCCGACACTGCGCAGCCTTGTCGTGGACATACTGACCGCGAGCAGTGAACCCCGCATGGTCAGCGAGTTCGTCGATGCCCTGGCGAAGCAGCACCCCGATCGTGCCATGCCGAGTGCTCCCGTGGTGCGCAACACCCTGGAGTCGCTGGTAGCCAAGGGCCTCGCCGAGCGTGCCCGCCGGCAGGGCAGCGTCTTCTACACCCCCCTCACCCCTTCGGCCGCCGACGCCGGCGATGTGGCGGAGACCGCAGCGCCCGACACCGCAGAACCGGTCCCGGCAACAGCCTGACCTCAAGCACCTGTGGCAGGAGGCAGCGTGCCTCCTGCCACAAGCGTGGGGGCTGCCTGCACTCGTCTCTTTCGCTTCTTCTCAGCTCCCCTTGTTTGCCCGATAGTTGTGCCCCTGGATTCCGCCGTTCGCGGGGTGTGTTGGCGGGATGAGTCGCCCCCAGTGGCATGGAAGTTGGTTGGGTCTGCGGGACGTCATGAGCAGCGCACGGCCCGGGCAGGATGGGAGTCGCTGTGCAGTGGACGGACAAAGCAGAAGCCTTCGCCGCGGTCATAGGCAGCGCGGTGGCGCTTGTCGGTCTGGTCAGTGTGGTGGTGCAGCTACGGCATCTGACAGAGGGCTTGCGCTCCTCCGCTCGTCAGGCAACGTACGGCATCGGGGTCCAGATCAAGTTGACGCTGATCGAGTACCCGCACCTGCGGCCGTTCTTCTTTGACGATGCGCCGGTCCCGGCCAACCATCCGGACGCGAGCAGGATCGCCTCGCTTGCCGAGCTCTACTGCATCTACTTCCAGGAGATCTTGGAACAGTCTCACAACGTGAGTCCTCGGAACCGTGCGGCCTGGCACTCTCTCGTGCGTTCCATGTACGAGTCGAGTCCCCCCATACGCCTGCAATTCGAGCGGCGACTGTCCTGGTACGCAACCGAGCTCCGCGAGGTGGTGGAGCGTCTTCAGCAAGAGCAGGGGCAAGGCGTATCCGTCCCTGGTGGGTCGCAGCCTTCGGATGACTTCGCTGGTCCCCCGGGTCACACTGCCGGTCAGCAGGCCCCATGAAGGATCACTGTGTGGCAGGCGGTGGCCGGCGTTGGGAGATCGGCCTGCGGCAGCAGTGCAGGCCGGATCCCGCGGACGCTGTGCTTACGCAAGCTTGAAGGGGCGGTCCACAGTCGGCTGTCGCAGTAACAGCAGGCAGAGTGGGCCGCGCGAGGGGCCGGCATGACACCAGGTCCCCCGCGATCACTCGCGGGGACCTGGCCCTGCACGGAAGGGTTATCCGAATGGCATCCACGCACCGGCCATGCGGCCATCGGCGAGGTTACCCACGCCGACACGGCCAGGACTGCCGGGGGGGTGCCCGCGAAGGCCGGGCTGGCGGAGCATTGTCGGGAAGCCCGGATCCGGCATGGCCTGAGCCTCCGGCTCACGCCTACGTCCCGGAGACTCGTGGGGTGTCAGCGTGAGAAGCGACGACCTGCAGCCTGCAGCGCACCAGGCCACCTGCCCGGTCCGTGAGCATCCTGCCGCTGCCCCTCGCCTCCGGCCCGTGCTGCCAATCCGTGCCCTCGGCGTTCAGCGTCGCCGATCGTCAGGGTGCATGTGACGGGGGCGGCCACGCACGGCTTCGCCCGGTGCCGTGGCAACCGCCGCAGGCCGGCCTTTCCGCCGTCGAAGTGACGGTGGGAAGGCCGGCCGTGCCCCTCCATGACCGTTACGCCGCGTCCGGGACCGTGGCGGTGGCGCGTCGGGCCAGGAGTAGTTGCACTCCTACCGCGCCGGCCCAGAGCGCGATGCCGATGGCCGTGGGGAAGAGCCCGTCGAGCTGGTCGGAGATGAGGATGCTTCCGGCGGCGAGTGCGTAGCCCACACCACCGACGACGCCGGGAATCGCGACCACCACGTTGCCGACGGCTCGCGTGAGCGCTCCGGCCAGCGCGAGTGCCGCGACGCCAAGGCCGAACACGGGCATGGCGATGGTGTCGACCACCACCAGCGTGTCGGTGACCGGTGCGTCGCCGCCCACGGCGAGGCGGTCGGCCTCGCCCGCGGCAAGCAGGTGCAGCAGCAAGGCGACCGACGCCAGCACCGAACCCACGGCCGCAACCACGGCCGTACGCCGCGCCCACGGCGCGTCCTGCGGCCGACCGTGTCGTACGAGCGCGACCAGCCCGGCCGCGATGAGCGCGGTGCCCGCCAGCAGCAACGCCTGCGACGGGTACCAGGCCCCGTCCTCGAACATGACCCGCAAACGCTCCTTGGCGCCGCCGCCGGGCGCGTCGGCCTTGGGGTGTATGCCGCCGCCAATGAGGAAGGCGGCACCGCCGGCCAGCAGCAGCCACCCGGCGATCGTCGCCTTGACCCGGGGCGCGCGCACCGGAGTTGACGTAGTCGACATGGGACATCCTTTCGGACTGGGGAACCACTACCAGAACCGTAGGAATCCGGGCGCACAGGTGCATCGAGGCGTGCCCTCAAAACGAATAGGGTCAGCCCTCAGGCGGGAGCGGCGCCGTTGTGCGAGCATGCATGCGTGCGCGGGAACGCCGTCATCGTTGACGACCACGCCGAGTTCAGGGCGCTGGCCGCCGCACTCATGTCGGCGGCCGGGCTCGAGGTGGCGGCGTTGTGCCCGGACGGGCGGTCCGCGCTGGAAGCCGTCGCCGCGGTTCGTCCGGAGGTGGTTCTTCTGGACATTCAACTGCCGGACGTCAGTGGATTCGACCTGATACCGCAGATCACGACCTTGAGTGAAGGCGTCACCATCGTGCTGGTCTCCACGCGTGACGTGACTGACTATGGTCGGCGGCGCGTTGCGGACTGCGGTGCGGCCGCGTTCGTCTCGAAGGCCGACCTGTCGGTGGCGACTTTGGCCGCGGTACTCGGCGGGCCATGACCGAGCATCGCCGCCCCCGCATCGCCCCGTTGGGCCTCGGTCTGATCTCCGGTGCTCTCGTCGCCGGCGGCTTCGCCTGTGGCGTCTTCCTGCCCAATCTCCACAACGGGCTGATCGCGGCGACGTTCACGGCTGTCGGGGTGTTCGTACTCGACCGGCGGCCGGGACATCGTGAGGGGTGGCTGTTTCTCGCGACCGGGGTGGCGCACGCGGTCATGTTCTTCGGACGACAGTACGCGGCGGGGTCACCCGGCGTGGCGAACCCGGGCGCCGTGTGGCTGGGCTGGTTGGGTACTTGGCCGCTCGCACTGGTGCTGGCGCTGTTCTGCGTGACCCTGCTGTGCTTCCCGGACGGCAGTCTGCCCTCGCCGCGTTGGCGGGTCGTGGTGGTGGCGATCGCGCCTGCCGCCGTGGTGCTCTCGTTGAGCTCGGCGGTGTGGCCGGTCGAGTACGCGGACAACGGTCTTGCCGTCGCGCATCCGTTTCACCTCGCCGGCCACGAGACAGTCCAACGGCTGTGGAATGTGCTCGGGCCTGCGGCCTATCTGCTGTTCCAGCTTGTGTGGGTGATCGGCGCCGTCGTCCGCCTCCGCCACGCGCGCGGGGACGAGGCCCGGCAGTTGCGCTGGTTCGCGTACGCCGTGGTCATGGGCGCGCTGGCCATGGGCGTCGGGCTTGTCGCGTTCCGTACCCCTGCATTGGGGTTGCTGGCAGTGCCGCTGGTGGCCGTCGCAGCGGCCGTGGCGATAGTGAAGTACCGGCTGTACGACATCGACCTGCTGATCAACAAGACCGTGGTGTACGGCGCCATGGCCGCCCTTATCACCATGGTGTATGTGGCCGTGGTGGCCGGCATCGGTCGGCTCATCGGCATTGCCGACGCCAACGGCCCGTGGTTGCCTCTTGCGGCCACGGCAGTCGTCGCGGTGGTTTTCGAGCGGGTGCGGCGGCAGGTGCAGACGGGCGCGGACCGACTCGTGTACGGGCGGCGGCCCACGCCGTACGAGTCGCTGGCCCGACTGTCGACCCAGGTCAGCCGCGGCGGCCAGGACGCCGACCTGTTCACCGGTCTCGCCTCGACCATCGCCGACGGCGTCCGTGCCGCCGAGGTCACCTTGTGGGTGGGCGACGAGGCGGAACTCGTGGCGGTGGCCAACTGGCCTCCGGCAGCCGCCCCTGGTCTGCCCGCCGTCACCGCGCCGACCTCGCTCGTGGCATTGGCCGACGGCGGACGCACGCACGTGCGGCCCATCGATTGCCGAGGGGCCGTGCGCGGCGCAGTGACGTTGGCCAAGGCGCGTGGCGAAGTGCTGACCGTGGCCGAGGACCGGTTGCTGCAAGACCTGGTGGCACAGGCCGAGCTTGTACTGGACAACATAGGACTGGGCGAGGAACTGCGGCGCAGGCTGCATCAGATCTCGGTGCAGGCTGCCGAGCTGCAAGCGGCGGCCAAGCGCATCGTCAAGGCGCAGGACGAGGCACGCCGGCGCTTGGAAAACGATCTCCACGACGGGGCCCAGCAGCGCCTGGTCGTTCTCGCGCTCACCCTCCGGGCCGTCGCCGCGCAGGCGGCACACGACACGGTCCTGGCCGGCGCCATCGAGGACGCCCGCCGCGAGCTGACCCTCGCGCTCGCCGAACTGCGTGAACTCGCACGCGGCATCCATCCGGCGGTCCTCACCCGAGAAGGGCTCGGCGCGGCACTGGACGCCCTCGCCGATCGCTCACCGATCCCGGTCACGATCGACATACCGCTGGGCAGGCGGCTGCCGGGCGAGGTGGAGGCGACCGCCTACTTCGTCGTCAGCGAAGCCCTGACCAACGCCACCAAGCACTCGGGCGCCACGGCCGTCGTCGTCACGGCCCGGATCACCGGCGATCGGCTGTACGTGGAGGTGGCCGACGACGGCCGGGGCGGTGCGGACGGGCGGTGGGGCAATGGGCTCCAAGGCCTTCGAGACCGGCTGGCAACCCTCAACGGCCTGCTGACCGTGCAGAGCCCCGAAGGCAGCGGCACCCGGCTCCGAGCGGAGATCCCATGCGTGTGGTAGTCGCCGACGACGTCGTGCTCTTCCGCGAGGGCGTGGCCCGCATCCTGGCCGAGGCGGGCTTCGAGGTCACCGGCACGGCAGGCGACTCCGCCGAGCTGATGGCGCTGGTACGACACCAACCGCCGGCCGTCGCCGTCATCGACATCCGGATGCCACCGGGCCACAGCGACGAGGGCATGCAAGCTGCGATGCAACTCCGGCGCACGCACCCCGAGGTCGGGTTCCTGCTTCTGTCCCAGCACGTCGAAACCTCGTACGCCATGCGGCTGATGACCGAGTTCGAGTGCGGCGTCGGGTATCTGCTCAAAGACCGCGTCGCGGACCTGCGGACGTTCGCCAACGATGTGCGCCGGGTCGCGAACGGCGACTGCGTACTCGACCCCGAACTCGTCGCCCGCCTGCTCGGCCGCAAGCGCGTGCGCGATCCGCTGGCGGCGCTCACCGAACGCGAGCATCGGGTCCTGGAACTCATGGCCCGGGGCCGCTCCAACCTCGCCCTGTCCGCGGAGCTGCACCTGAGCCCCAAGACCATCGAGGCACACGTCCGGAGCATCTTCACCAAACTCAACCTGCCGCAGGACACCGCCGACCACCGCCGCGTGCTCGCTGTCCTCGCCTACCTCCGGGCCCACTGACCGCCCCGGCGGGACGCTCGCCCGGGCCTCGCCGCGACCCGACCGGGCAGGCCCATCCGCCCGGCGCGGACCGCGCCGGCGTTGGCCCGAGACGCCCCTCCGTGCCCCAGACGCCTATCCCGTCAGCGAGCGGCGCTCGCGGCGCCGGGTGCCATCGGGCCCGGGTTCCTAGTCGCCGTCGCCGCCCGTCCGGCTCATGCTCCGGCGTCGGCTCCTGTCCGATTGGCGAAGCAACTCGCCCGCGGCAAGCGTCACGGTCGCAACGACGCAGACCCAGCGGGGCCCGCCGCGCTCCGCCCACACCACGCATACGCAGCCGCCGACGACAAGCGCCAGCACGCCGAGCAACACCACAACGAACATGTACTCCCTCTCCAACAAAGGGCCCCGCCGACCCGTCACCTGGCAGACGCACCTCACGAGCCGTCGGTTCCCCTCCAACTCCCCGCCACGGGCCCGTCACCGTTCCAGCAGCCCCAGCAACGGCGGCCCAGACCAAGCGGCAGTAGGTGAGGCATCAGCCGTGCCGGCAGAAGGAGCAGGCGCGCCGGAAAGCGCAGCTTCGAGAGCACCAGCTCGATGCACAGGCGCGGATCCGCCGATGGGTGGGATTCCCCGGGCGGGCGCCAGCCACGGCGGGCGGTGCGCGGGCGACGCTGGTCTCGGCCACGGGGCCGGGCAAGACCATCACCACCGACACCGACCCGTACGGCTTGATCGGCAGGCAGAAAGCTGAACATGGCTGCGACGACCAGCGGCACGACAGCGAAGTTCACCACCAGGGCCGCGGCCAGGAAGCGCTGGTCCCCTAGGGAGCGCGGTAGTTCGGCGGCGGGGACCTGGAGGGAGGTCACGAACAGCAGCGCGCCGAGCACCGGGTTGATGGCATGCTCCAGCCCCGGGGCCGGTGGTGGGGGCCGGCCAGCCCAGCGAGCCACCGGCAGCCATCGCCGCGAGGTGGATGACGACCTGGTGCCGGTCCATCCGCTCGACCAGGCCACCGGACCCCCGCTGCGACACTCCGAATGCTCCCTCGTGCTTCCAACCACACCGGCTGCAGGCGCCAGCCGCTCACTCATCCTCACAGGTCACGCCACCCGACCCGGCACCGGCACCGGCACCGGCACCGGCACCGGCACCGGCAGGGTGGGTTGGGCTGATGGAGTCGGCTACCTACCTCGCACTGGACCGATGCGGCGCTGAATCATTGGTCATCAGCGGCTGGTTCTGCGTCGTGGGGCTCGAATTCGATGTAGTCGAGGGGGTCCTCGTCGCGGCGTCCGAGCGGGGGCAGGCCCTCGGTCGCGAACCGGCCTCGCAGCCACTCCAGCAGGGTCTTGGTGAGGTCGATGTCGAGCGGTGGGCCTTGGTCGGCATGGCGCGGTACAACGATCAATGGCCAGTCGTCCGGCGTGGCACCTTCGGTCAGCCAGCACAGTTGATCGCCGTCAATGGAGTCGGCGAAGGGCAGGAATCCCCCGGGCTCGGGATAGACAGCCAGGGGATGATACTCAGGAAACACGGCTCGCTGCCCCTGGTAGGTCTCCGCGTACCACTCGGCCCACGGTACGAGCGCGTACTGGCCCTCGCCGAAGGGCATGTTGAAGCGCAGCCAGCCGCACCAGGACCCGGCCCCGTACCGCTCCATCAGACGTACGTACTCGCCGGGCAAAGGTGTACCCAGCCGTTCGTACAGCCAGTCCCAGTTGTGCCTACCGAGCGCGGGTATTGTCGGCGGCGGGACGAGTGCGATCAAAGTCTCCAGCCCGCTGCCTGTGGTGAGTGCCGCCCGCTGCCGAGCGGTTGGCTCCGGTCGCCGAGGCGGCGGTGTCCACGCGGCGCGCTCCAGGTCGGTTTGCATGCCACTTCGGGCGGCCACCGGGCGCATGCCGTCGGTCACGAGCCGGGCCAGCGTCGGCACGAGCGGGGTCGCGAAGCGCCGCCAGGGGTCGCGGCCCGCGTTCTCGTCGTCCTGACAGTGCATGACGACCGGCCATTGGTCGGGGTCGTCGGATGCTGTGGTGTCCCAGTAGAGGGTATCGGCGGTCCGGGTGGCGCCGAAGGGAAGGACACCGGGGGCGTCACGTCGAGCCTGCTGGACCCAGGCCCCATAGTCGAACCAACCGCGGTTGACGCATGGCATGTGAAGCCAGAGCCAGGCGCCGATGTCGAGTGGGCCGTACGCGGCGGCGATGGCCTTGTAGTCGGTGGGCAGGCTCGTCCCCAACCAGGACTCGACTGCCGCCCAGTCGACAGGTACGGCGTAGTCGGCCGGCGGATCGCCGAAGATCTCGGCGAAGGCGTTGACGTGCGGGTCTGAAGCATTCACGGGTCTATAGGCCTTTACCGGGAGCGAACGGGTGTTGACCGGGAGGGCGGGGACGCACATGAGCTCCGTCCAACCTGCCGGAAGGTCAGGGTGGTTGGGCTGACCATGTGGTGAAGCGCCTGGTAGACGGGCTTTCGACCAAGAAAACCGTCTCCACCAGAAGCTTCGCATGCTTGTCTACCCATCGGGCGTCGGCGTGTCCAGGTCTGCCCTAGGCTTGCTGTCCACCCGTCTGCTGCAGCACCATCGCGCGATCGGCTCCCACTGGTGGCGTCCGATCCCCCGCTTTGCCCCTGGTCAACAGTTCCGAGGACCTGTCCGCCGGCCACGGGCGGCTTGGCTGGCCGGATGACCGACGCCACCAGCGCCACCGCGCTCCCCCATCCGCTTTCCCCGCCCGGAATGCCTCAGGATCGTGTCAGCATTCGGAGCAGTCGCCTCGCGCCGGCTTGTCCCGGCGGGTTCAGCTGCGCAGCCAGCCGAACAGTCCATTGCCACGGCGTTAGCGTTCCCACTCCGCTTCCGCCTCGGTTCGTTCCCGGTCAAGGCGGTCACGCTCACTGCGGCAGGACGGGCACTGCGCTCCGGGCACCAGGCCGTCGCCCTGCTCGTCGTCGTAATCGTCCAGATGGACGTCGATGCTGCAGGCCGGGCAGGGCCACATTGCTGCCCCGCGGCGGCGTTGTTCTCGCTTCCAGCCAGCCTCCTCGGCGGCGACGCGGGCTTGTTCGGCGGCCTGGCGGGCGGCACGCCGCTGCTCGTCGCGCCGGCGGTAGGCACGTTGGTCGTCGGAATTGGCCAGGGCGGCGGTGAGCGCCTCGTGGACGCTGTGGCCGAAGCGCCACCACACCGGGCGGTGTGGGCCGTCAGCGGCCAACTGGTCCCAGGTGGTGACCAGGACGGGCACCGTGACGTACTCTGCCGCCCGGACAGGATGACCATCACGTGCCGCGGCACCCTCACTCCCTCACGCCGCGCGCGCAGCGGATGCCGCCCCCGTGACCGTCCAGATCGCCATGCCCCACAGGCAGAGCGCGGAGATGAGGCCCACCACGAGGCGAACGGTCTTGTCCGGGCCGTTCGTGAGCCACACGGCCATGCCCGATGCTCCAGCCGCGATCAACAGGGCCGCCGGCACCCGCAGCCGGGGCTGCTCGAACACCGATGCAAGCGGGAGGAAGTGGAGCCCAACGACAATCGCGACCAGCGGGGGAATGAGCACTGGCACCCCGGCGCGAGCGCACACCACGGCGATGGCGACGATCAGCAGCCACTGGAGGCCGTTGATCTGGTTGAACCGCCGACGTCGGTCGGCGGGGAATGGCCCCCCTGCCGACGAGGGGAGAAAACGGCGCGCGGCAAGCATCAGCCCCAACGTGACGGTACAGCCGACCACGACCTCGACCAGTCGCGCCGTGCCGTCGAATGCGCTCGTGGCCAGCAGCCACCAGCCGAGCCCGAACAGCGCGAGGAACCCCACCCCTGACTTGAACATGATCGACACCCTAGGCGGAAGAGCAGCCCGCCGACCGGAGGATTCTCGAGTTGGCGCGCGCCTCGCCACCCCGACACCTCATATCCCGACAATCCCCTGGCTCAGCCGACGCTGCGGTCGGACCGCGACAGGGCAAACGTTGGCTGATGCGGCACCAAGGGCTGTCCCGTAACCGCTGGCTGGGTGCGGCGATCCAGTCTGGCTCGCCGGGATTCGACGACGGCGCAGGCGATCCGGATGGTCCTGTCCACCGACTTACGGCTTCCCCGGATGGCCCTGGCCCACCTCGCCCGGGCAGCTATCTCGGCCACCACGCCTGCAGAATGCCCGATTCGCACAGGCTGTCAGGGTGACCCGGCGACTGATACCAAGCCGCCAGCACGAGCCCGAGCAGTACCACTGTGGCAAAAACCGTCAATGCCAGGGGCGCCAGCAGGCCCCGGCGACCAGTCAACTTGCGCATCACAGCCCACAGCACGGTCGCGGCCGTCGCCGTACCGATCACCGCCACCACCAACCAGACGAACGGCTGGGCATGGCGACCGAGGTGGCAACTCGCCCAGGAGCTGAGCAGCAGCACCGCGGTCGCAGACCCAGATCCCAGAAATACCACCCAGCCGATCAACCAGGCGCCGGCGCTGTACTGCGGGCTGTTGGCCGCGGGGAAAGGCCGTACTTGCTCAGTACCCACGGATTCGCCTTTCGCCATGCCGGTGTGCGCCAGGAGCAGTCAGACCACGGCCGAGCCGCCCAGGGACGCGCGATGCTACATCCAACGCCCTTTACAGGTGACATGGTCTTGGCGTGGCTGGTGTGATCACGGCGTCGGAGCCCTTCTGGATAGCCCCGTACACCGGGCTGAGCCCGCGGCAGTTCGGCAAGCTGATCACGATGCTGCGTCGTGAGGGAGCCGATACTCCCCGGGCTGGTCGGCCCTGGTCACTGCCGCTGGAGGACCGGGTGCTGCTGGTGGCCGCGTACTGGCGGACCAACCTCACCCCGCACCAAGGCGGCGGCCAGTCCGGACCCACGCCCGCACGGAATGTCACAAGAAGGGCGAACGCGCGCGGGCGAGGTCATGGCTTGAGGAGGGTCTTGACGGCGCGGCGTTCGTCCATGGCCTTGTAACCCTCCGCGACACGTTCCAGGGGCAGGGTGAGGTCGAACACCTTGCCCGGGTTGATACGCCCCGCCAGGACGCGGTCGATCAGGTCGGGCAGGTAGCGACGCACGGGGGCGGGGCCGCCGCGCAGGCCGACGTGGGAGTAGAACAGCTCTTCCCCGTCGACGGCCACGTCGTGGGGGACGCCGACGAAGCCGACGTTGCCGCCGGGCCGGGC
The DNA here is from genome assembly GCF_042733315.1 of Streptomyces sp. NPDC059718. Taxonomy (NCBI): domain Bacteria; kingdom Bacillati; phylum Actinomycetota; class Actinomycetes; order Kitasatosporales; family Streptomycetaceae; genus Streptomyces; species Streptomyces sp. NPDC059718. The sequence continues at coordinate 28,786 of NZ_JBHWGA010000057.1, forward strand.
CGAGCGCAGGGCCTGCCGCATGGACTGGGCGGTGCCGACGCATTCAAGGACGGAGTCCGCGCCGATGCCACCGGTGAGGTCCCTGATCCGGGCGATGCCCTCGTCCCCGCGCTCGGTGACGATGTCGGTGGCGCCGAACTCCAGGGCGAGCTTCTGGCGGGTCTCGTGGCGGCTCATCACGATGATCCGCTCCGCGCCCATCTCCTTCGCCGCGATCACCGCGCACAGGCCGACCGCGCCGTCCCCAACCACTACAGCCGTGGAGCCGGGCTTGACCTGGGCGGCGTCGGCGGCGTACCAGCCGGTGCCCATCACGTCGGAGACGGCCAGCAGGCCGGGCCAGATCTCCTCGCCCGGCACCTCACCGGTGGCGACCAGGGTGCCCTGGGCGTTCGGGATGCGCACGTACTCGGCCTGGCAGGAACTCATGAACTCGCGGCTCAGGCAGTTGGACTGGAAGCCGTTGCGGCAGTTGGCACAGGTGTTGTCCGAGGTGGCGAACGATCCCACGACGAACTGGCCCGGCTTGACCGCGGTAACCTCGGCGCCGACCTCCTCGACGAAGCCGACGTACTCGTGCCCCATCGGGTGCGCCTCGTCCGTGGTGTCCAGGCCGCGCCAGGGCCACAGGTCCGAGCCGCACACACAGGTGACGGCCGTGCGGATGATCGCATCGGTCGGCTTGAGGATCTTCGGGTCGTCCAGGGTCTCGAAGCGCACGTCGCCGGGGGCGTGGATGACTGCTCCGCGCATCAGGAAAGTCCTTACGTTGTTGACGGGGGGCCTGGGACGGCCTGCGGGCCGCCATGGCCACAGGTGGACCGGGGGTGCGCACGATTGCGCCGTCGCCACGTGTGCATCGGCCGGCGGGGCACCCCGAGGATCGGCTGCGCCGCTCGGTGGTGCTTCTCCAGGAAACCGCCGATGCCGACGGCGAGGGAGTCACCAGTGAGGGGTGTACTGCTGGTACATCGCTCCCGTGACACGCAGGCCGTACGGTCGGGGATATGGACAACCGTGAGGAGGTCCGCGAGTTCCTGACCTCGCGGCGAGCGAAGATCACGCCGGAGCAGGCCGGCCTGCCTGCCGGGTCCCGACGGCGTGTGCCGGGACTACGCAGGAGCGAGGTCGCCACGCTGGCCGACATGAGCGTCGAGTACTACGCGAAGCTGGAACGCGGCAGCCTCGCCGGCGTCTCCCCCGCCGTCCTCGAGGCCGTCGCCCGCGCCCTTCAGCTGGACGACGCCGAACGTGCCCACCTGCTGCACCTGGCCCAGGCCGCCGACGGCTCCGACGCCCTCACCCGCCCCCGGCGCCGCACCACCCGGCAGTGGAGCCCGCACCGCAGCCTGCAATGGACCCTGGACGCGATCACGGCGGGGCCCGCGGTCGTGTGCAACGGCCGGATGGACATCCTGGCCGCCAACCCACTCGCCCGCGCCTTCTACCGCGACCTCTTCGCCAACACCGACAACCAGCAGAACCTGGCCCGCTTCAACTTCCTCGACCCGGCTTCCCGCCGGTTCTACCCCGACTGGGAGCTGTTCGGGGACATGGCGGTGGCCATCTTGCGCCGCGAGGCCGGCCGCGACCCCCATGACAAGGACCTGCACGACCTCATCGGGGAGCTGTCCACCCGCAGCGAGGCCTTCCGCACCCGCTGGGGCGCCCACAACGTCCGCCGCCATGGCACCGGCACCAAGCGGTTCTGCCACCCCTCGGTCGGCGACCTCACCCTCGCGTACGAGGCCCTGGATCTGGCCGCCGAACCCGGCCTCACCATGACCATCTACACCGCCGAACCAGGCTCCCCCAGCGAGGAAGGACTGCGTCTGCTCGCCTCCCTGGCCGCCACCGAGGATGTCCGCCCGGCAGCGCATCACCCCACCAGCTGAAGCTGCCGGCGATCCGGCGGCCAGCTGTGCTGCTTCGCGGCTGACGTCTCCCGCATGATCCGACGCAAAGGCTGAGGCTTCTGCCGCTGGACGGGTCGCACTCAGGTGATCATGCTGATCGAGGCGCCAGCCGACCACGATCCCAGCATGTGCGAGGTCGCGGGCCTGGTATCAGCGGGCAGTGCGCTCCGCGGCCGGCCGCTCGGGATGAACCTGGAAGCCGCGCAGTCTGGTTCCTTGTGAATGATCGCCACGGTGTGCTGGAACGTTCCGACACCCCGTCCACGCGGCAAACCCTCATCGGCCCCAATCCTCCGCGGCAAAGCGGTTCAGCCAGGCCCATGCCAGGAGCCACCGCGTGGCCCGTCGCCGTTTTGGACGCCGATCCGACGCGGGTACGGCGGTTCCCGCGGCTGAGACCACAGGGATGGAGGGAAAGAAGCTTCCACCCCTTCATGGCTGCTGACGGTGCTGTTCCGCGTCCGTCTTCGCCGGGCGCTGCGCCGGCTGGGGCGCGGTCATGTCGAGCAGGAGCAGGGCGTCGTGGTCGGGGGTGCCGGGTTCGGCGGTGTAGACGCCGACGCGCTGGCCGGGGGTGCCTTCCAGCTGCATGGACTGCGAGGTGAGGGTGACGGTTCCGACGCGGGGGTGGTGGAAGGTCTTCTGCGCGGGCTTGCGGCCGGTGACCTCGTAGCGTTCCCAGAGCCGGGCGAAGTCGGGGCTTTTGACGAGGAGTTCGCCGACCAGGTTGGTCAGGTCGGGGGCGTCGGGGGAGGTGCCGGCGACGGCGCGCAGCCGGGCGACGCAGGCGGTGATCTGGCGGTCCCAGTCGGGGAACAGGGTGCCGGCGGCCGGGTGGAGGAAGAGGTAGCGGGCGAGGTTGCGGTGCTTGGCCGGCCAGTCCTCCAAGCCTGCGTACAAGGCGAGGCCGCCGGGGTTCCACGCCAGCATGTCCATGCTGCGGCTGATGACGTAGGCGGGGTTGGGGCGCAGTGATTCCAGCACCAGCTTCAGGTGCGGGCGCACGGTGCGGCTCGGTGCGGGTGGTGTCTCGGGCGCGTAGCGGGCGGCCCGCGCGGCCAGATCGCGCAGGTGCTGGTGTTCCTGGTCGTCCAGGCGGAGCGCGCGGGCGAGCGCGTCGAGCACGGACGGGCTGGGGCGCGTCTCCTTGCCCCGCTCGAGGCGCACGTAGTAGTCGATGCTGATCCCGGCGAGCGTGGCCAGCTCCTCGCGGCGCAGCCCCGGGGTGCGGCGCAGCCCCGGACCGACGGTGAGACCGGCCTGCTGGGGGCTCGTCTGGGTGCGGCGGGCGCGCAGGAAACGGCCCAGCTCCGCGCCTTCGCTACCGCCGGTGGAGTGCTCGGATGCCATGGCACCAGTGTCACACCGGGTGGCCGCGGGGTGGGGAGCCCTGTCATTACCCCCGAACGGCTCGCCCTGCCTGCGGCCGCGGAAAAGCACGAGGGTGAAGACACGACTAGCTGCGTCCACAGGCCTCACCACCACGGGTTGAACGATCACGAGGTGGTCTGCGAGCGGAGTGGGCACAGCGCGTAAGACGACGGAGAGCGGAGAGAGCGGATGCGGTACCTCAAGCTGCGTGACCTGGAGGTTTCCCGGATCGGACTGGGTGCGATGGGCATGTCGCACGGTTACACCGGTTCCGGCACCGATGAGGCGGAGTCCGTGCGGACCCTGCACCGGGCGCTGGAGCTGGGCGTCACGCTGATCGACACCGCTGAGATCTACGGCCCCTACACCAACGAGGAGCTCCTCGGGCGGGCGCTGAAGGGTCGCCGTGAGCAGGTGGTGCTGGCGACGAAGTTCGGCCTTGTGTCACACGCGGGCGAGGGGGCATGGAATCCGGACAGCAGCCCCGCCAACATCCGCACGGCCGTCGAGGGCTCGCTCAAGCGGCTGGGCACCGACCACATCGACCTGTACTACCAGCACCGTGTCGACCCGAGCGTCCCAATCGAGGAGACAGCCGGCGCGGTGGGCGAACTGGTCGCCGAGGGCAAGGTCCGGTTCCTCGGCCTGTCCGAGGCCGGTCCGGACACCATCCGCCGTGCCCATGCCGTCCATCCCGTCACTGCGGTGCAGTCGGAATACTCCCTGTGGACCCGGGGCGTCGAAGAGCGGGTGCTGCCGGTACTGCGCGAGCTGAACATCGGCCTGGTGCCGTTCTCGCCGCTCGGACGCGGCTTCCTCACCGGCACGATCCGCTCCACCCACCAGTTCGACGAAGACGACTTCCGGCGCGGCAACCCGCGCTTCACCGGAGAGAACTTCCAGCGCAACCTGGCGATCGCCGACGAGGTCCAGGCCGTCGCCGCCGGGGTCGGCGCCACACCCGCCCAGGTCGCGCTGGCCTGGCTGCTCGCGCAGGGCGACGACATCGCGCCCATCCCCGGCACCAAGCGCATGGCCCGGGTCGAGGAGAACACCGCGGCCGACGGCCTCATCCTGACCGCCGGGCAGATCGCCAAGCTCAGCAGTCTGCCGGCCGCCGCCGGCGAGACCCACACCGAGGCCCAAGCGCAGTTGCTCGAGCGCTGATCCGCCGGGCACCGCCCCCGGCCGGGAACGCCCGGCAGGAATCTCCCACCGCAACACACTTTTCCAGGCAGGAGCAGCTTTCATGCGCGCAGCAGTGATGTACGGAGCCGGCGACGTCCGGATCGAGGACCGTCCCGACCCGAAGATCCAGCAGCCCACCGATGCCGTCGTCCGTGTCGTCCTGTCCTGCGTGTGCGGCAGCGACCTGTGGCCGTACGCGTCGATGCCTGCCGCCGGGACCGGCCGGCCGATGGGGCACGAGTTCCTCGGTGTCGTGGAGGAGACCGGCTCCGAGGTGTCGGGACTCCAGGCGGGCAACCTGGTCGTCGCACCGTTCACGTACTGCGACAACACCTGCGACTACTGCGCCCGGGGCCTGCACATGTCCTGCCGCAACGGCGGCCGGTACGGCTTCGACGACGTGGACGGCGGTCAGGGCGAGGCGGTGCGCGTCCCGCAGGCCTCCGGCACCCTGGTCAAACTGCCCGTCGACGCCGGCTCCGCTCTGCTGCCCTCGCTGCTCACGCTCTCCGACGTGATGGGCACCGGTCACCACGGCGCCGTCACCGCCGGTGTGCGCCGCGGCGACTCGGTGCTGGTCATCGGCGACGGCGCCGTCGGGCTCTGTGCGGTGATCGCCGCCAAGCGCCTCGGCGCCGAGCAGATCATCCTCATGGGCCGGCACACCGCCCGCACGGACCTTGGGCGCGAGTTCGGCGCCACCGACGTCGTCGCCGAACGCGGCGAGGAAGGCGCCGCCCGGGTGCGGGAGCTGACCGGCGGCGACGGAGTCGGCAAGGTCATCGAGGCGGTCGGCACCCGCCAGACCCTGGAGACCGCCCTGGCGGCCGTCGACGACGGCGGCACCATCAGCCGCCTGGGCGTCCCGCAGTACGAGGACGGCCCCGTCGGCCCGTCGATGATCATGCGGAACATCACCCTCACCGGCGGAGCCAGCCATGCCCGCGCCTACATCGAGCAGCTCCTGCCCGACGTCCTCAATGGCACCATCACCCCCGGCCGCGTCTTCGACCAGGACTTCTCCCTGGACCAGGTCCCGCAGGCCTACCAGGCGATGGCCGACCGCCGCGTGCTGAAGGCACTCATCACCCTCTGACCGTCCGTCCGTCCATCAGCCCGCTGTGGCTTCCGAGCGACAAGGAAGATCCCGTGCAGACCGTCACCCTCAACAACGGCGTGCAGATGCCGATCCTCGGCTTCGGCGTCTACCAGATCCCGCCGGAGCAGACCGAGCAGGCCGTCTCCGACGCCCTCGCCGCCGGCTACCGGCTCCTCGACACCGCGGCCGCCTACGGCAACGAGGAGGCCGTCGGCCGCGCCATCAAGGCAAGTGGCATCGCGCGCGAGGAGCTGTTCGTCACCACCAAGCTGTGGGTCCAGGACTCCCCCGCCCAGGACAACACCCGGCGCGCCATCGAGACGTCCCTGAAGACGCTGGGCCTGGACCACCTCGACCTGTACCTGATGCACCAGCCCTACGGCGACGTCTACGGCCAGTGGCGTGCGATGGAGGCCGCCAACCGGGAAGGCCTGGCCAGGGCGATCGGCGTGGCCAACTTCTACCCCGACCGGCTCCTGGATCTCACCTTCAACAACGAGGTCCCGCCCGCGGTCAACCAGATCGAGACGCACCCGTTCTTCCAGCGCACCGCCGACCACGACCTGATGCGCGAGCACGGCGTCCAGCACCAGTCGTGGGGCGGATTCGCCGAGGGCAGGAACGACCTGTTCGCCCACCCCCTCCTCTGCGAGATCGGCGCGGCGCACGGCAAGTCCGTGGCGCAGGTCGTACTGCGCTGGCTGATCCAGCGTGGCATCGTCACCATCCCGAAGTCGGTCAACCCCCACCGGATGGCGCAGAACATCGACGTCTTCGACTTCGAGCTCGCCGACGACCAGATGGCCGCGATCGCCGCCCTCGACACCGGCACGACGCTGTTCTTCGACCACCACGACCCCGAGATGGTCGCCTGGCTCAGCAAGCGCCGCCTGGACGGCTGACCGGCAGCAGCCCCATGCCCGAACCTCAGCTACCGCCAGTCGCGAGCCCCGACGCAGGCTCGGGGCATCCCCTGGCACCGCCCTTCCCGTCGGTTCACCGGGAGCTGTCCACCGTGATCACGCCACAGCACCGCACTGCCATGCCGAGCCGGCGCACCGTCCTGCGCCGGGCACTGCTCACAGGAGCCGCCGTTCTGACCGGAAGCCATCTGACGGGCTGCTCACCCTCCTCACCACAGCCGGAAACCTCCGCGCCCTCCCAGTCGGCTGCTACGACCGGAAGCAGCGGAAGGCGAGTCCTGCTGGTCTACTTCTCCCGGCCGGGCGAGAACTACTACCACGGCCGCCGCACCGACTTGAAGCTGGGCAACACCGAGGTCCTGGCGAGGAAGATCAGCAGCCGCATCACTTGCGACACCTACCGCGTCCAGGCCGCCGACCCCTACCCGCACGACTACGACGCGACCGTCCGGCGCAACGTCCGCGAGCAGGACACCGACGCCCGGCCGGCCATCGCCGGCCGCCTGCCCGCTCTCGACGGCTACGACACGATCCTGCTGGGCAGTCCCATCTGGAACGTCAGAGCGCCGATGATCATGACGACGTTCACCGAAGCCCTCGATTGGCGCGGCAAGACCGTCCGCCCGGTCACCACCTACGCCATGAGCGGCCTGGGAACGACCGCACGCGACTACGCCGCCTCCTGCCCCGGCGCCACCATCGCAGAGGGTCTTGCGGTCCGCGGCGAACAGGTCGAACGCGCCGATTCCGACATCGGAGCGTGGTTGCAACGCCTCGGGATTCCCCGCGCATGACCGCGCTCTCGGCGTGAGGGCTGCCCCCATGGGCCAGCGCAGTGGGGCTAACCAGTGGATACCAGCGACACGATCTCAGGGTCGAGTTGTACGTGAGGGCAGGTGAGAGCGCCTGATGCACGTCCCTCCTGGTGGGGCCGGGAGATCTGGTCGAAGAGCAGGTTCACTGCCGCTACGCCCATCTCCCGGTGGGGAACCCGTACGGCCGTGACAGGTGCCGCAGCCAGGGGCGCCAACGCGGTGGCGTCGTAGCCGACGATGGCAACGTCCAGGGGCTCTCGCGTGTTGTGCCCGGCGGCAAAGACCTGGGCCATGCCGATCGCCAGAATGCCGTTGGCGCAGAAGAGGCCATCCGGCCGTTCCTCGCGTGGCCTTTGGGCGATGTCCTCGGCGCAGGCGACTCCCGCGTTCAGGGTTCCGTTGGTTGCGCGAACGACCTCCAAGGCGATGCCGGGCGCGGAGCTGAGAGCCTCTAGGGCACCGCGGAGCTGGTCTTGGACCTGCCGGTCGTCGAGGTCGTCCGTGACGAAGCCAAGTCGTCTTCTGCCCTGGCCGATGAGGTGCTGCACGGCGATGCGCCCGCCGAGGGCGTGATCCGTGAAGACGGACGCCTGGGTGGTCGATGTCGCCTGTCGTGTGATGACGACACTGGGAACGCCGTGGGTGCGGATCCTGGCGAGTTCCGATTCGACGTCTCCGATGGGCGCGATGATGATGCCGGCCACTCGTTGCTGCTCGAACAGGCGTAGGTAGGACCGTTCGCGCTCCTCGGAGCTTCCATGAGCCATGAGGAGGTGCATGTTCTCCTTCGCGATCCGCTGCTCGATGGCGTGAGCAGCCTCGGATGCCCCCGCGCCGACGGGTTCGGCTGTGATGTACCCGATCACAGGGTTCGTTCCCGTGCGGAGCATGCGGGCTGCGTCGTTGGCGACGAAGCCGAGGGCCTCCACCGCCTGTTGAACGCGTTCCTGGGTGGCGCTGGTGAGTTTGTGCGGGTAGTGGAAGTAGTTCGAGACCGTGGAGGCGGACACGCCGGCTGCAGCGGCCACATCACGGATGGTCGGCTGGTTCAGCCGATTCTCCCGGGGTTCAGGGCGGCTTCCTGCCGCGTGGGGTGCGAGGCTCGCCGCTCGGTGAGGGGCGGCGAGCCTTGTGCGATGGCGTTGGTCGGGCTTCGTCGAGGTGCCGGGAAGCTACTGCCCCGCGTGTACGTCCCGGGCGACGAAGACGTAGGTTCCCGAGGGCACGTGGTAGACCGCCCGGTCACCCTCGATGCGCCGGAGGGTTGCGCCCTTCGCGACCTCGTGCGGTGTGCGGCCGCCCTTGGGAACCCGGACCTCGGCCGTGGTGTTCGCGGGCACGTCGACCTTCAGCCGGAAGGTGCCCTTCTTGAGGGACCACTCGGATGCCACCTGTCCTTGGGGCGTCTCATAGCTGCCTTGGACGTGGGTGAGGTCTCCGACGATGCGGGGGTCGATCACCAGGTACCGGTACCCGGCGGTGCCGCGGGCCTGGCGGATGCCCGCAAGGCCGCTGTGGAACCACTCCTCTATCTGCAGGAGGATCATGTGGTTCTTGGAGTTGCCCATGTCCCACTGCTCGGGATGGGTGGTGAGTCCCTGCGGGTTCGCGGTGGTCGGGGCCAAGAAGAACCCGTAGCTCGGGCGGGTGTCTTCCTGCAGCGCATCCCACAGGACGTCGTCGCGGCCCCCGTCCATCAGGGCCCTGACGATCGGGGCGAGGCCGATGGTGCCGCCGCTGAAGTGCGGTCCGCCGCCGAACGGCTGGAAGGCGTAGACGAGTTCGACCAACGCGTCCAGCACTCGCTGGCGTTCGCCCTCGGGGACCAGGCCTTCGTCGAGGGCGAGGGCCTGGGCGGCCTGGGTGGCACCGGTGGTGCCCGCGTTGCCCTGGCTGGTGTAGCGGCCGAGGGTCGTGTTGTAGAAGGCGTCGTTGAAGGCGGTCTTGATGTTGGAGGCGAGGCTCCGGTAGTCGAGGGCGTCGGCGTGACGGCCAAGGAGGTCGGCCATCTTCGCCATGCGGTCGGCGATCTGGTGGTAGCCCCACGTTCCGGTGATGCGGCCCGAGGTGTTCTCGGCGGCGATCCAATCGGCAAGGGCGGCGTCCACGATGTAGGCGTCGGCGCCGGTGCCCGCCTTCTGCGTCCTGATGTAGTTCATGAACGCCTGCATCTGCGGGTAGTACCGCGCCATGGTCTGGGTGTCGCCGTAGACCTCGTAGAGGAACCACGGCACGAGGATGATCCCGTTGCCCCAGTTGATCTCGTCGCCGAACCGGCCGGTGTAGCCCCAGTCGTACACGGGTGCCTTGAGGGCGACGTTGCCGATGTTGTCGCCTGCCTTGGACTGGCCCTCGGCCAGGTGGCGCTCCATGGTGCGCAGGTAGGCGTTGTAGCCGAAGTTGCGGTGCAGGGAGCCGAAGGGCTGGAGGTAGTCCGCGGGGTAGGCCAGTTTCTCCCGTCCGGGGCAGTCGGTGAAGGTGGACATCATGTTGCTCATGATCGAGTACCGCGACATGCGGTGGATGCGGTTGATGCGGTCGTTGGAGGTCGTGACGTTGCCGGCGGTGGGGGTGGCCGCGTGGAGCTGCAGGCCGGTGATGGTCGAGGCGGTGGGTGTGTAGCCCTCGGGTAGGCCGGTCACCTGGACCCACTGCATCCCGAAGTAGTTGAAGCGGGGGTGCCACGTTTCGCCGTGTCGGTTGCCGCGGGTGGTGTAGGTGGCGAACACGTTGGTGCCGCGGCTGCTGCCGCCGCCCATGATGGAGGCCTGGTTGACGGTGCCGTCCGCGGCCAGCGACTCGGCCGGCTTCATGGTGATGGTGGTGCCTGCGGGGACGGTGCCGTCCACGGCGAGCTCCGGCCAGCCGGCGATGTTCTGCCCGAAGTCGAACACCCACACGCCGGAGGTCGGCTGGGTGATGCTGACGGGGTGGATCCGGTCGGCGACCTTCACCGGCTCGCCGACGCGCCACACGAGCTCGGTCGTCAGGTTCGGGGGCGGCGCGATACCGGCGGGTGCCCATCCGGCGGCGCTGCCGTCGCGGCGCTTGGCCGTGGACGACAGGTCGGCGCCGGGGGCGTTCCATCCGGGCTGTTCGCGACGGGCGTCGTAGTCGGTCCCGGAGTACCAGTTGTCGGTGGTCGTCGGGCCGAGTGACGTCTTCCAGGAGTGGTCGGTGACGATCGTCTGGACCGAGCCGTCGGCCTTGGTCAGCTCCATACGGGCGATCAGCCGGGGGGAGACAGCGGCCCCGGCGCTGGGGTCGGTGCCGGCCAGGGAGTTCCCCGAGCCGGTGACGGCCGCGGCGGCCGCGTGCTGCTTGGTCAGGGCCGGGGTGAAGGTGATGCCGGTCCCGTCCGCACCGGCCGTGCCGATGCCGGTGATCGTGCGCGGCTCCAGGCGGTCGCCGCCGTCGCCGGTGTCGATGTTGATCGTGCCACCCACGTGGTAGCCGCTCACGCCGCTCAGCTTGACCGCGGTGTCCCCGGGTACGGCCGGGGCGGCCAGGGTGCCGCTGCCCTTGAACTGGCTTTGCCACCAGCCGTAGGGCGCGGTGCGGCTGGTGGCCGGGTTGGTGACGGAACGGGTGACCAGGGCCTGACCGTGGCCCACTTCGACGCCGAGGGTGTTCGCTCCGGTGCGGATGAGGGGGGTGACGTCGTACGCGCGGTATTCGACGGACAGCTGGTAGTTGGAGCTTCCCGGCGCGAGGACCTCGTCGGTGACGGCCTGTCCGTTGAGGCTGGCCTCGTGGAGGCCGACGCCTGCGATGTACAGCCGCGCCTGAACGACCTTGCCGCTGTGCCGGTTGTCCACGTCGAAAGCGCGGGCGAAGACCGGCAGAGGGTCGCCGACCTGCCGGCCGGGGTACTCGATCCACTGGGCCGGGTCCCAATCGGTGCGCTTGAGCAGCCCCATCTCCCAGGTTGCGGGGGTGCTCCACGGCGTCACCTCGCCTCGGGTGTCCCACAGGCGCACCTGCCAGACGACGCTCTGGCGGGACCTGAGGGCCTTTCCGCGCCAGGGGATGTCGGTCTGGGCATCGGAGTGGACCTTGCCGGAGTCCCACAGGTAGCGCCCGCGGGCCAGGTCTGTGGCGGTGGCTGCCGCGCGTACCTGGTAGGCCTTCTGGGTCCAGTTCGCCGGGGCGCTGGTGATCTGCCAGCCCAGACGGGGAGAGGGATCGTCGACGCCAAGCGGCTCGTCGGTGCGTCCGTCGATGCTGAGGTGTCCGACGGTCGCTTTGCCGCCGTGCGTGTGGGAGGTGGTGGCGGCCGCGGGGCTGGTGGCCCCGATCGGGAGGGCCAGTCCTCCCGCTCCGGCCACCATGATCCCTACGACGTGTCGGCGGCTCAGACCACGTGGTGCTTCGGACATCAAACAGACTCCTGTCGATTAGGGCATGTCACAAGTGGTGTACGGCGACTGGGGCTGCTCGGCGAGCAAGCCGCCTGAGGCCACCGCGTCGTGCGGAGTAGGAGGGCGATGGGGGTGGTGCTCCCCCGCGGTGGCGGGTCCGTGGTCACAAGGGGCCCGCGAGCCGTGCGGCCGCTGGCTGACGTGATGAGGCGGGCCAAGTCGGCGGCCGGCTTGGCTTGATGCAGAACACGGCGGGGGGCCTGGTCCCCGCCCGCGGGGAGGCGCGGAGACCAGGCCGATCATGGGTCAGCTGCGGCTGACGGTGATGTCGTACGTGCCGCCGGGGACGGTGAGCTGGGCGTAGCCGTCGGTGACGGTGCCCTGGTAGGCGTTGCAGCTTCCCGCCGTGCACACGGTGCGGCCGTTGATCTTGACGGTGGACTTGCCGGTGACCGGGACGGCGATCGTGCCGGTGGTGTTGCGGGGCGTGCTGGCGTGGAGGGTGAACTTCGAGGCGTTGGCCTTCGACTGCCAGTTCACCGCGATGTCGCCGTACTGGGTCGGGACGGAGCCTTGGGCCCACTTGAGGTTGCCGGTGTGGGGCTTGATGCTCCAGGTGGCGTAGCCGGCGTTGACCGGGGTGACGCCGAGGACCTGTTCGGTGAGCTGGACGGTCGGGGAGGCGGCCCAGCCGTGGGCGAGGCTGGCGGTGGCTCGGTTGACGCCGCCGTCGTTGTTCTTGAACTCCCAGAACGCGCCCGTGTAGAGGGGGTCGTTCTTGTCGACCATCGGTCCCCAGGTGCGGCGCATCAGGTCGAAGGCGCCGCCCGCGTCACCGACGGTGAAGCGGCCTGCGGTCTCCATGCCGTTGCCGAAGGGTTCGATGGTGTGGCCGGTCGGGTCGACCAGGCCGGGGCCCATGATCGCGCCGTGCGGGGTCCACAGCGTCTTCAGCGCGTTGAGCACACTGTCACGTCGGTCGGCGGGGACGAAGCCGTACTGAAGGGCCAGGGCGTTGGCGTCCTCGACGAGCACGTCGGGGTGGTCGATGCTCTGGCCGTAGGCGCCCAGCTGCGGGTTCCACAGCTTGGCGTTGACGGCTTCCTTGATCTGGTCGGCCTTGGCGTCGTGCTCGCCGGCGATGGTGGCGGAGCCGACCTGCCGCTCCAGCCAGGCCATCTCCTTGAGGAGGATGTAGTAGTCGATGCTGTACTTGGTGACCTCGCCGGTCTGACTGGCCTGCCAGTAGTCGCGGTCGTTGGACGCCACGAGGTGGTTGGCGGTCAGGGACTTGTCGTTGTAGGCGAGTTCGGCGCGCAGGGCGGGCAGGATCTTGGTGATGTAGTCCTTGTCACCGGTGTACCGGTAGTAGTCGATGGCGGCGCGTGCGCCGTAGCCGGAGTAGTTGTTGGAGTAGAACAGCGGAGAGCCGGCGGGGTTGCTGCCCTTGCGGAAGTCGGGTGAGCCGGGGATGGCTCCGTCGGCGCGCTGGGTGGCGAGCAGTACGTCGATCGAGGACTTGACGTAGCTGGCGCCTTCGTCGCCGAGGGTGCTGATCGCGGTCGGTCCCTGGACGAGCAGGTCGCCGGTCCAGATGCTGCGGTCGCGCTTGGCGCCGTCGTAGATCCGCTTGTCCGCCAGGCCGTTCAGCCCGGCGGGCTTGAGGTTCAGCTGCAGCGTGTAGGCACCGGAGTACCACATCTTGTTGAGCTGGTCGTCGTCGGACAGGAACCAGCCCTTGTAGTCGGCGGGGGTGGCCCGGACGCCCTGGAAGTCCACGCCGGCGGCGGAGATGGAGATGCTGCCGGGCGAGGTCAGGGTGAGCAGGGCGAAGCGGAAGCCGGGGTGGTAGTTGGCGGAGAGCCGGCCTGTGGCGGTGGGCTGCAGGGTGTCGATGCCGCCGACGCCCGCCAGCCCGCGGGACTCGTCCGAACTGGGCGCGCCCGGGGCGCTGACCGCCGCGGTCTGGGCGGGAACGTCTCCGGTCAGGGCGGGCTTGAAGGAGATGGTCTTGGCAGCGGCGTCGAAGGCGGTGACCGTGCGGGTCTGCGCGGTCGTACCGGTGCCGAAGGTGATCGTGTTGCCGGCCTCGAGGTTCGCCGTCGAGGCGACGGTCACCTGCGTGGCCCCCGAGGCTGCAACGGCCGAGACGGTGGTCGAGGCGGGCGTGCGGATGTAGCGGCGCGCCTCGGAGGCCGCCAGTGACAGCGTCGGATTGCCTTCGAGGGCGGTGACGTCGAAGTAGGGGGTTCCTGCGATGTCCTTGCCGAAGTCCAGGAGGACCGATGCCGGGGCGCCGCCGGCGACCGTGGTCAGGGTCGTTGCCTTCGGCTTGCCCTTGTCCTTGCCGTTCACCAGGGTCTTGGCGTGGGTGACGTCGCCCCGGGTTTCGACGTCGGCCGGCTTGACCTGGGGGCTGGACGGGGCCAGAACGTAGGAGTGCCAGTCAGGGTGCTTCGGCGTCGACGCCTCGGCCTGAACCCCGACCGAGCCCACGGTCGCGAGGACTGCCACGGCCACGACGAGGCGAGAGCGCCTCAGGCCGCGGGAGGTGCCGCCAAACTCCGGGCTGAATCGTTTCAACATGAGGGTGTGATCTCCCTTGAAAGAGGTGTTCAGAAAAGGTGCGCCCGAACGGCCGGGGCGGAGCCGTCGCCCCGGCCGGGGTCGGTGTCAGGAGCCGGACGTGTAGTCGGCGTCCATGGCCTGGAGAACCTTGTCCGGGGTGGACTGGGCGCTGAAGATCTCCTGCAGGCCGCTGAGCATGGTCTGCTGCACCTTGGGGTTGGGCCAGAGCTGGTCCATGAAGGGCACGGTCCGGTCGTCGTTGACGAACGTGGACAGCTCGGCCAGCGACGCGTCGGGGGTGAAGCCGGTGTCCGGCCGGGTCGGAAGGCCGCCTTGCGTCTTGACGAAGAGGTTCATGCCCTCGGGCGACATGACGAAGTCGACGAACTTCAGTGCGAGGTCCCTGTTCTTGGCCTTGGCGTTGACTCCGTAGCCGGTGCCCCCCGCGGCGGGCATGAAGAACTCCGAGGGGGTGTCGGTGGCCGGCAGTGCCTTGAGGGTGAACTTTCCGTTGGGGTTCTTGCCCTTGAGCAGGGCGATGACCCAGTTGCCCTGGACGATGCCGAGGGTCTTGCCGGTGGCGGCGAGTTCCTGGCTGGCCTCGTAGCTGGTCCCCAGCGGGTCCTTCTGGAAGCAGCCGGCCTTGTCCATCTGCTGGTACTTGGCCATGGCCGTAGTCCACGGCGAGTCCGCGAAGGTGGCCTGGCCTGCCTGCATCTTCGTATCGAAGTCGGGATCGGGGCCGTAGACGGTGGTGGCGGCCAGGGCGTACAGCACGATCTGGGTGACCCAGTTGTCCTGGATACCCAGAGCGAAGGCAGGGGTGCCCTTGGCCTTCGCGTCCTTGCAGAAGCCGAGCAGTTCGGTCCAGGTACCGGGCGGGGTGAGGCCCGCCTTGTCCAGGGCGTCCTGGTTGTAGACCGCGCCGATGCCGTTGAGCCCGAAGACCCCGTTGTAGGTCTTCCCCTCGTACTGGGACACGGTCTTGACCGCATCGGGCAGCTTGGAGGCCCACGGCCGGTCCGACAGATCGAGGAGGTAACCGGGCTTGGCCAGCACATAGGTGGCCGCCGGGTTGCCGTTGCCCGGCCAGACCGACATCACATCCGGACCGGTGCCGGAGGCCAGCTTGGTGCGGATCTGCTGCTGGTACTGGTCGGCACTGCTGACGGTGAGGCGCACGTCGATGCCGGGGTTGGCCTTCTCGAAGGCCTTGACGACAGGCTCGATGGACCCCTGGTCCTGCGAGGCGATCGTCAAGGTGGTGGAGGAGCTACCGCCCGCGGCGTTGGTACCGCCGCTACAGGCTGTCAGCAGGCCGGCAGCCGTCACTGCCGCTATCGCGGCGGACAGTCTGGTTCTGATCATGGTGTCTCCCGCGGGAAGTGGCGGCGATCACGAAGGGACCGGTGAAGTCAGCTCCGGGGCAACGGCGCTGATGACGTAGTGGCCGGATGCCAGTCGCAGGGCGGCTCCGGCCGGATGCGGTTCGACGGCGAGAACGCCCGGCCGGCCGGACGCGGGCGCTCCGCCTTCCCGGACGCTGCCGGGGTCGGGCGTGGGCATGTGCAGCGTGGCGGTGGCGCCGGGAGGAACGGTGCAGGTCACCGTGAGCAGCCCGTCGGCCAGGTTCCATCCGCAGGTGACGTGTCCGCGTGCGGTGTCCTGTTCGGCGCGGGCCCAGGTGAGCCGGCCTCCGGGCTGAGGGCGCAGGAGCAGTTCGCTGTAGGCGACCGAGGAGGGTGTCTGGTCGATGCCGGCGACGCGGCCGAAGAGCCAGTCGCCGATGCTGCCCAGGCTGTAGTGGTTGAAGGAGTTCATCGCGGCGGACTGGAATCCGCCGTGATCGGTCCACCCGTCCCAGCGTTCCCAGATGGTGGTGGCGCCGTGGCGGATCGAGTGTCCCCAGGAGGGGTATTCGTCCTGGTGGAGCAGGGCGTAGGCGAGGTCGGCCCGGCCGTGGTCGGTCAGGACCGGGCAGAGCAGGGCGGTGCCGACGAAGCCGGTGGTCAAGGTGGTGTTCCGCTTGTCGATGTCGGCGGCCAGGTGGCCGACGGCGGCTTCGACGAGAGGTTCGGGCAGGAGACGGAACGCCAGGGCGAGCAGGTATCCGGTCTGAGTGCCTCCTTCGATGCTCCCGTCGTCGTGGACGTAGGAGTCGATGAAGGCCGTGCGGATGTCGGCGTGCAGCTTTCGGTAGTGCGCTGCTTCCGGTGCGCGGCCCAGGACTTCGGCGGCGTCGGCGACGATCCGGGTGCTGTGGGCGAAGTACGCGGTCGCCAGCACATCGCGCGGGGTGGTGACGCCGACTTGCAGCCAGTCGCCGTAGGAGTTCCCGGTCCGGTGCCGCCAGCGGAGGTCGGGGTTGTGGCGGCGGATGTGTTCCACCCATGCGGCCATCGCGTCGAAGGAGCTTTCCAGTGCGCGCAGGTCGCCGTAGGTGCGCCACAGGTGCCAGGGGACGATCACGCCGGCGTCGCCCCAAGCCGGTGCGGCCTCACGGTCGAGGGTCATGACGGGGGCGACGTCCCGGAAGGCGCCGTCGTCGTCCTGTCCGTCGAGCACGTCGCGCATCCAGCGGGCGAAGAAAGCCGAGACGTCGGCGTTGCGGCTCGCGGTCGGGGCGAAGATCTGGGCGTCGGCGAGCCAGCCGAGGCGTTCGTCGCGTTGCGGGCAGTCGGTGGGGACGGCGAGGAAGTTGCCCCGCTGTCCCCAGGCGATGTTGAACTGCAGCTGGTTGACCGTGGGGTCGGAGCACTCGAAGGTGCCGGTCCACGGTGTGTCGTTGTGCAGGACGAGGGCGCTCACGTCGGCGGCGGCCAACTCGCCGGGGTAGTGGTCGATCTCTGCGTACCGGAAGCCGTGGAAGGTGAACTGCGGCTCGAAGATCTCGGTGCCGGTGCCGCCGGTGATGTAGATGTCGGTGGCCTGGGCGCGGCGGAGGTTGTCCAGGTACAGCTCGCCGTCGTCGAGGACTTCGGCGTGGCGCAGGACGATCCGCTGTCCCCGCTCGGCGTTGCGGATGGTCAGCTGGACGCGTCCGACCAGGTTCTGCCCGAAGTCCACGATGTACCGGCCGGGGCCGCGGTGGTGGACGGCGGTTGCCGGCAGATGGCGGGTGACGCGGATGGGGTGGTCGGGCTCGGCGACCAGCGTTCCGGGGTCGGCGTCGAGGACGGCGGCCGGGCGGAAGCCCGCGGGGTCGGGGCCGGGTGCGTCCCAGCCGGGGGTGTGGCGGCGGGCGTCGACGGTCTGGCCCATGAGCAGGTCGGCGGAGCGGATCGCGCCGTGCGCTTCGGTCCATTCGGGTCCGGTGGCGACCACCTGGCGGGAGCCGTCGGCGAAGTCCAGGACCAGCTGGGCGAGGAAGGCGGGGCGGTCACCGTAGTGTTGTGCGGCGCGGCGCGGGTCGAAGCCGACGTATCCGCTCCACCAGCCGTCGGCGACGATGGCGGCCAGGACGTTGGGGCCCTCGGTGACCAGGTCGGTGACGTCGTAGGTCTGGTACTGGAGCCGGCGATGGTATTCGGTCCAGCCCGGTGGCAGTTCGGTGTCGCCGACTCGGGAGCCGTTCAAGCGCGGCTCGTACACGCCGCGCGCGGTGGCGTACAGGCGGGCCCGCACGGGCCGGCTGGGTGCCTGGAAGGTTCGTCGCAGTTGCAGGGGCGGTGACTGCAGTGCCGAGCCTTCGGGGTCGTCGTCCTCGGGCGGATCGTAGTGGGGAAGGTTGACCAGGTCCCGGCCCACCCACTGGACGGTCCAGTCGTCCCGGTGCAGCAGGCCGGTCTCGAACCAGGACTGCGCGATGCCCCCGCGGGCTCCGGTCTCGTCCCAGACCTCGACGCGCCAGTGGTAGCGCGTGGCGGAGGTCAGGGCGGGCCCGTCCCAGCCGATGAGCAAGGTGTCCGACGAGGCGCGACGGCCGCTGTCCCACAGCAGACGGCTCGGGTTGTTCAGATCGGCGGAGCGCCTCACGACGGTGATGCGGTAGGCACTCTGGGCTGCCGCGCGGCGGCGGCTGTGGAGTTTCCAGGACAGTCTCGGGTGCCGCTCCCCCATCCCGAGGGGTTCGGTGCGCTGCTCTGTCTGCAGTGCGTAGGGGGTGAGGAGCTGCGGGTTCACTGCGTCGGTCATCCCTTCAGCCCTCCGGCGAAGCCGCTGATGATGCTGCGTTGCAGCGCGAAGTAGACGGCCAGGACGGGCACGATGCTGATCGCCAGGGCGGCGAAGACGAGGTTCCAGTCGGTGACGTACTGGCCGAAGAAGCCGGCGATCGCCACGGGCAGGGTCTGCTGGGTGCTGCCGCTGAGGTACAGCAGCGGGGTGAAGAAGTCGTTCCACACCGCGACGACGTTGAGGACGAGCGCGGTCATGGTGATCGGCTTGAGCATGGGCAGCACCACGTGGCGGAAGCTCTGTGTCGGTGTGCAGCCGTCGATGAGCGCGGCGTCCTCGAAGTCGTGGGGCAGGGCGCGCAGGAATCCGGTGTAGAGGAAGGTGGTGAAGGGGACCTGCAGGCCGGAGTAGAACAGGATCAGTGCCCAGGGGGTGCCCAGCAGGTGCAGGTCGCGCATCGTCTGGTAGAGCGGCAGCGCGGCGAGCTGGAAGGGCAGGATCAGTCCGAGCATCACCAGCAGGAACAGTCCGCGTGACCAGCGTGCGGTCGACCGGGCCAGCGGGTACGCGGCGAACGATGACACGGCCAGGATGACGATCACGCTGCCGGCGGTGACCAGCACGCTGTTCAGCAATGCGCCGCCCAGTCCGCCTTGCTGCCATGCCTGCGTGAAGTTGTCGAAGGTGGGCGAGGTGGTCGGCCGGATCGGCGAGGAGGTGTCCGAGACCGGCCGCACCGCCAGGTTGACCAGGACGTAGACCGGGAAGGCGACCACCAGGGCGACGGCGATCATGGCCAGCTCGAGCGCGAGGGTGCGCTTGCGGTAGCGGTTCACGAGGCGGCCCTCTCTCCGCGGGCCAGCACCACGTACTGCCCGGTTGACGCCACCGCCACAATGATCGTGAGGACGACCGCGAGAGCGATGCTGTATCCGAACTCGCCCAGGGTGAAGGCGTCTTTGTAGATCAGGGTGGACAGCGTGTCGGTGGCGTGGCCCGGGCCTCCGCCGGTCAGGGCGTAGACCTGGTCGAAGAGCTTGATCCCACCGATGATCGACAGCATCAGGTTGATGGTGAACGCCGGTGCCAGCAGCGGGCGGGTGATCGACCAGAACCGGCGGATCGGTCCGGCGCCGTCGATGTCGGCCGCCTCGTGGATCTCCTTCGGCACCGACTGCAGCCCGGCCAGGAAGATGACCATGGAGTAGCCGCAGAACTGCCACACGATGACCCCCACGACCGACCACAGGGCCAGTTGCGGGTCACCGAGCCAGTCCTGTCTGAGGGAGCCCAGGCCGACCGCACCGAGAAGGCTGTTGACGGCGCCGCTGGGGCCGAGCAGGTTGCGCCACAGGTAGGCGGTCACGATCGGGGTGATCACGGCGGGCGCGAAGAGCAGCACCCGAAGCACGTTGCGGGTCTTGATGAGACTGTTGACCCCCAGTGCCAGCAGGAGCCCGAACACGTTCTGGATGACGGTGACCAACACCGCGATCAGCACGGTGTGCCAGATGGCCTGCACCGCGTCCGGGTCCTCCAGCAGACCGGTGAAGTTGTCGAAGCCGACGAAGGAGAAGTTCGGGTCCAACCCGTCCCAGTCGGTGAAGGCGTAGTACACACCCCGGGCGCTGGGCACCAGGACGACGAAGGCGAACAGCAACATCGCCGGGACGGCGAACCACCACGGGGAGGTGGCGCGGCGCCGGCCGGGCAGGCGCCCGGGGCGTCTGGGGACGACAGCGGCCGGTGGCGGCAGCGGATCGCGCGAGGTAGCAGGCACTGGCGACGCCCCCCTTCTTAAACGTTTCAATCCGATGGGTAACGTTTCCCAAAACGTGCGACAGACCCTAGGGAGGGGGGCGACGTAACGTCAAGATGTCGGACGCGATGCACCGCAGTTGCCGAAGCCCGGGCAGGGTCTCTTCTGCTATGAGCTGCGGGAAAGTGCTGCTGAGCGGTACGGTTCGGCGACGGGAACCGCCCAGGTGTGCGATCTCATGCACTGGGCAACGTTTCCCACATGTGTCCTGGAGGGAGTCAGATGGAACCGCCCGCGCAGCCCAAGCGCGTCACGATCGTCGACGTCGCGCGGCATGCCCAGGTGTCCACGACCGCGGTGTCCAAGGTGCTGCGCAACGCCTACGGGACCAGCCCCCAGATGCGCGCGAGGGTCCGTCAGGCGATCGACGACCTCGGATACCGCCCCTACGCCGCGGCCCGGGGCATGCGCGGCCAGACCTACACGGTCGGCGTGATGCTGCCCGACATCCGCAACCCCTTCTTCCCCGAGATCCTCGACGGGATCACCGACGCCCTGTGGGACACCGACTACCAGGTCCTCATGGCCCCGGGACGCAACGGCGAGGAAGCGGAAGCCAAAGTCACCGAGGCCATGATCGACCGCGGAATGGACGGCATGATCCTCGTCGCACCCGTCTCATCGCGTCCCCACCTCGAGCGGGTCGCCGGCATGGTCCCGACCGTGGTCGTCGGCCGGCACGGCCAGTCCGCCGCCTACGACACCGTCTCCGACGACGACCTCGCTGGAGCCGCCCTCATCGTCGACCACCTCGCCGACCTCGGACACCGCCGCATCGCGCACATCGAGCACGACGAGACCGACCCCCGCCGCATCGCGGAGATGCCCAACGCCATCCGCGCCGACGGCTACCGGCGTGCCATGCGGGCCCGCGGCCTCGAAACCGAGATCAACATCGTCTCCACCACCTACACCCAGCAGGGCGGCTACCTCGGCGCACAGCAACTGCTCGCCCGCACCCCACGGCCCACCGCCATCTTCGCCGGCGCGGACATCGTTGCCATGGGCGTCCTCCAAGCCGTCTCCGAAGCCGGACTCAAAGTCCCCGACGACATCTCCATCGCCGGCTACGACAACACCACCTTCGCCGCCCTCGGCCCCATCTCACTGACCAGCGTCGACCAAGCCGGACGACACATCGGCACCAACGCCGCCCAACTCCTCATCGACCGCATCACCGACCGCACACGCCCCACCGCCCAGATCAAGTTCTCCCCCACCCTCGTCCCCCGCCACACCACCGCTCCCCCGCCCGACTGACCCACCCGCACTCCACCCGCCCCGCCACCGTTGCCCCAACTCATGGAGGCGGCCGGTGCACCGGCCGTTGAGAATCGCGACGATCGACACGCGGCCGGCGAGTTCGATCACGTGATCTTTGGACGGCGCTCGGGCGAGGTGGATGCTCGGAAGGTCGAGGCTCAAGGAGGAGGCATCGGCCGACCGAGGGTTTCTCGCCCGGCATACATGAACAGCCGGAGCTTTTCTTGAGCGTCATTGAAGTGGACGTCGATTCGCTCATTCATCTCCGCAGCGGCCCCCGGGGCCAGCCCTCCCGAAGAGGCGACCGTTTCATGTCTTTCCGCACAGTTCAATAGATCGCGCAGGCTGGCAATGCAGTCGTGGGCCCTATCAAACACCTCATCAGGCCCCTGCAGCCCCACGCCGTATGAAGCCACCACGGCGACTCTGTGCGCCTTCCGTCCCTCCATCCGCAGGCCGGCTACGCGCTCCGGCTCAAGAGGCACTTGAACGCAAGCCCTGTGGTAGTCAAGGGCCGCCCCCCGCGCCGTCAGAACCTTGCTGGCGAACTCCTGGTAGATCGCCATTCTGTGATCTCTGCTCCACCGGTGGTGCTCCAAACGGAGGTCAAGTTCCCGTTGGCCCGCTTGCCTGTGAGACTGCCGTTCTTCATGCCGTTCCAGAGCTTGCTGTTTCGCCCGTTCCGAGCGGAGGGCCAGGAACCCGGTAAGGCCACTTCCGATCAAGGTTCCGAGGATTCCTGTAAGTGAGAGAAGCAGCGAGTCCGCCATACTTCATGTTTGCGTCAGATGTCAGGCCGTTACGCCCGTGCAGCTGCTCGGCAACGCGTCGGAGGAGGCCGTGATCAGAAGGTTGGCCTGGCGGCCGAAGGGCTGATGTACTCCTTCGCGGATGTGTCCGTCTCCTCTTCCTCTCGGCAACGCTCGCGGAGAAGGACATCGACGTCGGCGAGCATGCGGACGGTACGGGGTTCCAGCCCCGAGAGAAGACGAAGGTTGTGGCTGGTCAACGTCCCCCGGGGGGCGCCACGGCCGCCGTTTACTCGCCATGCCGGCGAGGGACTGCGGACTCGCCGCCCATGCGGCGCGTTCGGCGTCACCGGGACGTACGCGCCCCCGACCGTCCGGGTAAACGGATCGTCGAGGGCGAGCGTGACGCGACAGGATGCTCCGCATGACATTGCCCACCCCCGAGCTGCACACCGCTCGCCTGCGACTGCGGCCGTTCACCGACGCCGACGCGGCGCCGCTCTACGCGCTGCACAGCAGCACCCACGTGCTGCGTTACTGGGACTCCCCGCCGTGGACCGAACCGGCCCGCGCCCAGCGCTTCATCGCGACCTGCCGGACGATCGAGGAGGAAGGCACGGGAGCCCGGGTGGCCGTCGACCGCATCTGCGACGGCGCGTTCATCGGCTGGTGCGGCCTGACCAGATGGAACCCGGACTTCCGCAGCGCGTCCCTGGGCTACGTCTTCGGCGCCGCCGCGTGGGGCCACGGCTACGCCACGGAGACCGCGCACGCCGTCCTGCGGTGGGCGTTCGACACCCTGGACCTGAACCGCGTCCAGGCCGAGACCGACACCCGCAACCTGGCGTCCGCCCGGGTCCTGGACAAGCTCGGCTTCGTCCGCGAAGGCACCCTCCGCGAGGACTGCGTCGTCAACGGCGACGTCTCCGACTCCTGGGTCTTCGGCCTCCTCCGCCGCGAGTGGCACCCGACGAGCACGCCGACGGCCGGCCGATAGGACCCGAGACTTGCCGGCTTTTCAGTCCACAACCTCCACCGAGGTCACCGTGACTCGCTCCGGCGAGCTCAACGACTTGGCTTGCCCCACCGATCCCGACCATCCGCACCGCTGGAGCATGGAGCGGCAACATTCTCATCTGTGTACTCGGGTGCTGTCGCTTCTCGTGCACATCGAACACGCTGCGGCCCGGGTGCCTTCCGAAGCACTGAACAATTGCTGTCGTCACCGGTGAACGAAGCCACCACGCACCTCTGGCACTGTTCGCCCGTGTCCCCGGGCAAGTGCCCCGGCCTCGCATGGACAGGGCATTATCCAAACCGGCCTCTCTCCTTCGGCGTACCACTGGGCCGGTGCCCGGGGAGTCCTGACGCGCCTCTGCCGTCCAGTCCATCTGCCAGGGCGGGTGGGGAAGGTCGTCCGTCACTGGCCGGGCTTGACCGTGGCTGCTTCACGCCGCAGGCGGCTGTACTCGGCCAGGAGACCGGCCGACTCCTCGGGATCCTCGCACTTCGCGGCGCGAGCTTCGAGGTCGTTCAGGCGTGCGGCAAGACGGGGGTCGCGGGCGATGGCGTACTGGGTCCACCACAGGCGCATGAACGCGGGCACAGGGGTGAGGTTGAAAGCGTCCCCGATCACCCGGCGCCAGTGGGCCTCGAAGTCCGGCAGGAGGTGCGGGGCGTGATCCTGAATGGCCAGACGCAGAGCTTGCGGAGTCTGTTCGGGCATCGGTGGCACCCGGGGCTTGTCTCCCCCGGATCCGTCCACATACACAGGCTGGGCGGTCATGGTGTGGGGGCTCCCGGTCTTCCTGCCTGGCGCTTTAGGTCGCGTCCTGGCCGACGTCGGAGGCCGGCTGCTGTGCGGCGCGCTGCTGCTGCTCAAACCACTCGGCGGGCACCAGGTAGGCGACGGTCTTGCCCTTGCGGGTGATCGCGGCGGCCTCACCCGCGATACGGGTGCGGTCGAGGATCTCGCCCATGGCCTTGCGGAGGTCGATTGTCGTGTACGTCCTCGTCTCCATGCTCACCACACTACCCGAACTATCATAGTTGTGATACTTGCCGTTTCCGGACCCGCCGGCCCCCCACCCCGCACCCGCCGTGACCAACGGTGGTTGCAGCCAGCGACGACAGCCGCGCCGATCGGGCGCGGGTGCCTGAGGTTCGCGGGCGGCGTCTTGGACCGGAGCTACAGGGTCCCTACCGGAAGGACCGACCCCAGGGACTTGCGGGAACACGGACTGTGCAGGGCGAGCCGTTCCGGGACCGAATGCGCATCGGCATCCCGCACACGAATGCAGCCCCGCCCCCTACCCCGACAATGTCGAGCTGCTCTGGGGAGGGCCGCCGCCATCAGGCGCATGGTTGCGCTGCCGAAAGATCGGGACAAGGATGCGCAGGGAGTTCGAGCGGTAGTTGCGGGTGCCGTCACGCGCGCCGGATGATCAGCACAGCCGCGTCGTCGATGTGGTCTACCGCAACCATGGCGTCGAGGATTCGATCAGCGGTCTCCTCGGCGTTCAACCCATCGTGGGCGGCTTGCGCCGCCAGCGTCGCGACTCGCTCCAGCCCGGCTTCCAGCGTCAAACTCGGGCCTTCGACCACGCCGTCGGTAACCATGATCAGCGCGGCATTCTTGTCCAGGGTGAAAGTTCCCTCGCGGTAGACAGCGTCGGGTAGGACTCCGAGCACCGGGCCGCCCGGCAATTCACGGATACTGTGGCTGCCGTCGTCGTATGCGTACAGCAACGGCACATGGCCCGCGCTGGAACCCGTGACCTGTCCGTCGCAAGGGTCGATATGCAACATGGTGCAGCTGGCAAATCGCGCCGCGTCCATCGTGATGAGCAGCTCGTTCGCGCGCGTCAGCACGGTTGCAGGGTCCGGTTCGCAGGCGGCGATGGCGCGCATGGAGGCACGCACCTGTCCCATGGCTGCGGCGGCGTTCACGTCGTGCCCCTGGGCGTCGCCGATCTCGAAGGCGACCGCGCCGTCGGGCACGACGAAGGCGTCGTACCAGTCTCCGCCTATATCCAGCCCGTCCCGGCTCGGTCGGTAACGGGCGGTGACTTCCAGGCCCGGGAGGTGCTTCGGCAGCGTCGGAAGCATGGTCTCTTGGAGCGCCACTGCCAACTCCACTCGAGCTTCTCGAGACCTGACGCGCCTCAGCGCCTGGCCCGCAAGGTCGGCCAGGGTGCTCATGAGGGCGCGCTCATCCGGAGACGAGCGATGCTCGCCGTCGTAGGTCACTGCCCAGCCCCCGAGCGGCTCACCGCCGACCGGGCTGAGGGAGGTGATCGAGACGGCGCAGCCGGATTCGAGCTGCTCGAAGTACGGCACCATGGCTCCGTGCGGCCAGCGGCGTGTGTACTCCTCCTGGTTGCGCATGAACTGTGGCTTGCCCGTTCGGATCGCATAGGGCAGTGGGCTCGGATCCTCCAGCGACACGCCGTTTACGGCGGCCACCAGCATCGGTATCCCGGCATCAGAGGAGACGCACAGGCGGCCTTCGGCAACGAGCGCCAACGCGGCGCCGGTGCCACCAAAGGTCGCGGCGAGGCGTGTCAGGAGGACCTGCTGTACCTCCCGCTCTGTGGCCGCAGTGATCAATGCGGAGGAAAAGGCCGTTATCTCGGCAGCTCGCTGTCGTGCAGCACTCAGCGCGACCAAGGCTTTGCGTCGGCGTGCTTCCCGCTTGGTGTCGTCGCGGATCACCCCGAAGACCCGCAGAGGGCCGCCATACCCCAGCTGGACTCTACGGGTCTGGCAAGCCAGAAGGTGCCAGCCATCACGCTCGGTGAAGAACCTCAACGTGATCCAGGGGGACTGGGCGGCGGTCGAACGCACGAGCCGCCGTAGAGCCGCCCGATCATCAGGGTGGACTCGCCGAACCACGCT
This sequence comes from Streptomyces sp. NPDC059718, assembly GCF_042733315.1. Taxonomy (NCBI): domain Bacteria; kingdom Bacillati; phylum Actinomycetota; class Actinomycetes; order Kitasatosporales; family Streptomycetaceae; genus Streptomyces; species Streptomyces sp. NPDC059718. Next base: position 54,871 of record NZ_JBHWGA010000057.1, read on the forward strand.
GTACACCGATACGGAGGCCTCCGGGAACAGCATTGCCAAGGCGGGTGCGCCACCTAGCCACTCCAGCTGCTGCTCCTGGGGTGAATACATGCACACACCGAGGTTGGCGGCCTTGGCCGCCAACCGGAACGGGATCACAAGACTGCCCAGGTCGTTCCCCGCGTTCAACGAGTGCACCCACAGCAGTTTCTCGCCGTCCGCAGGATCCCTCGTCAGTCGCGCCTCGACCAGGCAGACCAGCCGTGCTGCACCCGGCCCAGGGAACTCCAGCACCCGCATCACGACGGTCATCGTCGTGGCGGCGTGGGTCACGAGGCTTTCGACCGCAGTCAGCTGGCTTTCGGGCAACAGATCACCCAAGTTGCGACCCACGCACTGCTCCGCCGGCCTGTCCAGTACCTTTGCCATGGCCGCGTTGAGGCTGTGGATGGCACCGTCCAAGGTCAAGAGAGCCGAGGGGGTAGCCCTTCGGAGGAGATGGTCCGAGGCGTCCATCAGTGGCTCCCTGACACTTAGCGAAACCGCTTCTTCACCCATTTTCGCGCATTTTGCTCCATGATCTCAGCAAACGGATTCTCCGACGGCGAACGTCGCGCAGCGACGTCAGGGAAAGACCTGCCGGGAGCGCGGCGTTACCGTGCCGTTTTCGGCGGGAGGCCGCGGCCGACAAGCTCATCAAGGTGGCCGAGCACCTCGTCGGTGGCAGATCGAGCGGCGAGACGTTTCTGGTCCGCGGTATGCAGCCGGCAACCGTCGCGGCAGTCCTCGGGATGCGGCCTCAGGATTGGATGGCGCTCGTCCGCGGATGCGCTCAATTGAGCACGATCTTCTTGCCGCCCGCCCGTCCGGCGGACATCCTGGGGAAGGCGGCTGTGCCGTCCCGCCACGGCGGCGGTTCCGACTCCTGCCGGCCGTGTTGGCCACTGCGGCATCCACGATCGACCGGGACGCCGCCCGCATCCTGCTGCCCACGGCAAAGAAGCACTTCCGGCGGCTGGTTCGGGTCTGGCACTACGGGGGACGCCGACCACCTCACCGACGGACCACCCGGCACCTCGCAGTTGTCCTCGACATCGTCTGTCCCAGCGGCGACACCCAAGGCTTCCAAGTCCTGCCCCGCCGCTGGGTCGTCGAGGTCCGACAAGCACAGTGAACACCGCCGGTCATCCGTTAAGTCGACACACCTTCTCCTGATCGCTCTGGTAGGCGGCGAGGAGAAAGAGCCAGACCTCGCTGACGGTCGGGAAGGGTGCGATCGCGTGCCTGAGTCGTTTGAGCGGGATCTCGCCGGCGACCGCGATGGTTGCCGAGTGCAGGAGCTCGCTGACGCCGGGGCCGACAAAGGTCGCTCCGACGAGGACTTCCCGGTCGAGGTCGACGACCAGCCTGGCGTGGCCCTGGTAGCCGTCGGCGTAGAGCTTGGCGCCCTGGACGGCGTTGAAATCGAGGTCGACGGTCTTGATGCGGTACCCGGCGCGCTCCGCCTGCTCGGCGCTCAGGCCCACCGCGGCCGCCTCGGGGTCGCTGAAGAACACCTGGGGTACGGCGTGCTGGTCGGCGGTGGTGGCGTGGTCGCCCCAGGGCGTGTCGTCCAGCGGGCGACCGGCGGCGCGGGCACCGATCGCGTCGCCGGCAGTCCGGGCTTGGTATTTGCCCTGATGGGTGAGCAGCGCACGATGGTTGACGTCGCCAAGGGCGTACAGCCAGTCGCCGTCGACCCCCTGCACCAGACAGGTGGTGTCCACATCGAGCCAGGATCCGGGGGTGAGACCGACCGTGTCCAGGCCGATATCGTCAGTTACAGGCGTGCGGCCGGTGGCGCACAAGACCTCGTCGGCCTCCAGCTGGCCGCCGTCGTCGAGGGTGAGGGTGACCGGCCCCTGCGGGTCCGGGCGGCGCAGGGCGGTCACCTGGACACCGATCCGCACATCCGCGCCCGCCTCTCTCAATCCCTGAGCGACCAGTTCGCCGGCGAAGGGTTCCATGCGGGGGATCAAGCGGCGCCGGACGAGCAGTGTGACCTGGGAGCCGAGGCCCTGCCAGAGAGTGGCCATCTCGATGCCGACTCCGCCGCCGCCGATAACCGCGAGGCGAGTGGGGACGCTGCTGGATTCGGTGACCTGCCGGCTCGTCCAGGGACGGGCCTCGGCGATGCCCAGGATGTCGGGCAACGCCGGCCGGCTGCCGGTGGCGATGGCCACCGCGTGCCGTGCCATGAGGGTCTGCCGGACGCCGTCGTCACGGGTGACGCTGACTCGTCTGGGCCCGTCGAGACGGCCGTGGCCACGGAAGAGGTCGGCTCCGATGGACCTGAGGAACAGAGCCTGTCTGGTGTCGTCCCAGTCGTGGACGGAGCGGTTGCGGCGAGCGAAGACGCCATCGGCGTCGACCCGACCGGTGACAGCCTGCCGGGCACCGTCGACGCGACAGGCGTCGGCGAGCGCGATGACCGGCCGCAGCAGCGCCTTACTGGGCACGCACGCCCAGTACGCGCAGTCACCGCCGACCAGTTCCCGTTCCACCACCGCTACGGAGAGACCGGCGGCACGGGCGCGGTCGGCGACGTTCGCACCGGCCGGGCCGGCACCCAGCACGACCACGTCGTAACGCGCGCCTGCCTGGGTTTCGCGCGATTCGCTCATGTTCTTCCTCGCATTCCTAGGAGTGTCTGATGACGGTCGAGGGCGTGGTGATACTGCCCGTCGGGCCCGGGTCGGTCGGGCCTGGTGGGGCCGTCGGTCAGGCGCGGGCGTGCGGGGTGACGAGCGGCCATTCGGTCTTGGTGTTGGCGAGGAAATGGCGGTAGTTGGTGAGGATGTTCAACGCGGGATTGCCTAGGAGCTCGGCGATCTCGGTGCCGGTGACGCCCATGGCCCGGGCGGCTTTGAGCTGTGTCTCGCCGATGCGGCCGCGGGCAATGTGTGGGCCAGGGACAGCAATGTGGCGGTGCGGGTCGGCGGATTCCGCGTGGCGGGCAGTTCAGCTGCGCCGACCGTGGTGACGCCCGCCCCTATGCAGGTGTGGGCGGACAGGCAGTAGGTGCAATTGTGGTCCTCTGCGGTGGCGATCGCCATCCGCTCCCGGACGGGGGCCGGGATCACGGTCCCCGGTCCGCCGTGTGAGCGGCACCCTCGCAACGATCACGCGCATCCGGCCGCTCTCGTCGCCGGGAAGCGCACAGTTCCGGCGGGGAGACACACTCCTCCCGTCCGGCACCTCACAGACGCGTCTCCTGCCGTAGCCTCAGTGTGGACGGGCGTCGAGGCGTGGTGGATAGCGTTCGTGACCATCTCCCTGGCGATCAGCACTGTTCCGAGCTGGACGCCCTCGCGTGGATCCACGCGTCCCGTTGGCGCTGCAAGAGGTCCCACGAGGTGCCGACGACAGCAATCATTCGCGATGGCCCGGACCGGCAGGTGGTCGGGACCCAGCGTCTTGGTGCACGCCACGTCCTGCCAGGCCGTCGCCGGACGCGTCGGCGCCAGGAGGACCCCCGCCGCGTGTAAGCATGCGTCCGCATCCGTGCCCGGCCTGTCGAAGGCGGCTGGCAACGCAGCGTCGCCGCGAGGGCCGGCGGCACGAGCCATGGAGGCGGGTCGGGCAACCCTTCCTCGTCACTGAGGGGAGGCAGCCGGGCTCGCGACCGTCGGCCGCACGGACCAGGTTGCGGTGGCACAGACAGACCGTTGACGTGGTGGTCAGAAGCTCCGACACGGTAAGAGTCCGGGTGATGCATGACGCGAATAGGGCAGAAGAGACACTCCAGCACCGTCTGGGAGGTAGGCATGCCGGAGTACAGCAAGAGCCCACAGCGCATCTCACAGCTCACCGACCTGCAATACCGTGTGACCCAGCGAGGCGAGACGGAGCCCCCGTTCTCCAACGACTACTGGGACAACAGGGCGCCTGGTATCTATGTGGACATCGTGTCCGGGGAGCCCCTCTTCGCCTCGGTCGACAAGTACGACAGCAGGACCGGCTGGCCCAGCTTCACAAGGCCGCTGAGGTCAGGCCACGTCGTCGAGAAGCCCGACACCAGCCACGGCATGGTCCGTGTCGAAGTACGGTCGGCTGAAGGCGACAGCCACCTCGGGCACCTGTTCCCGGACGGGCCTCGCGACCACGGAGGGCTGCGGTACTGCATCAACTCCGCCTCGCTGCGCTTCATCCCCCTGGAGGTTCTGGAGCAGGAGGGCTACGGCCAGTACCTGAGCGTCTTCGAAACGACGGAAGAGGACGCCGCCTAGAGCCGATGAGCGGCAACCAGGGCGGGGCCCCGGAGCCCGAACGGCACGGCTCGCCCCGTCTTGCGGCTCGGGCCCGGTAGGCCCTAGCCAATACCCGTGTACAGCACTACGGAAAGCGCTCATGTGCTGCAGCGCCCAAGAGGTCGAATCACCTCCTCGGAGCGGAGCTGGCCAAGACGATCCCCTCCAATGGGGTCATCTTCCGCCGCACTGAGCCAGACGACGCCCGCTGGACCGTACGAGCAACGGCACCGTCGGGCCCGGGAGAAGGACCGCACAGTGACCAGGAACATGGACATCCTGCACCCGGAAGACGGCGCGATCGTGCCGCCTGACCAGATCCCCACCGCTGTCACCGCAGGCCGCCTGGCCTACGGCGACGGCACGACCCAGACCTTCCGACCCGACGGAAGCACCTCCTACTTCGAGGCGGGACGCCAGACGGAGGGCACTTGGTCTGTCGATAACAATGGCCGCTTCTGCTCCTTCTGGCCGCCCTCCTACCGAGCGTCCTACGATCTTCGATGGGTGGTGGATGGGAGCGCAGTCGTCGGCCTTCGGTTCTCCGACCTGAGGAGCGGTACCAGCTTCGACGGCCGTTTCCAGTAGCCCCAGGTTCCGCGAGTTCGGGAACAACAGCCGAGCCGATGCTGCCGCTGGCTCCAGTGACGAAAACGCGCGTGGAACAGTCCAGATGGGTGTTGCGATGCTGCGTCGCAGGATGGATGTAGCGGGGTCAGGCGTGGCGGTTGTAGGTGCGTGGGTCCGCGAGTTGCTTGGACTTGAGAAGCCCGCCGACCCATGTGGTAGCCCGCGGGGTGATGTCGTTGTATTGCTCACGCAGGGCTGTGGCGTCGTCCGGATCGGCTTTCAGGGGCATGTGCAGGTTCGGGTCCTTGTGCCGGTCGGTGCCCGATGGCCGTGGCGTAGATCAGGACCATGACCTGCCGCTCGGGCGGTGGCCGCCCACCACCTACGGGAGGACGCGGATGACCGTCTTCCCGAGGCGCCGGGTGGTTGGGTTGAGGGCGCCGACGGCATCGTCGAGGCTCGCGACGTCACCGATGTTGGTCCGCAGTCGTCCGTCCCGCACCCGCTGCACGATCTCACCGAGTTCGGCGCGATCGGCTTCGACGACGAAGTCCACGGCCAGGCCGTCAGCGGGCCG
>NZ_JBHWGA010000058.1:0-58110 GCF_042733315.1 Streptomyces sp. NPDC059718
GTTGACTTTTGGCACGCTGTTGAGTTCTCAAGGAACGGAAGCTTCCTTCGAGACCGTTTCACCGGCCCCTCCGGGCTTTCCCTTCGTTGTCTCCAGCTTAGCAGATCCGATTTCCTTCTCTGCCACCCTCTGGAGGGGGTTTCGCCGTCCGGCTTTCGCTTTTCGGCTTTTCCGACTCTATCAGACCGCTTCCGGCCTGATCCCCGGTCAGCGGGGCTTGTCCTCGCGGCTGTTGGGCCGTTCCGACTGGTGAAACGTTAGCGGATCAGTGGCGCCCGATGCCAATCGAGCAATTCCGTTGATCCTCATTCCGAAAAACGCACACGCGAACGAGACGACACGAAGCCGTTCATCGAGGTGGATCCTGCGGAATGGCTGCCCGGGGACCGACCGGAGTCGGTGTTCACCGGCGGGCAACTCGGAGAACATTACGGATCCCCCGTACGTCTGTCAAACCGGGGCAGCCGGGTCAGTCCAGGTCCCTCAGACGGCCGCCGGCGTCCGGCTGGTCGGTCTCGACGCGGCGGAGGAGACGGGTCAGGAGGTCGCCCAGGACGTTGCGTTCGTCGGGGGCGAGGTCCTGGAGGAGGTCCGCCTCGAAGACGGAGGCCATGCGCATCGTCTCCAGCCACTTGCTGCGGCCGAGGTCGGTGAGCTCCACGATGACGCGGACGCGGTTGCTCTCGTCACGCTCCCGGGTGACCAGACCCTCCGCCACCATGCGGTCGATGCGGTGGGTCATGGCGGCCGGGGTGAGTCCGAGTCGCTTGGCCAGGTCGCCGGGGCCGAGGCGGTACGGACGGCCCACGACCACAAGGGCCTTGAGGACCTCCCACTCGGCGCTGGTGATGCCGACGGCCGACAGGTGCCGGCTGTAGCCCACGTTCATACGGCGGTTGAGCCTGCCCAGGGCCGTGACGATCTTCTCGACCTGGGGGTCCACCTCGGGGTATTCGCGCTGGTAGATCGCGATCTGCTCATCGAGGTCCAGCTCCTGCGGGGTGCCGGCAGGGCCGTCGGCTGCACTCGTCATGGCAGGAGTGTCCCACGAAACTCGTTGGCCCTAAAGACTTACAGCATGTACTGTTTAGCTTCGAAGTTTAAAGTTGAAGTCTTCAAGTTCGAGGACTACTGACCTAAGGGGTGAGTGTGACCACCGCGATGGGCGCCGCGCTGCGCCGGATCCAGCTGGGCAACGCGCTGAGCGCGTTCGGCAACGGCTTCACCGTCCCGTTCCTGTTCGTCTACGTGGCGCAGGTGAGGGAACTGGGAGCGGGCACGGCGGGTGTCGTGCTGTCCGCGTTCGCCGTCGCCGCGCTCGCCGTGCTGCCGTTCACCGGTCGGGCGATCGACCGGAGCGGCCCGCTGCCCGTACTGCTGGCCGGTGCGTTCGCGGCGGCGGTGGGCTCGATGGGCTTCGGGCTCGCCTCGAGCGCGCCCCTGGTGATCGCCGCGTCCGCGGTGATGGGCGCGGGCATCGCCGTGATGCAGCCGGCGCTGGCCACGCTCATCGTGTGGTGCTCCACGCCGAAGACGCGGTCGCGGGCCTTCGCGACGCAGTTCTTCCTGAACAACCTCGGACTGGGTGTCGGCGGCCTGCTGGGCGGGCTGCTGGTCGACACCTCGCGGCCGGGCTCCTTCACGCTGCTGTTCTCGATCGAGGCCGCGATGTTCGTGGTCCTCGGTGTCGTCGCGGCCTCCGTGCGGCTCCCCAAGGCGGCGCGCATGGAGGCGGCGCCGACGGACAAGGCGGCCGGCGGTTGGCGGGCGCTGTTCGCCGACCGGGCGATGGTGCAGCTGTGCGTGCTGGGCGGGGTGCTGTTCTTCGCCTGCTACGGGCAGTTCGAGTCGGGGTTGTCGGCGTACGCGGTCGAGGTGACCAAGGTGTCGCCGGCGACGCTGGGGGTCGCCCTCGCGGCGAACACCGCGGCGATCGTGGTGGCGCAGTTCCTCGTCCTGCGCCCGGTGGAGCGGCGGCGGCGCAGCCGGGTGATCGCGGCGGTCGGTCTGCTGTGGGCCCTGGCGTGGGTGGTCGCCGGTCTCGCGGGGCTCACGGGCTCCGCGCACGGGATCGCGACGGCCATGCTGATCGGCACGTACGCGCTGTTCGGGCTCGGCGAGGCGATGCTGTCGCCGACGGTCGCGCCGCTGGTGGCGGACATGGCGCCGGAGCGGATGGTCGGCCAGTACAACTCGGCGTTCGCGCTGGTGAAGCAGTTGGCGCTGGCCGTGGGGCCGGCGGTCGGCGGGCTCATGGCGGGCGGCGGGATGTACGCCGAGTACATCGTGATGCTGGTCGCGTGCTCGCTGGGGGTCAGCGTGCTCTCGGTGCGGCTGGGCCGGCGTCTCACGGTCGGGCAGGACGCGCCGCTGCGCGAGCCCGTGCTGGCGGCGTGATCCTCCCTCAGCTGGGGAGCGCGAACTCGCACCACACCGCCTTGCCGCCGCCGGGGGTCCGCCGGGATCCCCAGGCGGAGGCGATGGTGGCGATGATGGAGATGCCCCGGCCGGCTTCGTCGGCCGGTTCGGCGCGGCGGCGGCGCGGCAGGTGGTCGTCGCCGTCGGTGACCTCGATGATCAGTCGCCGGTCGGTGCGCCGCAGCCGCAGCCGCATGGGCGGGACGCCGTGCTGGAGCGAGTTGGCGACCAGTTCGCTGGCGGCGAGGACGCCGAGGTCGACGAGTTCGACGGGGAAGCGCCACGAGGTCAGCACGCCCTGGGCGAAGGCGCGGGCGCGGGGGGCCGCCTCGATGCCGCCCAGCAGTTCCAGGGAGGCGTTGCGGAACAGCTCGGAGTCGTTGCCCTCGTGCTGCGGGTACTGCATGACGAGCACGGCGACGTCGTCGGCGTGCTCGGAGGTGACCCCGAGGGCGCGCAGCAGGCGGTCGCAGATGACCTGGGGGCTGCCGGTGGCGCCGGCGAGGGCGTTCATCAGGGCGGAGACTCCCTCGTCGATGTCCTCGCCGCGGCGCTCGATGAGGCCGTCGGTGTAGAGCACGGCGGTGGCACCGGGCCCGAGGGGGACGGAGCCGGAGGTGTGGACCCAGCCGCCGGTGCCCAGCGGCGGGCCGGTGGGTTCGTCGGCGCGGCGGACGGTTCCGTCGGCGTCGCGGACGACGATCGGCAGGTGGCCGGCGGAGGCGTACGACAGCCGTCCCTCGCTGGGGTCGTGGACGGCGTAGACGCAGGTGGCGATCTGGGTGGCGTCGATCTCGGCGGCGAGGCCGTCGAGGAGCTGGATGACCTCGTGCGGGGGCAGGTCGAGGCGGGCGTAGGCGCGGACGGCGGTGCGCAGCTGCCCCATGACGGCGGCGGCGCGCACGCCGCGGCCCATGACGTCGCCGATGACGAGGGCGGTGCGGCCGGCGCCGAGGGTGATGACGTCGTACCAGTCGCCGCCGACGGCGGCGTCGGTGCCGCCGGGCTGGTAGGTGGCGGCGACGCGCAGGTCGTCGGGCTGTTCGAGCTCCTGGGGGAGCAGGCTGCGCTGGAGGGTGACGGCGGTCGCGTGCAGGCGGCGCTCGCTCTCGCGGAGGCGTTCGGCGGCCTGGACCTGGTCGGTGACGTCGTTGGCGAAGACCAGGACGCCGCCGGTGTCGCCGCCGTCCTTCACCGGGACGGGGCTGCAGGTGAGGGTGAAGTAGCCCTGCCGGGTGGCGGTGGCGACCTTGCGGGCCTTGACGGTGCGGGGCTTGCCGCTGCGGAAGACCTGGTCCATCAGGGGGAGCAGACCGAGCTCGGCGAGCTCGGGGAGGGACTCGCGGGCGGGTTCCCCTGCGGTGCGGGGTCCGAAGACCTCGGTCCAGGCCTCGTTGACGTACCCGAGGTGGTGCGTGGGCCCGTGCGTAACCGCGATGAGGGCGGGCAGCCGGCCCAGCACCTCGCGTACGGGGAGCGCGTCGAGGGTGTGCGCCGGCGTGTCGGGGTGCTCGGCGGCCTCGCCGCGCGCCGCGGGGACCGCTCCGCCGGACGGGGGTTCGGCACCGGCGGCCGCCGCCTGGGCATTGCGTCGTTGTGTTCCGGGGAGCCGGGCGCTCCAACGCGTGAGGTTCAAACGTCCGATTCCTCGTATTTGTCACTCTTTGCAGGTGCTGGCGCACGCTTGGTCACGGGTCCAGTGTGGCCGACCCACCGCTCCGGGGGAATCGGCCACCGCATCCGCACTGGCGGTCAGGGCGCGTCGGGCTTGCGGCCGGTCTCCGCGGCGAGCTCGAACTCGGCGCGGGGGTTCTCCAGCGAGCCGAGCGAGACGATCTCCCGTTTGAAGAGCCCGGACAGGACCCATTCGGCCAGGATGCGCGCCTTGCGGTTGAAGGTGGGCATCCGGCTGAGGTGGTACGCGCGGTGCATGAACCAGGCGGGGTAGCCCTTGAGTTTGCGCCCGTAGACCTGTGCCACGCCCTTGTGGAGGCCGAGTGAGGCGACCGAGCCCGCGTACTCGTGACGGTAGTCGGTCAAGGGCTCGCCGCGCAGGGTCGCGACGATGTTGTCGGCCAGGACACGGGCCTGGCGCAGGGCGTGCTGGGCGTTGGGCGCGCAGAGCGCCTCGGGGTCGTCGGAGGTGACGTCCGGGACGGCGGCGGCGTCGCCCGCGGCCCAGGCGCCCTCGGTGCCGGCGATCCGCAGGGCCGCGGTGCACTTGATCCGGCCACGCCCGTTGAGCGGCAGGTCGGTGCGGGAGAGCACGGGGTGCGGCTTGACCCCGGCCGTCCACACCAGGGTGCGGGTGGGGAGGCGGGAACCGTCGTCGAGGGCGGCGATGCGGTTCTCGCAGGACTCCAGCCGGGTGTTCAGGCGGATGTCGACGTTGCGGCCGCGCAGCTCGCGGACGGCGTACCTGCCCATCTCCTCGCCGACCTCGGGGAGGATGCGGTCGGTGGCCTCCACCAGGATCCACCTCAGGTCGTCGGCCTCGACGTTGTGGTAGTAGCGCACCGCGTAGCGGGCCATGTCCTCCAGCTCGCCGAGGGCCTCCACGCCGGCGTAGCCGGCGCCGACGAAGACGAAGGTCAGGGCGGCCTCGCGGACCTCGACGTCCCGCGTGGAGGAGGCGATGTCGAGCTGCTCCAGGACGTGGTTGCGCAGCCCGATGGCCTCCTCGACGGTCTTGAAGCCGATGCCGTGCTCGGCGAGGCCGGGGATCGGCAGGGTGCGGGAGACCGAGCCGGGTGCCAGCACCAGGTGGTCGTACGGCAGCTCCAGCGCGGCGGAGCCCTCCTCCTCGGTGGCGAGGGTGGTGAGGGTGGCGACCCGTTTGCCGTGGTCGATGCGGCGGGCCTCGCCGATGACCAGCGTGCAGCGGTCCAGGACCCGGCGCAGGGGCACCACGACGTGGCGCGGCGAGATGGAGCCGGCCGCCGCCTCGGGCAGGAAGGGCTGATAGGTCATATAAGGCTGCGGTTCGACCACGACGATTTCCGCTTCGTCGGCCTTCAGCCTGCGCTGCAGCCGCAAAGCGGTGTACATGCCCACATAACCGCCGCCGACGACCAGGATGCGTGGGATCCCGGATTCTTCTGCCGCACCGGACGGCCCCTTGAGTGCTGCCATCGTCCCATGAGGCAATGGGCCATCGGGGTTTGTCCACAGGGCGTACGGCAATGAATGGCCGAATCCTGTTCTCCGGCAGGTCACGGGCGGGTTCCCGACCGGTGTGAAGTGCCGGAACGGAGAATCGGCGGCGCCGGTACTCCGATCGTGGGTGGACTCCCCCTTCATTCTTGACCGGGGCTCAACTATGTTCGTATCCGGCCGGGGTGCCCGTGCGGCGTCGTCCGCCGTCTCCCGGCGATCATGGGGTGGGGAGTCTCCGGGGGGAGACGCGATTAACCGGGGGATACACATATGCATATCCAGGACCCTCAATGGGCGATGACCGCGACCGTCAGCGGTCATCCGGACACGGTCGTACGGGGTGTCGGCGGGAGTCGTACCTCGCCGCTGCGCGTGGACGCGCAGCGCAACCTCGAGCACGTCCTGCGCGCCGCCCGCGAGGTCTTCGGCGAGCTGGGGTACGGCGCGCCGATGGAGGACGTGGCACGGCGGGCCCGGGTGGGCGTCGGCACCGTCTACCGGCGCTTCCCCAGCAAGGACGTGCTGGTGCGGCGCATAGCCGAGGAGGAGACGGCACGCCTGACGGAGCAGGCGCGCGCGGCCCTGGGCCAGGAGGAGGAGGCCTGGTCGGCGCTGTCCCGCTTCCTGCGGACGTCGGTGGCCTCCGGCGCCGGGCGGCTGCTGCCGCCGCAGGTGCTCCACGTGGAGCCGGCCGGCGCCCCGGACGGGGCGCGCGTGCCGCAGCAGCGCGGGGCGGGGGAGGACGTCGCCTCGGGCGCCGGTGTCGCCACGCTGCTGGACGTCGTCGGGCAGCTGGTGGAGCGGGCGCGGGCGGCGGGTGAACTGCGCGCGGACGTGTCGGTGGCCGATGTGCTGCTGGTCATCGCCACCTCGGCGCCGTCACTGCCGGACCCCGCCCAACAGGCGGCGGCCTCGGGCCGGTTGCTGGACATCCTGCTGGAGGGGCTGCGGTCCCGTCCGGGAGCGTGAGGCTGACCCGTTCAGGTGATGACCCGCGTCCGGGGGGTGAAACTCCCCGGACGGGTGGTTCTGGTGCTTGACAGCTCGTCGGACGGTACGGGTGTGCCACTCTTACGCCCGTGGATGAAGGAAACGGGGAGTCCGGTCCGCCCGCGGAGGCGGGGGCGGACTCCGGTGGGGACCCGCCGTCCGGCCGCGTACCCGGGCAGCGGGATCCGCTCGCGGAGCGCCTCCCCGAGGCCACGGACACCCCCGGGGCGCAGCTGTCCGACGCCGACCTGGTCGCCCGTGTGCGCGGCGGCGACGACAGCGCGTACGAGGAGCTGTACCGGCGGCACGTGGCGGCCGTGCGGCGCTACGCACGGGGCTGCTGCCGTGACCGGCACACCGCGGAGGACCTGACCGGCGAGGTCTTCGCCCGCACGCTGCAGGCGATCCGCGGCGGCAGCGGCCCGGACGCCGCGGTGCGGGCCTACCTGCTCACCACGGTGCGGCGGGTGGCCGCGTCGTGGGGCAGCACCGCCAAACGGGAGCAGCTGGTCGACGACTTCGCCGTGTTCGCGGTCACGTCGGCCGGTGCCGCGGCGGGCGAGGGTGCCCAGGAGCTGGGTGCGGACGTGCGCGCCATGCACGAGGCCGAACGGTCGCTGGCCATCCAGGCCTTCCGTACGCTCCCCGAGCGCTGGCAGGCGGTGCTGTGGCACACCGCGGTCGAGGAGGAGTCACCCAGCAAGGTCGCTCCGTTGCTCGGCCTGACGGCCAACGCGACGGCCGTCCTCGCGCACCGCGCCCGCGAGGGACTGCGCCAGGCTTACCTGCAGGCGCACGTCTCGTCCTCGCTGACCGCCGAGGGGGCCTGTGCCCGCTACGCGGACCGGCTCGGCGCGCACGCCCGCGGCGGTCTGCGGATGCGGGCCGACCGGGAGCTGCGCAAGCACCTGGAGGAATGCGCCAAGTGCCGCCTCGCGGCGGCGGAGCTGGCGGACGTGAACGCGGCGCTCAAGGGGCTGCTGCCGGTCGCGGTCGTCGGCTGGTTCGGCGCGGCGTACGCGGCGAAGGCGGCGGGCATCGCCGCGGGCGGTGCGGTGGCCGGTGCCGGCGCGGGTGCCGCGGCCGCCGCAGCGTCGGGCGGCGCTTCGGGCGGTGGCGCGGCGGCGGGTGCCGGTGGTGCGGCGGCCGCCGAAGGGGCCGCCGCACCGGTGAAGATCACCGTTGCCGCGGGGCTGGCGCTCGCGGCGGCCGGTGCCGTGGTGGCGATCGCCCTGACCGGGAACGACAGCACACCCCCGCCGCAGGCGGAGAGCAAGCCCTCGGCCGCGCCGGTCGTACCGGCGCCGTCCCCCACACCGACCCCTTCGCCGTCACGGCGCTCCCCGGCGCCGAGCCCGACGCCGTCCGTCCGGGCTCCCGTACGGGCCGTCACCCCGGCCCCGACGCCTCCGGCGCGCCCCGCCGAGGAGCCGGCGCCCACACCCAGCGAGCCGCCGGCGCCGTCCCCCAGCCGTACCCCCGAGCCCACGCCCACGCCCACACCGACACCGACCCGGGCGCCCGAGCCGGCGGTCTACCGGCTGAGCGCGCTCGAGCACGGCGTCCTCGGCCGGTCGGACCGGCCCACGATCCGCCTCGGCGACTGGGTCTGGCAGCGCTGGGGCCTCGGCATCGGCGGCACGCGCTACCCCGACGGCGTCACGGTCGGCGCGCCGTCCACCGTCACCATCGACCTCAACCGCTCCTGCACCGCCTTCGACGCCGTCGTCGGCATCGACGACGTCGCACTGGGCTTCGGTGCGGCGCGCTTCTCGGTCTACGGCGACCACGGGCGGCTGTGGCGCTCCGAGGTGCTGCGCGGCGGTGACCCGGGGGTGCCGGTGCACGTGCCGATCGCCGGCAACGCCGGCATCCGGCTGACGGTCGAGCCGACGCGCAGGTTCCACCTGGTGAACGTCGCGGACTGGGCGGTGTCGCGGATCACCTGCGACTGAGGCGTGCCGCCGGTCCCCGCCGGTTCAGCCGGCGGGGGCCTCGCACGCGCCGTCGGCGCAGGCGTCCGCCGCGGGGGCGGCGGGTACGGCGCCGGTCTCCTGGGCGACCTGCTCCAGCACACGCAGGAACGTCGAGGTCTCCTGGCCGCCCTGGACGGCCCACTTGCCCTCGAAGACGAAGGTCGGGACGGCGTTCACACCGATGCTGCGGGCGTCGTCGATCTCGGCGAGCACCTCCGCGAGGCCCTCGTCGGAGACGAGGAAGGCGGCCGCGCGGTCGCGGTCCAGCCCGGCCTCGGCGGCGAGGGCGGCCAGGGCGTCGCGGTCGCCGACGTCGGCGCCCTCGGCGAAGTGCGCCACGAGCAGCCGGTCCTTGAGCGCGGCCTGCTCCTTGGCGCCGTACGCGTTCAGGGCGTGCCACAGCAGGCGGTGGGCGAGCAGGGTGTTGTTCTCGATGGCGCGGTCGAAGTCGAAGGCCAGGCCCTCGGCACGGCCGAGCTCCGCCACCCGGGCGTCCATCGCCGCGGACTGCGGGCCGTAGCGCTCGTCGAGGTAGGCGCGGTGGGGCTCGGGGGTGTCCGACTTGTCGGGGGCGAGCTGGAAGGGGCGGTAGACCACCTCGACCTGGTCGGCCTGCGGGAAGGCGGCCAGCGCCCGCTCGAAGCGGCGCTTGCCGACGTAGCACCAGGGACAGGCGATGTCGCTGTAGATCTCGACCTTCATGCTCTCTCCGTCACCGAAACCGTCAGTTGAATCCTCAAGCCTGCAACGAAGAGCCCGTCCCCGGCCATTCCCCTAGGCGATCGCCTCGGCCAGCAGCGCGTAGGCGCCCTCGCCGCCCAGCCCGTGGCCCGCGGTGCGGGCCCGCTCGTACGGCCCGTCCCCCAGGGCCGCGCGGGCCGCCGCCTCCGCCGCGCGCACCCCCGCCTCCTCCGGGACGGGGCGCGGCAGGCCCGCGCGCAGGCCGTCCGCCGCACCGTGCAGCCGGGCGGCCCGTACGGGATCGCCGAGGGTCACCAGCACCTCGGCGGCGTACTCGGCCACCGCCGCCAGACGCGGTTCGGCGCAGAAGCCGTCGAGTCCCGCGCGCAGTGCCTCCGCGAGCCCGGCCAGGGCGCCCGCCGTGTCGCCCTCGGCGGCGGCCACCCGGGCGGAAAGGCTCGCAACGAGCAGCTCGAAGTCCGGTGGGGGCGTGCCCATACGGCCCTCGCCGTGCGCGAGGTCGACCAGCTCCCGGGCCTCCCGGAGCTCGCCCCGGCGCAGCACGATCGTCGCCAGCAGCGCACGGATGTAGGCGCGGGCGTCCCACACCCCGTACTGCTCGGCCTCCTCGGCGGCCCGGCGCAGCAGCTCCTCGGCGCGGGCGTCGTCGCCCTCCCGGTGGGCCACCTCACCCATGCGGGACCGGACGAAGATGCCCTCCACGTGCGCGCCCAGTTCACCGCCGAGCCGCAGGGCCTCCTCCAGGTCCGCCCGCGCCGCCGCGTAGTCGCCGTACGCCAGCGCCATCTCGGCCCCCGCCTCGCAGACCTGGGCGCGCATCCAGCGGTCGCCGAGCCGTTCGCTGAGTTCCAGCAGCTCCGGCCAGTCCGCGTCGGCCCGGGGGAGCCCGCCGGGGAGGTCGATCGTGATGTGCGTACGGAACATCAGTGCCGCCGCCAGTTCCCATGTGCCGCCGTACGCGCGGCAGGTGGTCACCATCGTGTCCGCGTGCTCCCGGATCGCCTCGTGGCGGCCCACGACGTAGTCGCAGAACGGCCACAGCATGCCGGGGAAGCGCGCCGAGTGCGGGCCCGGAACGCTGTACACCTCGACGATCCGCGAGGCCAGCGCCAGCATCTCCTGGCTCTGCATCTCCTCGCGGGGCATGGTGTCGCTGACCACGAAGAGGTGGAGCAGCCGCAGGTTCATGCGCGACCAGAAGCCCGGGGCGCCGGGATCGTCGGGGAGTTCGGCGAGCCCGATGAGCCGGGCGAGCCACTCCCGCGCCTCGTCGCGGAAGTTGCGCAGCCACCAGAACCAGCCCATGGCCAGGGCCAGTTCGATCCCCTCGGCCTCGTCCCCAGCGTCGATCGTCCGGCGCAGCACGGCCCGTACGTTGTCCAGGTCCGCCTCCACACGGGCCGCCCAGACCAACTGCTCGGGGCCGCGCAGGCCGGAGTCCGCGGTGCGGGCGAAGTCCGCGAAGTACGCGGTGTGCCGGCGGGCCGCCTCCGCCAGGTCGGCGGGATCACCGGCGGCGCGCTCGGCGGCGTACTCGTGGATCGTCTCCAGCAGCCGGTAGCGCACCTCCTCCGCGCCGTGGTCGACCACGACCAGGGACTTGTCCACGAGCTGGCCGACCAGCTCCAGCGCCTCCTCCCCGCAAACGGCCTCCGCCGCCTGCAGCGTGCAGCCGCCGGCGAAGACGCTCAGCCGGCGCAGCGTCGTGCGTTCCGCCTCGCCGAGCAGGTCCCAGCTCCAGTCGACGACCGCGCGCAGCGTCTGCTGGCGGGGCAGCGCGGTGCGGCTGCCGCCGGTCAGCAGCCGGAAGCGGTCGTCGAGGCGGGCCGCGATCTGCCGCGGCGTGAGCACCCGCAGCCGCGCGGCGGCCAGCTCGATGGCCAGCGGCAGCCCATCCAGGCGGCGGCAGATCTCGTCCACCGCCGCCGCGTGGTCGTGGTCCGCGTCGAACCCGGGGCGCACGGCCGCCGCCCGCTCCACGAACAGCCGGTGCGCGGTCGGCAACGGCAGCGGCTCGACCGGGCGCACCGTCTCGCCCTGCAGACCCAGCGGCTCGCGGCTCGTGGCGAGCACGGTCACACCGGGGCAGGCGGCGAGCAACTGGTCGGTGAGGGCGGCCGCGGCATCGATGACGTGCTCGCAGTTGTCGAGCACCAGCAGCATGCGGCGCTGCGCGCAGTGCTCCAGGAGCCGGGCTGCCGGGTCGGCCTCCTGGCCCGCGCTGCGCACCTCGCGGGCGGCGGCCAGCACGGCCGTGTCACGGCGTCCGATCGCGCTCAGCACGGCGTCCGGCACGGCGGCGGGGCGGTCCAGCGGGGCGAACTCCGCCAGCCACACCCCGTCCGGGTACGCGGAGGCCCCGGCCACCGCGGCCGCGGCCTCCTGCGACAGCCGCGTCTTGCCGGAACCCCCGGGGCCGGTCAGCGTCACCAGGCGGTGCCTGCCGTCGGTCAGGCTCGCGCGCAGCACGCCCAGTTCGGCCTCGCGGCCGACGAAGCTGGTGAGGCGGGCCCGCAGGTTTCCGGTACGGGGCGGGCCGGTAGGGGCGGCCGTCGGGGTCGGCGGTTGCGGTTCGGCGGCGAGCAATCGGGCGTGCAGGGACTTGAGTTCGGTGCCCGGGTCGGTGCCGAGGCGATCGGCGAGGGCCAGGCGGGTGTCCTCGTACGCTGCCAGGGCGTCGGCGGAGCGGCCCGTCG
The DNA here is from genome assembly GCF_042733315.1 of Streptomyces sp. NPDC059718. Taxonomy (NCBI): domain Bacteria; kingdom Bacillati; phylum Actinomycetota; class Actinomycetes; order Kitasatosporales; family Streptomycetaceae; genus Streptomyces; species Streptomyces sp. NPDC059718. The sequence continues at coordinate 11,939 of NZ_JBHWGA010000058.1, forward strand.
CATGCAGCGCCCGTATCAACTGCGCCCGGAACGGCTCGTGCAGCGGGTGCTCGGCGACCAGCCCGCGCAACTGCGGCAGCAGTTCGCCGCCGCGGCCGAGCGCCAGGCACGCCTCGATGCGGCGGTACGTCGCGGTCAGCCGCAGGTCCTCCGCCCGGGCGGCGGCGGAACCCCGGTCGGGCAGGTCCGCCAGCGCGGGACCGCGCCACAGCGCGAGCGCGGCCTCCAGGGTCTCCGCGGCGGCGTCGGGGTCACCGGCGTCGAGGGCGGCACTGCCTTCGCGTACCAGGCGCTCGAAGAGGTGCAAGTCGACGTCGTCCGGGGTGGCCGTGACCAGGCGGTAGCCGGCGGGGCCCGAGGCGATCGTGTTGTCCTGGGACCCGAGGGCGCGGCGCAGCCTCGACACGAGCGCCTGCAGTGCGCCGGAGGCGTCCTGGGGCGGCTCGTCGCCCTCACCGCCCCACACCTCGGCGATCAGGGCGTCCGTGGACACCGCGTGCGGGGCGTGCAGCGCGAGTGCGGCGAGCAGGGCCCGCAGCCGCTTGCCGCTGCCCAGGGGCACGGGCGCGCCGGTGGGGCTGCGCGCCTCCGTGGCGCCGAGGATCAGGTACCGCACGGGGCCATTCTTACGGTGCGGGCTCTGCGAGGCGAAGCCGTTTCCCTGTGCGGGTGCGTTGTGCTTCGCGGACCGGGGGTCGTGGTGCGGCCCGGTGGCTGTGTGCGGGTCCGTTGCGCCTGCGGCGGGCTGTCCCCCACCCACCCTCCCGATTGCCCGGCGCGGTCAGTGACCGCCTCGCGCGGTCGTTGTGAGGTCGGTGCCGCGCCGGGGCACGCCCCCAGCCTTCGGCCGGGGGGACCCCCACCTCGGCGCTCGCGGCGCTGCCCCACATCATCCGGCACCGCGCCCACCGCTCGTCGCCTGCGGGGGCACCCCGCCACACCCCCTCCAGTTGTCTCGCGCACTGACGTCCGTGGGGGTGGGGGTCACGAGGCGGTTCGGGGTCGCCGCAAGTGCCCCACTCACCCCCACCGGCCGTCATGCGCCCACACAGCCGGAGGGGGTGTGGCGGGGTGCGCCCATGGGGGTCCCCCCGGCCGAAGGCTGGGGGAGACGAGCGGCGAACCCGGCGCCCAATGACGTGGGGGTAAACCGCGAGCGCTGTGGGGGTCCCCCCGGCCGAAGGCTGGGGGAGGGCGGGCGGCGGGGAAACCGCCCGCCGCAGGCGCAACGCACCCGCGCACAAACACACGGGCAGCCCGGCGCAGCCGCCCGCAGGCGCGAACAACCCGCAGACAACAAACGGCCGCAAGGGGCACCGCATGCGGAACGGTGCCCCCGGAGGGGCTAGTCCCGGTCGTCGTCCTCGTCGCGCGGGCCGAGGAGCTCGTCCGCGAGGGAGGGGAGGTCGTCGAGGGGGGTCTCCTCGGCCCACGAGGGGCGGGGGCGGGGGCGGCGCCCCTCCGCGGGGACGGACGGCATCTCGCGCGTGCGCTCGTTCTCCGGGTCACGCGGCGCCGTGGCCGGCGCCTCGGGACGGAAGATGCCGGGCGGCACACGGTCGGCGGAGGGGACGGGCGGCAGGACGGCCGTGTCGTCCGCCGCGCCGGGGGTGACCGCGGGCAGAACGGCCGTCTCCTCCGCGTCGGTGGGCGCCGCGGGCCGCGGCGGCCGCGGCGTCTCGGCGGTCTTCGTGAAGTCCGGGAAGGCCGGCTTGACCGGCGGCAGGACCGCCGTCGCGTCGTCGACGGGCACCGCGCGCAGCACGGCGGTCTCCGCGTCCCCGGCCGCCCCGGTCGAGGGGGCCGGCGGCCGCGGGGTCTCCACGGTCCTCGTCGTGTCCTCCGCCTCGACGCGGGCCTGCTCGGCCCGCATCAGGGCTTCCTCGGCCTTGCGCTGGCGCTCCAGGCGGCGTTCCTCGGCCTCGGCGCGGAGACGGGCCTCCTCCTCGGCCTGGCGGCGCAGCCGTTCCTGTTCCTCGCGGCGGACCCGCTCCTCGGCCTCGCGGCGGGCGCGCTCCTCCTCGGCCTGCCTGCGGGTCTCCTCGGCACGGCGCCGGGCCTCCTCCGCGGCGGCCTCCTCGGCCGCGAGGCGGGCGGCCTCCTCGGCGAGGCGGCGGCGTTCCTCCTCCTCCGCGCGGAGCTTCTCCAGCTGGGCCTGTCGCTCGCGTTCGAGCCGCTCCTCCTCCGCCTTGCGGGCCGCCTCCTCCTCGGCACGCCTGCGGGCGTCCTCCTCGGCCTGGCGGCGGGCCTCCTCGCGGGCCTCGACCTCCTTCTCCGACAGGGGGAGGATCTCGTCGAGACGGTGCCGTATCACCGTCGTGACGGCCTCCGGCTCCTGGGCCGCGTCGACGACCAGGTAGCGCGCGGGGTCGGCCGCAGCGAGCGTGAGGAAGCCGGAGCGCACGCGGTCGTGGAACTCCGCGGGCTCGGACTCGAGCCGGTCGGGCGCCTCGGTGAAGCGCTCGCGGGCGGCCTCGGGGGTGACGTCGAGCAGGACGGTCAGGTGCGGGACGAGACCGTCCGTCGCCCAGCGCGAGATGCGGGCGATCTCGGTCGGCGCGAGGTCGCGCCCGGCGCCCTGGTAGGCGACGGAGGAGTCGATGTAGCGGTCGGAGATGACGACCGCGCCGCGCTCCAGCGCGGGGCGTACGACGGTGTCGACGTGCTCGGCGCGGTCGGCGGCGTACAGCAGGGCCTCGGCGCGGTGGGAGAGCCCGCCGCTGGAGACGTCGAGCAGGATCGAGCGGAGCCGCTTGCCGACCGCCGTGGCGCCCGGTTCGCGGGTGACGACGACCTCGTGGCCCTTGCCGCGGATCCACTCGGCGAGGGCCTCGACCTGGGTGGACTTGCCGGCCCCGTCGCCGCCCTCAACGGCGATGAAGAAGCCGGTGGGGGCGGGCGCCTGCTCGGGGTCGCCGCCGCGCAGCGCCTCGCGCAGGTCGCGGCGCAGGGGCACGCCCTGGCGGTCGTCGGTCTTGCCGAGGACGAGCGCGGCGACGGGCAGCAGCAGGGCGCCGATCAGCATGAGGGCGTAGGCGGCGCCGCCGTGGTCGAAGGTGAAGTGCCCGTTGACGACGCGGTGCGGGCCGATGCCTCCGGCCAGCAGGGGGGCGCCGACGGCGCCGACCGCCATGAGCAGGTGCGTGACCGCGTGCAGGTGGTCGGTGGCGCGGGCCCTGCGGGACTCCTCGGTCTCCTGGTCGATGAGGACGTGCCCGGTGTTGGCGGTGATCCCGGCCGCGGTGCCGGCGAGCAGCGCCAGCAGCAGCACCGTCGTCGGGTCGGGCACGATGCCGGTCAGCAGCAGGGCCAGACCGGTGACGGCGATGGCGATGGCGAGCAGGCGGCGCCGGGACAGTCCCGGGAAGGTGTGCGGGGCAATCCGGATGCCGAGCACGGGGCCCGCGGTGAGCGCCAGCACCAGGAGCCCGTAGCCGACCGGGCCCCCGCCGAGGTCGGCGGCGTGCAGCACGGCGAGCGCCACGGCGGCGGCGATGGCGCCGGCGACGGTGGTGGTACCGAGCACGAGCAGCGGTACGGCGCCAGTGCGCCCGCGGTCGTTGCTGCGCAGCCCCTGCAGCGGGGAGCGGAGCGGGGTCGCCTGGTCGCCCGGCAGCTCCAGCAGGTAGAGGACGGCGCCGGAGGCGGCGAACAGCCCGGCGGCGACGTAGGAGGCGAGGGCGGCCTGGTGCAGGCCGAACCAGTCGACGCCGAGGCCGATCAGGTTGCCGACGAGCGTCACGACGACGAGGCCCGCGGCGGCGATCGGGAAGGCGACGAAGCCGGTGCGCTGGTCGAGGCGGCGCAGCGCGTCGAGGCGGTCGGGCAGCGGACGTACCGTTCCTGCGCCCGGCGCGGGCGGGGGCAGCAGCCCGGGGGCGGCGCCGTCCTTGGCGACGGTCCACAGCCGCTCGGCCACCCCGGTGACGAAGACGGTGACCAGCAGCCAGGCGACGGCGTCGGCCGGCACCCAGTCGATCCACAGCGGGGCGACGATCAGCAGCGCGAGGCGTACGACGTCGGAGCCGATCATCGTCCACCGGCGGTCCAGCACGCCGCCGGGCCCGGTGAGGGAGCCCAGCGGGCCGAGCAGTACGGCCCCGAAGAGCAGGGCGGCGAGGACGCGCGCCGCGAAGACGGCCGCGACCGCGAAGGCCGCGCCGCGGTATCCGCCGCCGAAGGCCTGGGCGCCGACGGCGGCCTGCGCCGTCAGGACGACCAGGACCAGCAGGGCGAGCCGGTCGCCGACGGTGCCGGTCAGCTGAGCGCCCCACAGTTTGCGCAGGGGAGGGATCTTCAGCAGGGCACCCACGGCGCGTTGCCGCGAGTCGGCCTCGAGTTCGTCGGCGAACGTGTCCGTTGGCTGCTCGGATCGCGTCATTCCGCCAGCCTATCGGGACACGGTGCCGTCCCGGAGGGCGCCTGCCGGGACCGCACCTGCCGTGCGGCCCCCGCGGGGACTACTCGGCGGGCTCGGCGGCCGAGGAAGTGGCCTTCTTCGCCGTGGTCGTGGCCTTGGCGACGGTCTTCTTGGCGGTCGTCTTGGCCGCCGCGGTCTTCTTCGCCGCGGTGGTCTTGGCGGCCGTCTTCTTCGCCGCCGTCTTGGTCGCGGTCGCCTTCTTGGCCGGGGCCTTCTTGGCCGCCGTCTTCTTCGCCGTCTTCTTGGCGGGGGCCTTGGCCCGCTTCTCGGCGAGCAGCTCGTAGCCGCGCTCGGGCGTGATCGTCTCGACGTCGTCGTCACGGCGCAGTGTGGCGTTGGTCTCGCCGTCGGTGACGTACGGACCGAAGCGGCCGTCCTTGACGACGACGGGGCGCTCGCTGACCGGGTCGGTGCCCAGTTCCTTCAGCGGGGGCTTGGCCGCGGCGCGGCCGCGCACCTTCGGCTGGGCGTAGATCGCCAGGGCCTGGTCGAGGGTGATCGTGAAGAGCTGGTCCTCGGTCTCCAGGGAGCGCGAGTCGGTGCCCTTCTTCAGGTACGGGCCGTAGCGGCCGTTCTGCGCGGTGATCTCGACGCCCTCGGCGTCGGCGCCGACGACGCGCGGCAGCGACATCAGCTTGAGCGCGTCCCCCAGCGTCACCGTGTCGAGGGACATCGACTTGAAGAGGGAGGCGGTGCGCGGCTTGACCGCGTTCTTGCCGGTCTTCGGGGTGCCCTCGGGCAGGATCTCGGTGACGTACGGGCCGTAGCGGCCGTCCTTGGCCACGATCTGGCGGCCGGTCTCCGGGTCGGCGCCCAGCTCGAAGTCGCCGCTGGGCTTGGCCAGCAGCTCCTCGGCGAGCTCGACGGTCAGCTCGTCCGGCGGCATGTCGTCGGGGACGTCGGCGCGCTGCCCGGTCTCGCCCTCGGTCTCGGCGGCCTTCTCCACGTACGGGCCGTAGCGGCCGACGCGCAGCACGATGCCGTTGCCGACGGGGAACGAGGAGACCTCGCGGGCGTCGATGGCGCCGAGGTCCTCGACGAGTTCCTTCAGGCCGCCGAGGTGGTCGCCGTCGCCGTTGCCCGCGTCCGCGGCACCGCCGACGGGGGTGTCGCCCTCGCCGAAGTAGAAGCGGCGCAGCCACGGCACCGCCTGGGCCTCGCCGCGGGCGATGCGGTCGAGGTCGTCCTCCATCCGCGCGGTGAAGTCGTAGTCGACGAGCCGGCCGAAGTGCTTCTCCAGCAGGCCGACGACGGCGAAGGAGAGGAAGGACGGCACCAGGGCCGTGCCCTTCTTGAAGACGTAGCCGCGGTCGAGGATGGTGCCGATGATCGAGGCGTACGTCGACGGACGTCCGATCTCGCGCTCTTCCAGTTCCTTGACCAGCGAGGCCTCGGTGTAGCGGGCGGGCGGCTTGGTGGCGTGGCCGTCGGCGGTGACGTCCCGCGCGGTGAGGGCGTCGCCCTCGGTGACGGCGGGCAGCCGGCGCTCGCTGCTGTCGAGCTCGGCGTTGGGATCGTCGGCGCCCTCGACGTAGGCCTTCATGAAGCCGTGGAAGGTGATGATCTTGCCGGAGGCGGAGAACTCGGCGTCCCGGCCGTCGGCCGCGCGACCGCCGACCTTGACGGTGACGGACTGGCCGACCGCGTCCTTCATCTGGGAGGCGACGGTGCGCATCCAGATCAGCTCGTACAGGCGGTACTGGTCGCCGGTCAGGCCGGTCTCGGCCGGGGTGCGGAAACGATCACCCGAGGGGCGGATCGCCTCGTGCGCCTCCTGGGCGTTCTTGACCTTGCCCGCGTAGACGCGGGGCTTGTCCGGCAGGTAGTCGGCGCCGTAGAGCTGGGTGACCTGGGCCCGGGCGGCGGTGATCGCGGTCTCCGACAGCGTGGTGGAGTCCGTACGCATGTAGGTGATGAAGCCGTTCTCGTACAGCTTCTGGGCGACCTGCATGGTGGCCTTGGCGCCGAAGCCGAGCTTGCGGCTGGCCTCCTGCTGCAGGGTCGTGGTCCGGAAGGGCGCGTACGGCGAGCGGCGGTACGGCTTGGACTCGACCGAGCGGACGGAGAAGGCGGCGCCCTCCAGGGCGGCGGCGAGCGCGCGGGCGGCGGCCTCGTCCAGGTGGAGGACGTTGGCACCGTCCCTGAGCTGGCCGTTCGCGCCGAAGTCACGGCCCTGCGCGACGCGCTTGCCGTCGACGGCGCTGAGCTTGGCGCCGAAGGTGCCCGGGTCGGTGGCGTCACCGGCCCGGCCGGTGGCGAAGGTCCCGGACAGGTCCCAGTACTCGGCGGAGCGGAAGGCGATGCGCTCGCGCTCGCGCTGGACGACGAGCCGGGTGGCGACGGACTGGACACGGCCGGCCGACAGGCGCGGCATGACCTTCTTCCACAGGACCGGCGAGACCTCGTAGCCGTAGAGGCGGTCGAGGATGCGGCGGGTCTCCTGGGCGTCGACGAGGGGCTGGTTCAGCTCGCGCGGGTTGCGGACGGCTTCCTGGATGGCGTCCTTGGTGATCTCGTGGAAGACCATCCGGCGGACCGGGACCTTGGGCTTGAGGACCTCCTGCAGGTGCCAGGCGATGGCCTCGCCCTCGCGGTCCTCATCGGTGGCGAGCAGGAGCTCGTCGGACTCCTTGAGCAGGTCCTTCAGCTTCTTGACCTGGGCCTTCTTGTCCGCGTTGACGACGTAGATCGGCTGGAACTCGCTGTCGACGTTGACGCCGAGCCGCGCCCACGGCTGGCCCTTGTACTCCGCCGGCACTTCGGCGGCCCCGTTCGGGAGGTCGCGGATGTGCCCGACGCTGGCCTCGACGACATAGCCGGGGCCGAGGTAGCCCTTGATCGTCTTCGCCTTGGCAGGCGACTCGACGATCACGAGTCGGCGGCCGCTGCCCTGTGCGGTCTCGCGGGTCGGGGACAACTTCGCTCTTCTCTCCGGGTCGAAGGTGGTCTCGCTGCGGAGTGTGACCGTACATCCCGGTCCCGTGTCAAACGGGAAAAGTCCGCAACGCCACTCGAACGGTAACCCGACAAGCGTCCTGTCTGCCGCACGGACTGCCGTCCATGTCCGATTTGCCCAGCTCAGAGGATCGGGAACAGCCAGACGCCGACAAGAAGCGAAACAACCCCGAAGAAACCTGCCACGGCGGCGGACGCCGGGCCCCCTCCCTGGACCACCGGCAGGTGCCGCAGCGACCGGGTGACGGTCCAGGCCAGGAGGGCTGCCCCGAATACCGCGAACACCGTCCCGGCGAAGATCCCTGGCGCGGTTTCCATGTACATGCCCCCCAGGTCCCTCTCGTGCTCCACGACCGACGCCCCCGCAGCCACGGAGAGTGGCACGCCGGGGCGACGACCGGAAGAACCCACGGTGAACTCCGCCCGAAAGGGCGTGGCCGGATCCTTTCGCTCCCGCCCGGTTCCACCGGGCCCGGCCGCGGCCCCTCCCCGCTCGCCGTCCCCCCTCCCCCTGGCCGCACTCCTCGCGCCCCTGGCCGCCTTGACTCACCTGACAAGATGTCCGGATACACCGAACGTTCTCTCAGGGGGAGTCCCACGATGTCCGACCCGAACAACCCGTACGGCCAGCCCGAGCCGGACGGTTACGGCTACCCGCAGCAGCCCCCGGCCGGCCCCGGCGGCTACGGCCAGCAGCCCGGCTACGGCTACCCGCAGCAGGGTTACCCCCAGCAGGGATACCCGCAGGGCGCCTACACTGGCGACCCCAACGCCCCGTACGGCTACGACATGTACGGCCGCCCGCTGTCGGACAAGTCCAAGGTCGTGGCCGGCGTGCTGCAGCTGCTGGTGGGCGGCCTGGGCATCGGGCGCTTCTACGTGGGCGACATCGGCATCGGCGTCGCGCAGCTCCTCACCTGCGGCGGCTTCGGCATCTGGGCGCTGATCGACGGCATCCTCTTCCTGACGAGCAACGACCGCACCGACTCCCAGGGCCGGATCCTGCGCAGCTGAGGACGATGACCTCCCTGACCTGGAACCGCCTCAGGGCCGTGGCCGGACGACCGGCCACGGCCCCCGTGGCGTCGCTCGTCGCGGGCGCGGCGGGCGCCGCCTACCTGTGGGGCACCGACCCGCACCAGGAGGGGCACTGGCTGCCCCGATGCCCCTTCAACTTCCTGACGGGGCTGCTCTGTCCCGCCTGCGGCGCGACCCGCATGGTCTACGACCTGATGCACGGCGACCTGTCGGCCGCCTTCCACGACAACGCGCTGCTGCTCCTGGCGAGCCCCTTTCCCCTCTATCTGTACGCGCGGTGGGTGACGGAGGGGCTGCGCGGCCGTTCCTACCGCCCCACGCTCGGACGCCGTGCGCAGCTGGCGGTCCTGGGGATCGCCGTGGCCTGGGCCGTCGTACGCAACGCGGTTTGACAACGCGGTGATCACGGTTCCGTGACGGCTGTTCATCATCGGGACGGATGTCAATTTTCTGATGCAAGTATGTGGCCATCCGAGGCGGGGGGCCGGATCCTGAGGAAACGTGCGCTCCTGCCTGTTCGTCCCCATTTGCGCAAGGAGCGACCTTCATGGCCACGCCCACCACTGACGCCCCGCACGGCTACGACGCGGCCGGCCGTCCGCTGTCCGACAAGTCGAAGATCACCGCTGGTCTTCTGCAGCTCTTCCTGGGCGGCCTGGGCATCGGGCGCTTCTACACCGGCCACACCGGCATGGCCATCGCCCAGCTCCTGACCTGCGGCGGCCTCGGCTTCTGGTCCCTGATCGACGCGATCCTCTTCTTCACCAGCAAGGACCGCACGGACTCCAAGGGCCGCGTCCTGCAGGGCTGATCCCCGCGACGCACCCCGACGGCCCGCCTCCGCTCTCCGCTGCGGAGGCGGGCCGCCGCGTTCGGGCTCACACCGGCTCGATGAAGCCCTGCTCCACCAGCAGCCGGATCGCCTCCGGCGTACGGTCCCGCAGCACCACCGGGTCCTCGCCCAGCAACTGGGCGATGGCGTCCAGGATCCGACCGGCCGTCAGCGTCCCGTCGCAGACGCCCGCGAAGCCCGCACCGACCGTGTCCACCCTCGTCGCGCGCCGCATGCCGCGGTTCGCCCGCAGGACGACGTGCTCCGGGTCCTCGGCGCCGGGCAGTCCCACCTGCTCCTGCACCACCTCGTCCGCCAGCCTGAAGCGCTCGTCGAGCAGCGCCGCGTCGTCGTGGGCGCGCAGGAAGTCCTGGCGGCCGAACCAGGCCGCGATGTGCGGCCCGAGCGGCTGCTCGACGGGATGCGGCCACTCCTCGGCGGTGACGACGGGACGGTCCGAGCCGGTCCTGCGCACGGTGATCCAGCCGAAGCCCACCGCCTTGGTCTTGCGCTGTTCGAAGGCGTCCAGCCACGCGTCGTAGCGGGCGGCGTACGCCTCGGGCCCCGCCAGGTGGTCACCGCCGTCGCGCAGCCACAGCTCCGCGTACTGCGTGATGTCCTGCACCTCGCGCTGCACGATCCACGCGTCGCAGCCGGCGGGCACCCAGGCGGAGACGCGGTCCCGCCAGTCCTCGCCCTCGGTGTGCTCCCAGTTGGCGAGCAATTGGAGGTGCCCGCCCTCGGTGAGGTGGTCGGCGGCCTGCCGGACGACGGTCCGGCACAGGTCGTCGCCGGCCATGCCGCCGTCGCGGTAGGTGAAGCGGCTGCCCGGGGAGATGACGAACGGCGGGTTGGACACGATCAGGTCGTAGCGCTCGTCGCCGACCGGCTCGAAGAGGCTGCCCTGCCGGACGTCCGGATCGGGCGCGCCCGACAGGGCGAGGGTGAGCCGCGTGAAGTGCAGGGCGCGGGGGTTGAGGTCGGTCGCGGTGACCCGGGTGGCGTGCCGGGAGGCGTGCAGCGCCTGGATGCCGGAGCCGGTGCCGAGGTCCAGCGCCCGGGCCACGGGCGTGCGGACGGTGATCCCGGCGAGCGTGGTCGACGCACCGCCGACGCCGAGCACCAGGTCCGCGCGGTCCACGCCGGGCGTCGTGCGGATGCCGTTGGCGCCGCCCACCGCGCAGCCGAGGTCGGAGACGATGTACCAGTCCTCGCCGCCGTCGCCCCCGTAGGGGCGGACGTCCACCGTGGCGCGCACCTCGTCGCCGTCCCGGACGAGCCAGCCGTCCTCGAGGGCCGCGTCGAGGGGCAGCACGTCGCGCAGCCGGGCGTACGGGACCGGCTGCTGCAGCAGGAAGAGCCGCACCAGGCTCTCCAGCGGGCTGCCGCCGCGGGTGGCGCGCAGGGCGGGTACGGTCTCCGCCCGCGAGAGCGCGGCGTAGGCGGTCGCCCCGAGCAGATCGAGGCAGCCGTCGGCCGTGAAGGCCGCGGCGCGCAGCGCGTCGCGGAGGCGGTCGGCGCGGTCGGGGGCGGGCAGGGGCTGCGGGGGCGGCTGCGTACTCACGCTGCCATTGTCACCCGTGACGGGGCGCCCGGCGGGCCCCACCCGCCCTCGGACGGTCAGGACTTCGAGGGCTTCGCGCCGGAGTCCTGGCAGCCGGGCTGCTTCGCCATGGCCTGGCCGACCTCGCCCTGGCGCAGCGTGTCGAGCGCCTGCTCGCCGCTCTTGCTCACCTTGGCCAGGTTGTCGGAGACGCTCTTCAGCCCGTCGGCGAACTTCGCCTGGTCGGAGACGGGCAGCGCGTCGACCTGCTTGCGCAGGTTCGCGTAGGCGGTGGACAGCGAGTTGAGGTCGTTGACCGCGTCCTGCTTGAGCTTCGTGCCGTCGTCGACCGGCGGGTCGCCGGCCTTGCCGACGATCCCGGCGAGCGCCTTGTAGGCCTCCGAGATCTGCCCGAACGCCGTGGAGTCGGCACTCCGGACTTCCTGCGGCTTGGCGTTGCTCGGGGTGTTGCTGATGTGGGTGTTCGCGTCGTTGATCTTCTTGACCTGGGCGGAGGCCTGGTCGCAGACCGTCTTCGCCCAGGCGTCGAGCTTTTCGTTACCGCCGTCGCCGCATCCCGACAGCGACCCCGTCGCGAGGATCACAGCCGTGACGGACAGCGCAGCCGCGAGTTTGGTGTTCACGGCCCCGGAACCTACACGGCTCCTGTCCGCGGGCCACATCGCTTCCACTCGATGCGCCCACTATTGCCCCTTATGAACCAAGAAGAGGGTGATGCATCTGACGTGCACGCAGGCGGCGGGCGCCACCCCGGAGGATGACGCCCGCCGCCGTATCAAGATGAGCTCACACTACGTCAGACCGTGGCCGTCGCGTTCGGGTCGGCTGATCGCTTCGTGGTCTCGGCGTCGTCGTGGCCGGCGTCGGCGCCCTCGTCGTCCCCGACCGCGATGCCGCGACGCTTGGAGATGTAGACGGCACCCACGATGACCACCAGGGACACCGCGGCGACGCCGATCCGCACGCCGAGGTTGGCGTCGTCGCCGTAGGAGAACTGGACCACCGCCGGGGCGACCAGCAGCGCCACCAGGTTCATGACCTTCAGCAGCGGGTTGATGGCCGGGCCCGCGGTGTCCTTGAACGGGTCGCCCACGGTGTCGCCGATGACGGTCGCGGCGTGGGCCTCGCTGCCCTTGCCGCCGTGGTGGCCGTCCTCGACGAGCTTCTTGGCGTTGTCCCAGGCACCACCGGAGTTGGCGAGGAAGACCGCCATGAGCGTGCCCGCGCCGATGGCTCCGGCGAGGTACGAGCCCAGCGCTCCGATGCCGAGGGAGAAGCCGACGGCGATGGGGGCGAGTACGGCGAGCAGACCGGGGGTGGCCAGCTCGCGCAGCGCGTCCTTGGTGCAGATGTCCACGACGCGCCCGTACTCGGGCTTCTCGGTGTAGTCCATGATCCCGGGGTGCTCGCGGAACTGCCGGCGCACCTCGAAGACCACCGCACCCGCCGACCGGGACACGGCGTTGATGGCCAGTCCGGAGAAGAGGAAGACGACGGCCGCGCCGAGCAGCAGGCCGAACAGGTTGTTCGGCTGGGAGATGTCCAGGTCCAGCCACCTGAGGTCGGCGGCGGAGATGTTCGCCTCCCGCACCGCGGTGTCGACGGCCTCCTTGAAGGACCCGAACAGCGCGGTCGCCGCGAGCACGGCGGTCGCGATGGCGATGCCCTTGGTGATCGCCTTGGTGGTGTTGCCGACCGCGTCGAGGTCGGTGAGCACCTGGGCACCCTCGCCGTGGACGTCGCCGGACATCTCGGCGATGCCCTGGGCGTTGTCGGAGACCGGGCCGAAGGTGTCCATGGCCACGATCACGCCGACGGTGGTGAGCAGACCGGTGCCGGCCAGCGCCACCGCGAACAGGGCGAGCCAGATCGAGGCACCGCCCAGCAGGAAGGCGCCGTACACCGAGAGGCCGATGAGGACGGCCGAGTACACCGCGGACTCCAGGCCGACGGAGATGCCGGACAGGACGACGGTGGCGGGCCCGGTCAGCGACGTCTTGCCGATGTCCCGCACCGGGCGCCGGGTGGTCTCGGTGAAGTAGCCGGTGAGCTGCTGGATGAGCGCCGCCAGCACGATGCCGATGGCGACCGCGACCAGTGCGAGGATGCGCGGGTCACCACCGTGCGAGGCGATGTCGCCGGGCACGTTGGCCAGCCCCGCGTACGTCGAGGGCAGGTACGCGAACGCCGCGACGGCCACCATCGCCAGCGAGATCACCGCGGAGATGAAGAAGCCGCGGTTGATGGCGGTCATGCCGCTGCGGTCCTTGCGGCGGGGGGCCACCGCGAAGATGCCGACCATGGCGGTGAGCACGCCGATCGCCGGGATCAGCAGCGGGAAGGCCAGGCCGGAGTCGCCGAAGGCGACCTTGCCGAGGATGAGCGCGGCCACCAGGGTGACGGCGTACGACTCGAACAGGTCGGCCGCCATGCCGGCGCAGTCGCCGACGTTGTCGCCGACGTTGTCCGCGATGGTGGCGGCGTTGCGCGGGTCGTCCTCCGGGATGCCCTGCTCGACCTTGCCGACCAGGTCGGCGCCGACGTCCGCGGCCTTGGTGAAGATGCCGCCGCCGACACGCATGAACATCGCGAGCAGCGCGGCGCCGAAGCCGAAGCCCTCCAGCACCTTGGGCGCGTCGGCCTTGTAGACCAGCACGACGACGGAGGCGCCCAGCAGCCCCAGGCCCACGGTGCACATGCCGACCACGCCGCCGGTGCGGAAGGCGATCTTCATCGCGCGGTGCGAGACGGTCGTCAGGTCCGCCGAGGGCTCACCCGGCGCCGGGGTCGCGGCTCGTGCGGCTGCGGCCACGCGGACGTTGCTGCGCACCGCCAGCCACATGCCGATGTAGCCGGTGACCGCCGAGAAGCCGGCGCCCACCAGGAAGAACACGCTTCGGCCGATGCGCTGCGCCGTGGTGTCCGCGGGCAGCAGCATGAGCAGGAAGAACGCGACGACCGCGAAAACTCCCAGAGTGCGGAACTGCCGTGCGAGGTAGGCGTTTGCGCCTTCCTGCACGGCAGCCGCGATCTTCTTCATGCTGTCGGTGCCCTCGTCCGCACTGAGCACTTGACGTACCAGCACCACGGCGAGCACCAGGGCGGCCAGTGCCACCACGACGATGACGAGCACGAGATTGCGGTTGCCGTCGGTCAGTACGGGTGATGCGGCAAGCGGTTGGGCGATGTCCTGCAGGTGAGGGGTAAGTGGCCCCGCCATTCGTCCTCCTTGACGTTTGGCACGTGGGCGCGCGGCTCCGGCGACTTAGCAGCCACGACGCTCAGGCTTGTGAGCTGAGCAAAGATGGACGGATTGTAGGGAGCCGAACTAGATCAAAACAGGGCGCAGGAAGCGAAATTCGCCGCGGCCGGGGATATAGCAAAGGAGATCGCCCGCAGATATCACCGGAAAAGGTGAACAGTCACCGTGTAAGTGGATCAACCACCGGGTGAATCCGCGCACGCCGAGCTGACCTGCGGCAGAAGCGCGCAGGCAGCTCGGCAGGAGTGCGTGAAGGGGGGCTGGGCGGCTAGGAGAGCGCGGCCGGGTTCAGCGGCCAGCTCATCCGGATGACATCGCCGTACTCTCCCGAGAAGACCTCGACGTCGTCGACGAGGCCGCTGATGACGGCCAGACCCATCTGGCCCTCGTCCTCCGCCTCGGAGGAGTCGGACGAGGAGGGTGAGCCGTCGGGAAGCGGCTCGGAGTGCTCGGCGGGGCTGTCACCACGCGCCGAGGGCACACTGGCGGCGTCGGCGGGGCGTTCGTCCGCCTCGGGGGACTTGTCGCCGACCTCGATGGAGAACTTCTTCTCCTCCTCGGTCAGCACCACCCGCACCGGACGGTCCGCACCACTGCTGCGGTACAGCCCGACGGCCCGGCTGCACGCCTCACCGACGGCGAGCCGGACCTCGTCGAGGACGGCCTCGTCCACCCCTGCCCTGCGGGCTACCGCAGCCGCCACCAGTCGTGCGGTGCGGACGTGCTCCGGCAGTGCGCTGAAGAGCAGTTCTACGGTGGGCATGGCCTCCCCCTCGTGCCTGTGGGCGGGCAACACAGGGGCCCGGGCGTCGGCGTCGCCCGGAGCCCCTCGGTCCGGCGCCGAACGTCAGTCGGTCGCCGCGACGGCCTCGTCGACCGAGGTGTGGATGGGGAACACCTTGGTCAGGCCGATGATACGGAAAATCTTGAGAATGCGCTCCTGGTTGCACACCAGGCGCAGCGAGCCTTCATGCGCGCGAACCCGCTTGAGCCCGCCGACCAGCACGCCCAGCCCCGTCGAGTCCAGGAAGTCCACGCCTTCCATGTCCACGACCAGGTGGTAGCTACCGTCGTTCACGAGTTCCACCAGCTGCTCGCGCAGCTTGGGTGCGGTGTACACATCAATCTCGCCGCCGACCTCGACGACCGTACGGTCGCCGACGGTTCGAGTCGACAGGGACAGGTCCACGGATCCTCCAGCACCTTGCATCGAGCGGTCGCCCCCCATGGATCGGCAGCCGCGATGGCATTCAATCACTTACCAGCGGGCATGCACGACGCCTTACGGCGATTGTCCGTCATGCCAGTGACACACTGAGTGCCGATGGCTCAGGATCATCTTCCGCAGTCGGCGCACGGCCGCACCTCCCCCGTCGCCCTCCTGGAGCGGCTTGCCGCGGGGGCGGGCAGGGCCGCGCGCATCACCCATACGGAGCACTTGCCCCCACGGGCGGGTCGCCATGCCGATTGGCCTGATCAGATCC
This sequence comes from Streptomyces sp. NPDC059718, assembly GCF_042733315.1. Lineage (NCBI taxonomy): Bacteria > Bacillati > Actinomycetota > Actinomycetes > Kitasatosporales > Streptomycetaceae > Streptomyces > Streptomyces sp. NPDC059718. The sequence continues at coordinate 27,494 of NZ_JBHWGA010000058.1, forward strand.
GCCCGGAGGTGATCGACGCGGTCCGCGCGTCCGGCATCGAGCGGCCGTGGGAGCACCAGGCACAGGTGGCCGCCCACGCCCTCGCCGGCACCTCCGCGGTGGTCGCCACGGGAACGGCCTCCGGCAAGTCCCTGGCGTACCTCGTGCCGGTCCTCAGCGCCCTCGTGGAGGGCTCCGAGGCGCCGAACGGCCGGGGCGCCACCGCGCTCTACCTGGCGCCCACCAAGGCCCTGGCGGCCGACCAGCGGCGTGCCGTGGCCGAACTCTCCGCCCCGCTGGGCAAGGCGGTGCGCGCCGCCGTCTACGACGGCGACACGCCCTTCGAGGAGCGCGAGTGGGTCCGCCAGTACGCGACCTATGTGCTCACCAACCCCGACATGCTCCATCTGGGTGTCCTCCCGGGTCATTCCCGGTGGTCCTCCTTCCTCCGGCAGCTGCGCTACGTCGTGATCGACGAGTGCCACACCTACCGGGGCGTCTTCGGCTCGCACGTCGCCCAGGTCATACGCAGGCTTCGGCGTGTCTGCGCCCGCTACGGGGCGGATCCCGTCTTCCTCCTCGCCTCCGCGACCGCCGCCGACCCCGGCGCCACGGCCACCCGGCTGACGGGCGTGCCCGTCGCCGAGGTCACCGAGGACGCCTCGCCGCGCGGCGAGGTCGCCTTCGCCCTGTGGGAGCCCCCGCTCACCGAGCTCAGCGGGGAGCACGGCGCCCCGGTGCGCCGCACGGCCACCGCCGAGGCCGCCGACCTGCTGACGGACCTGGTGCTCGACGGCACCCGCACGGTCGCCTTCGTGCGCTCCCGGCGGGCCGCCGAGCTGATCGCCGTCATCGCCCAGGAACGCCTCGCCGAGATCGACCGCCGGCTGACCCGGCGGGTCGCCGCCTACCGGGGCGGCTACCTGCCTCAGGAGCGCAGGGCCATCGAACGGGACCTGCACACCGGGCGGCTCCTCGGACTGGCCTCCACGACGGCCCTGGAGCTGGGTGTGGACGTCTCCGGGCTCGACGCCGTGCTCCTGGCCGGGTACCCGGGCACGAGGGCCTCCCTGTGGCAGCAGGCGGGCCGTGCGGGACGCTCGGGCCAGGGGGCGCTGGCGGTGCTGATCGCCCGCGACGACCCGCTGGACACCTACCTCGTGCACCACCCGGACGCGCTCTTCCGCCGCCCGGTCGAGTCGACCGTGCTGGACCCGGACAACCCGTACGTCCTCGCCCCGCACCTGTGCGCCGCCGCGGCCGAGCTGCCGCTGGGCGAGGAGGACCTGGCGCTCTTCGGGCCCGAGACCGCCGCGCTGCTGCCCCAGCTGGAGCGCCGCGGACTGCTGCGGCGCCGCACCGGCGGCTGGTACTGGACGCGGCGTGAGCGGGCCGCCGACCTCACCGACATCCGCGGCGAGGGCGGCAAGCCCGTCCAGGTCGTCGAGGCCGGGACCGGGCGCCTGCTCGGCACCGTCGACGCGGGCGCCGCGCACACCACCGTCCACGAGGGCGCGGTCCACCTGCACCAGGGCCGCACCTATCTCGTCCGGCACCTGGACCTGGAGGACTCCGTCGCGCTGGTGGAGCAGGCCGACCCGCCGTACTCGACGATGGCCCGCGACACCACGGCGATCTCCGTGCTCGACGAGGACCTGGTGGAGGAGTGGGGCGAGGCCCGCCTCCACTTCGGCTCCGTCGAGGTCACCCATCAGGTCGTCTCCTTCCTCCGTCGACGGCTGATCACCAACGAGGTGATGGGCGAGACCAAGCTGGACCTGCCGCCCCGCACCCTGCGCACCCGTGCCGTGTGGTGGACGGTCACCGACGATCAGCTCGACGCGGCGCGTATCCACCCCGAGGAGCTGCCCGGCGCCCTCCACGCCGCCGAGCACGCCTCCATCGGCCTCCTCCCGCTCTTCGCCACCTGCGACCGCTGGGACATCGGCGGGGTCTCCGTGCCGCTCCACCAGGACACCGGGCTGCCGACCGTCTTCGTGTACGACGGCCATCCCGGTGGCGCCGGCTTCGCGGAGCGGGCCTTCCGCACCGCCCGCGGCTGGCTCACCGCCACGCGCGAGGCGATCGCCTCCTGCGAGTGCGAGTTCGGCTGCCCCTCCTGCGTGCAGTCGCCCAAGTGCGGCAACGGCAACGACCCGCTGGACAAACAGGCCGCGGTACGCCTGCTCGACGTGCTCCTCGCGACGGAGGGCCCGTCGGAACCCGCCCCCGCCGTACCCGCGCCCGCCCCGGATCCGGAGTCCTGAGGCCCTGCCCGGGAGCGGACCCGGGCGGGCCCGACCGCGGCCGTGACGTCGGCGATCTCACCGCTGACGGCACAGCGGACCAGCCGGGCGTGCTGGGCGGCGGCCACCCGTCCGGCCACGGCGCAGGCCTCCACGCCGCCCCGCAGGGCGTGGTCTGCGGCGGCGAGCGCCGCGAGGTCCGCGGCGGCCCCCGCGCGATGCCGTGCCGCGACGGCGGCGCCGAAGGTCAGCACGGCGCAGGCGGCCATCGCCAGCAGCACTCCCAGGAGGGCCGTCCAGACCGTCGCGGAGCCCCGGTCGCCCCCTCGCCGGCGGCTCACGGCTCCTCCCCCGTTCCCTCCACGGCGGCGACCGCCTCACCGTGGAGGGTGAAGGACAGGGAACGGGCCTCGACCGTGACCCGGACCAGGTCGCCGCCCCGGCGGACCGAGACGGCGGCCCCGGCGGGAGCCGCCGTGCGGGCCGCCCGCAGCACCGCGCCGTCCGGCTCCTCGCGGGCCGCCGCACGGGCTCCGGCCCGTGCGGCGTCGACGCAGCGGATCTGCGCGGCAGCCGCGGCCAGCCCCCACAGCAGCAGCGCCGTGAGGAACACCAGCGACGGGATGACCACCGCCGCTTCCGCCGTGACGTAGCCGGCGTCACAGCGGCGCTCAGAACGCCACATCGAGGGCCCGCTTGATGAGCCCGCTGAGCGCGGAGCTGACCGCGCCCGAGGTGACCACCTTGTAGAGCACGGCCGCGAAACCGCAGGCAGCCAGCGTGCCCACGGCGTACTCGGCCGTGGTCATCCCGCCCTCGCCGGTGCGGCACCGGCGGCTCAGCTTCCTCAGACAACGCATGACTCGCATGGGATCCCCCTTCAGATCGTCGTGCCGGCGAGGATCGCCCCCGCCAGCCCCATCACCACCGGCGCGACCCCCACGAGGAGGAAGGCCGGCAGGAAGCACAGCCCCAGCGGGGCGGTGATCAGCACTCCGGCGCGGCGGGCCCGCGCCGCCCCGAAACGGGCGTGCTCGGCGCGGCAGCCGGCGGCGAGCCGCGCGATCTCCTCGACCGGCGGCACTCCCGTCGTGGTGGCGCGCTCCATGCACCGGGCGAGCTCCCGGCAGCCGAGCCGGTCCAGCCGGCCCCAGCACTGCGCGGGGTCGCCGCCCAGGCGGAGCTCGGCGGCGGCGCGGGTGAGCGCCTCGCCGAGCGGCCCTCCCAGGGACGGCCCGACGGCCTCGGCTGCCTCGCGGGGCCCGGCTCCGGCCGCGACACAGGCGGCCATCAGATCGGCCGCCAGCGGCAGCTGCCGCGCGGCCCGGGCCTGGTCCGCGGGCCCGGCGGGCCGGGGCCGCCGCTGCCGTCGGCGCAGCGCGTACGCGGCGCCGAGCCCGGCCGCCGCGCCGGGGACTCCGCCGACCAGGGCGAACGCACCCAGGGCGACCCCGGCGACCGGCGCCCATTCCCGGACGGAGGCCGTGCCCGGCCATCTGCGGCCGCGCCGGGCCGGTGGCGCTGTGCCCATGAGCAGCCGCAGCCTGCGCCGCGCGGCGCGCTCCCTCCGGGTGGCGGCGAGGACGCCCGCGACGCACAGGGCGGTGGCGGCGACGGCCACGACGATCCCCAGCCTGTGGACGGCGTCGCCACTCATGACCCTCCCTCCGCGGTCCGGACGATGCGCGCGGTCCAGGCGAGCCCGGCCCACTCCAGAAGCCCGCCGGCGACCAGGCAGCCCAGCCCCGCGGGTGTGCGCAGCAAGATGCCCAGCGGATCGGCGCCCAGCCCGGTGCCCAGGACCAGCCCGAAGACGGGCAGCAGGGCCAGCAGCGCGACGGTGGAGCGGGGTGCCGCCAGCTGGGCCCTCAGGTCCTCCCGCTGGTCGCCTTCGGCACGCAGGGCGGCCGCGATCCGGTCCAGGCCGTCGGCGAGCCCCGCGCCACCGTCCACCGCCACCTGCCAGCAGGCGGCGACACCGGACAGCCCCTCGGTGCCCTCCAGCCGGGCGGCCGACCGCAGCGCCGCGGGCACGTCACCGCCGAAACGGGCGGCCGCCAGCAACGGCAGCGCCGCGTCCGACAGGCCGGGGTGCTCCGGCCACCCCTCGCGGCCCAGCGCACCGGCCAGCGCGGCGGGCGGTGCCAGTCCTGCCCGCAGATCGCCGGCGACCGCCGCGCACAGCGCGCCCACCGCCAGGGCCCGCCGTTCCGCTTCGGCGCGCCGCTCCCGCCCGCGCAGCCACCGCCCGGCGAGCGGCACCGCGGCCGCCCCGAGCAGGACCGGCAGCACCGACCCGGCGGCCAGTCCCACGACCAACCCGCCCGGCAGGAAGAGCACTTCGCGGCCGAGGCGCCAGCCGTACCGCACCCGGAACGGCTCCAGCAGCCCACTGAGGCGGGTTTCGAGGCCGCCCGGCCCCAGGAGCCCACCGGCCACCCCGCGAGCCCCACAGGCGCCACTGAGCAACGTCCTTGCCCTACGCAGGACTTCATCCCCCGCGCATGCCACCCAGGCGGCGGTGCCCGCGCACAGGGTGGCGAGGAGCACCGCGGCGCTCATGACCGCCCCCTTGCGCAGAGCGCGGCCAACCGGTCCCATCCCGGGCCGCGTTCGCCACCGCACAGGGCCGGCACCGTGCCGACGATCCCGTCCGGCCCGCGCTCCAGGACGTGGATCTCGGCGACCCGGCGCCGCCCCGAGCGGTCCCGCACCAGATGCACCACCACCGACAGGGCGGCCGCCAACTGGCTGTGCAGCGCGGCCCGGTCCAGGCCCGCAACGGCGCCCAGAGCCTCCAGCCGGGCGGGCACATCGCCCGCGGCATTGGCGTGGACCGTCCCGCACCCGCCCTCGTGGCCGGTGTTGAGGGCGCCCAGCAGATCCAGGACCTCGGGCCCGCGCACCTCGCCGACCACCAGCCGGTCCGGCCGCATGCGCAGCGCCTGCCGTACGAGGTCCCGCAGGGTGACCAGCCCGGCGCCCTCCTGGTTGGCGGGCCGGGTCTCCAGCCGGACGACGTGCGGATGGCGCGGCCGCAGCTCGGCGGAGTCCTCGGCGAGGACGATGCGCTCGCCCGGCGGGACGAGGCCGAGCAGGCAGCTCAGCAGCGTGGTCTTGCCGGAGCCCGTGCCGCCGGAGACCACGTACGACAGGCGGGCGTCCAGCACCGCCCGCAGGAGGGCGGCCGTGCCGCCGTCCATGCTGCCCGCGGCCACCAGTTCGTCCAGGGTGAAGGCCCGGGTGCGGACGACCCGCAGGGACAGGCACGGGGCACCGACCACCACCGGTGGCAGCACCGCGTGCAGCCGGGTGCCGTCCGGCAGCCGGGCGTCGACCCAGGGCCGGGCGTCGTCCAGCCGTCGCCCGGCCGCGGAGGCGAGCCGCTGGGCGAGCCTGCGCACGGCCGCCGCGTCCGCGAACCGCACCTCGGTGCGCTCCAGTCCGGCGCCCCGGTCGGCCCACACCTCGTCCGGCCCGTTCACCAGGACATCGGTGACGTCCGGTTCGGCGAGCAGCCCCTCCAGGGGTCCGGCGCCGACCATCTCCGAGCGCAGCGCGGCCACCACGTCGAGCACTTCGGTGTCGCCCAGCAGCCGGCCCTGTGCCCGCAGCGCGGCGGCCACGCCGGCCGGGGTGGGCTCGTCACCGGAGGCGGCCAGCCGCAGCCGCACGGCGTCGAGCAGGGCGGGCGTCATGACGTCGGCGCTCATGCGGCCACGCTCCCGCCGGGCAGCGCCGCCGCGAGGAAGGCCGAGCAGAACCCGGCCAGTGGGCCCCGGCCGCTGCCGCCCGGTGCCTCGCCGCCGTCCAGGGCGGCGGGCAGGCCGGGCTCCGACGGCAGCTCGCCGGCGAGCGGGAGCCCGACCAGTTCGGCGAGCGCCTCGTCGGTGAGCCCCGAGCCGAAGGGGCCGCGGGCGACGACGCGCAGGTCCCGAAGCACCATGGCCATCCGGGACGCGACCCGGCCGGCGGCCGCGACCGCGCGCAGCTCGGCGGGGACGACCAGCAGCCCGACGTCGATCTGGGCGAGCGCCTCGGCCACCGCCTCGTCCATGCGGCGCGGCAGGTCGACGACCACCACCCCGCCGCGCCGCCGGGCGGCACCCATCACCGACCGCATGGCCTGCGGCGGGATGACGACGGTGTCGCCACGGTCCCAGCTGAGGACGCTCAGGGCGTGCGTGCGGGGCAGCGACTCCTCCAGCGCCCCGCTGTTGACGCGGCCCCGCGACTCGGCGAGGTCGGGCCAGCGCAGCCCGCCCACCCGTTCGGCCCCGAGCAGTACGTCCAGGCCGCCGCCGAGCGGATCGGCGTCGACGAGCAGCGTGCGGCGCCCGGAGCGGGCGGCCGTGACGGCCATCGCGCAGGCCAGGGTGCTGGCCCCCGCGCCGCCGCGGCCGCCCACGACGCCGATCGTCAGGGCCGGGTCGCCTGCGCCCTCCGCCACGTCGGCGATCCGGTCGACCAGCCAGGTCTCGGCGTCGGGCAGGAAGGCGACGTGCTCGGCGCCGACATCCACGGCGCGGCGCCACACGTCCGGATCGTCCAGATCCCGTCCGACCAGGAGCACGCCCCGGCGGCGGCGCGCCGTACCGGGCACGCGGCGGGTGTCCGCGGCGCCGACCAGCACCAGCGGCGCCCCCTCCCAGCTGCCCGGCGCCGGCGGGACCCCGAAGGCGACCTCCGGCTCCGCACCCGCAGCCGCACACAGGCGCAGCAGATCGTCCAGGAGGGCCCCGTCCTCGGTGACGATGAGCGGGCCGCCGCCAGGATCGTCCTTTCCGCGCGGCCATGCGGGTGCCCGCCCGGGCACCCGCCCGTCACGCGCTCCTTTTGTTTCACCGTTGAATGATTCGGCCACCTCGGCGTCCCCCTCGCTCGCTCCGGCCCGTCCCGTCGGTATCGGGCACATGCACCGCACACATCTCCGGCGCGGCATTTGCCGCCAGAGTCTCGCGAGTCGCCGAAACTTGATGATCTTGGTGGTAATCCGTGGATAACCAGTCCGTTGTGGATATCTCCACCACCCGCGCGAGTGGCTTCCCCGAGCAGCACAACGAATGCGATCCGTCACTCACCGTAATCAAATGAAGAAAAAGACCGGCCCCCCGCGGAAGCCGCGGGGGGCCGATCGCATGCCGGGCGCGTCCGGACTCATGGCCTGAATATGCCCCCGGACATGCGACGACCCCCGCCGGGGGGGAGAGCGGGGGTCGTCCCCACGGTCCGACTCGGGGGGGGAGGAGCCAGACCGGGTTAGCACGGTCGCGAACGATCCGTGACTTCCATGGTGTACCCGAAGGCCTTCTCAGGCAAACCCACGCGCAGGAGCTTACGCCGAATGGTGGGTCCCTATGCTCATCCTCGTGGAAAACCACCTGCCGCCGCGCACCGCCGCGTTCTTCGATCTCGACAAGACGGTGATCGCCAAGTCGAGCACCTTGGCGTTCAGCAGGCCGTTCTACCAAGGCGGCCTCATCAACCGCCGCGCCGTGCTGCGGACCGCGTACGCCCAGTTCGTGTATCTGCTCGGCGGCGCCGACCACGACCAGATGGAGGGGATGCGAAAGTACCTCTCCGACATGTGCCGTGGCTGGAATGTGCAGCAGGTGCGGGAGATCGTGGCCGAGACCCTCCACGACCTCATCGACCCGATCATCTACGACGAGGCCGCCTCCCTCATCGAGGAGCACCACCTGGCCGGCCGCGACGTCGTCATCGTCAGCGCCTCGGGCGCCGAGGTCGTGGAGCCCATCGGCGAGATGCTCGGCGCCGACCACGTCATCGCCACCCGCATGGCGGTCCGGGACGGCTGCTACACCGGCCGGATCGAGCACTACGTCTACGGACCGGCCAAGGCGCGGGCCATCACCGAGCTCGCCGCCGTCGAGGGCTACGACCTCAAGCGCTGCTTCGCCTACAGCGACTCGGTGACCGACGTCCCGATGCTCGAGTCGGTGGGCCACCCGTACGCGGTCAACCCCGACCGCGGGCTGCGCCGGGAGGCGGCGTCACGCGAATGGCCGGTGCTCACCTTCAGCCGTCCGGTCCGGCTGCACCAGCGCGTGCCCGCGCTGACGATGCCCTCGGGGCCCGTCCTCGCACTGGCCGCGGTCGGCGCGGCCGCCGCCACGGCGGGACTCGTCTGGTACGCGGCCCGCCGGCGCAGGCCCGCACTGTCCTGATACGCACCTGTGCGCGCCCTTCGGGGAGATCCTGCTGATCAGACCCCGTATGCAAAGAACTGCGGCGAGGGGTTCCAGTTCTCCCGAAGGTGCAGTAGAAAGGTTGTACGGCCCGCGTGACCACGGACTTCCGCGAGGAACCCCGTCGAATCAGGCCCCACGGACCGAGCACGACAGCTGGGAACCCACGCGACGCAGACCCGCTGACCGGGCCGGCCGCACCAGGTGACGGGCAAAGCTCCCGACCTGATGGGCGAATACCGTGCACGCCTGGTAACCCGACGGTCGTGCCAGCGGCGGCACCCACGCGGTGCCGCCGCAACCTCGTGCGCGTGGACCTCGTACGCGTGGACCTCGTGGCCCGCGCCCCGGGCGTCCCTACGCGGCGCCGCGCTGCAGGGCCTCGCAGACCGCCACGCTCTCCCGTACGCCCAGGCCCACGGCCTTCCCGCAGTGCGAGATCCAGGCCGCCATGCCCTCGGGCGTGCCGGAGACGTAGCCCCGCAGCGCCTTCAGGTACTCCGCGCGCCCGAGTTCGGCGTGGCCGACCTCGGCCGGGCAGATGGACTTGGGGTCCAGACCGCTCCCGACGAGGACGACGCGCTGCGCGGCCCGCGCCACGATGCCGTTGTACGAGCCGAACGGCCGCAGGCACAGCAGCTCGCCGTGCACGACCGCGGCGACGACCAGCGCCGGCGCCTCGCTGCCGGACAGCAGGAGGTCGGCGAGTCCGTCGAGCCGCGCGACGACCTCCGCGGGTTCGGGCAGCGGGAACTCGGCGACGTCCAGGAGCGGCTCCTCGACCTTCTCGCCGGCCTGCCGCGGCCGGCCGACCGTCTCGTCCGGTGAGGTGCCACCGGCCGCGACCAGGTGCAGCCTTGCCAGCGCCTGCAGCGGCGACTGCCGCCAGACGGAGAGCAACTGGCCGGACTCGGCGGTGAGCCGCAGCGCGGCGCCCACCGCGCGCGACTCGTCGTCGGAGGAGAAGTCGCTGCGCCTGCGCACCTCTTCCAGCGCCCAGTCGGCACCGGCGAGCGCCGCGGAACCGCGGGCGCCGCGCAGCGCCGCCTCCGAGGACACCTCGTCGGAGCGGCGGCGCATCACCCGGTGGCCGTAGACCTGGTCCACGGCCTTCCGTACGGAGTCCACCGACTCGGCGACACCGGGGAGCGAACCGAGGACGGCGAGCGGATCAGCTGTCGTACCCATAGCCACGACCCTACGCACCCCCGGCCGCGCCCCGGTGGGCGAGTGGGCATCGTCACGCGGGCCGGCACCCCCGCGCCGTGCCGGACGGAGGGGCCGCGCGGGACCGGGATCTCCACCGACGGGTGAACTCCCGCGGCGGAAACCGCGGGAGACGCGTCCCGTCACTACGCTTAACGAACATGAAGATCGCTTTCGTCGGAAAGGGCGGCAGCGGCAAGACCACGCTGTCCTCCCTCTTCATCCGCCACTTGGCCGCCGCCCGCGTCCCCGTCGTCGCCGTCGACGCCGACATCAACCAGCACCTCGGCCCGGCGCTCGGCCTCGACGAGGAGGAGGCCGCCGCCCTTCCGGCGATGGGCGCCCACCTCCCGGAGATCAAGGAGTACCTGCGCGGCGCCAACCCGCGGATCGCGTCCGCCGAGACGATGATCAAGACCACACCGCCCGGCGAGGGCTCGCGCCTGCTGCGGATCGGCGAGGACAACCCGGTCTACGCCGCCTGCGCCCGGCCCGTCGCCCTCGACGGCGGCGAGGCGCGGCTGATGGTCACCGGCCCCTTCGCCGAGTCCGACCTGGGGGTGGCCTGCTACCACTCGAAGGTCGGGGCGGTGGAGCTGTTCCTCAACCATCTGGTCGACGGCCGCGGCGAGTACGTCGTCGTCGACATGACGGCCGGCAGCGACTCCTTCGCCTCCGGCATGTTCACCCGCTTCGACATGACCTTCCTGGTCGCCGAGCCGACCCGGAAGGGCGTGGCGGTCTACCGCCAGTACAAGGAGTACGCCCGGGACTTCGGGGTCACCCTGCACGTCGTCGGCAACAAGGTGCAGGGCCCGGACGACGTGGACTTCCTGCGCTCGCAGGTGGGCGACGACCTGCTGGTCACCGCCCAGCACTCGGACTGGGTCCGCGCCATGGAGAAGGGCCGCCCACCGCGCTTCGGGGAGCTGGAGGAGTCCAACCGCGCCGCGTTGCGGTCGATGCGCGACGCCGTGGACGCCACGTACGAGCGGCGGGACTGGGAGCGCTACACCCGCCAGATGGTCCACTTCCACCTCAAGAACGCGGAGAGCTGGGGCAACGCGCGGACGGGCGCGGACCTCGCCTCCCAGGTCGATCCGGGCTTCGTCCTGGGCGAACGGTTCACCCTCACCGGGTAATCGTTCGCCCGTTCGGGCGAATCCTCATCCACGGGCCCTTTGTCTGCATTACTCTCCATTTACCGACTCTTGAGAGTAATCAAGCAATCACATTCCGTGACTTTCAAGGCCGAGAGCACCCGCCGCACCAGCCGTGACCACGACCGCGTACGCGCACCAGCCGGACGCAGCCGCGCCGCCCCGGAGGAGACGGGAACATGCAGCCCACGCCAGAACCACAGATGCAGCAGTCGCAGGTCCCACCGCAGGACCTGCCACCGCCACCGCCCCGCGCCGACGACGGGACCGCCGCCTGGCGGCACGATCTGTCGGCCTCGATCACCGTCTTCCTGATCGCCGTCCCGCTGTCGCTGGGCATCGCCCTGGCCACCGGCGCCCCGCTGCAGTCGGGGCTGATCGCCGCCGCGGCCGGCGGCATCGTCGCGGGACTGATGGGCGGTGCGCCGCTCCAGGTCAGCGGAGCCGCCACCAGCCTGGTGGTGGTCACCGCCGAACTCGTCCAGCGCTACGGCTGGCGCACCACGTGCGCCATCACGGCGCTGGCCGGGCTCACCCAACTCGCCCTGGGCGCCCTGCGGGTGGCCCGGGCCGCACTCGCCGTCAGCCCCGCGATCGTGCACGGCATGCTGGCGGGCATCGGCGCCGCCATCGCGCTCGCCCAGCTCCATGTCGTGCTCGGCGCACGCCCGGACAGCTCGGCGCTCACCAACCTGGCCGCCCTGCCGCAGCAGTTGTCGTCCCCGCATCCGGGAGCGCTGCTGATCGCGGCGGTGACGGTGACCGTGCTGGTCGGCTGGCCGCGCCTGCCCGGGCGGGCCGGCAAGGCGCTGCGCACGGTCCCCGCACCGCTCGCCGCCATCGCGGCGGCGACCGCCGTCGGCGTGCCCATCGTGGTGCCGCGGGTCGACCTGCCCGCCTGGCACGCGGTGGCCCTCCCCGGGCTGCCGCACGGGCCGGTGCTCGGCATCGCCGCCGCCGTCCTGACCGTCACCCTGGTCGCGAGCATGGAGTCGCTGCTGTCGGCGGTGGCGATCGACAAGCTGCGCTCCGGGCGCGGGAAGCCCGGGGACACCGTCCCGGCCCGTCTCAACCGCGAGCTGCTCGGGCAGGGCGCGTCCAACGTCGTCTCGGGCCTGCTCGGCGGACTGCCGGTGGCCGGCGGCGCGATCCGCGGCTCGGCGAACGTGGCCGCGGGCGCACGGACGCGCCGGGCCACGGCACTGCACGGGGTGTGGGTGCTGCTGTGCGCCGGACTGCTGGCCGGGCTGCTGGAGCACATCCCGCTCGCCGCCCTCGCCGCCCTGGTCATGGTGGTCGGGCTGAAGATGCTGAGCTTCGCGCACATCAAGCACGTGCAGCGGCACCGGGAGTTCCCGGTCTACGCGGCGACGCTCGGCGCGGTGCTGCTGCTCGGCGTGCTGGAGGGGGTCCTGACCGGCATCGCCGTGGCCGTCTTCCTGTCGCTGCGCCGGCTGACGCACACCCGGATCACGGTGGCGGAGGAGTCCGGCGTCCACCAGGTGCACGTACGCGGGCAGTTGACCTTCCTCGCGGTGCCCCGGCTGACCCGGGCACTGGCGGAGGTGCCGGACGGCGCCAGCGCCGTGATCACCCTGGACGGCTCCTTCATGGACCACGCGGCGTACGAGTCGCTGCAGCACTGGTGCGAGGGTCACCGGGCGCGTGGCGGCTGGGCGACCCTCACGGGCCGGTCGGGCACGCCGATCACGGTCCCGTCGAGCGCGCACGCCTGCCGCCCCTGGACGCCGTGGCGCAACCACCACTGCACCAAACCGGGTACGGAGGCGGGTGCCGCCGGGCAGCTGGTGGGCGGGCTCAGCGCCTTCCAGCGCAACACGGCGCCGCTGGTCAGGGACGAGCTGGCGCGGCTCGCCCGCGAGGGGCAGCGGCCCACCCAGCTCTTCCTCACCTGCGCCGACTCGCGCCTGGTCACCAGCATGATCACCTCGAGCGGACCCGGTGACCTGTTCACCGTACGCAACGTGGGCAACCTGATGCCGCCGCCCGGCGGCGACGCCTCCTGCGACTCGGTGGGCGCCGCCATCGAGTACGCGGTGGAGGTGCTGAAGGTCGGCAGCATCACCGTGTGCGGGCACTCCGGGTGCGGTGCCATGCAGGCGCTGCTGGGCGGGGCGGGCCACGAGCCGGGGGCGCAGACCCCGCTGGCCCGCTGGCTCCGGCACGGCCGCCCGAGCCTCGCCCGGATGGAGCGGACCGGCCGGCCCGGACGCGGCGAGGTCGCCCTCGCCGACCGCCCGGTGGCCGACGACCTCGAACGGCTCTGCCTCGTCAACGTGGTGCAGCAGCTGGACCACCTGATGGCCCATGCCTGCGTCGCCCGCCGGGTGGCCGAGGGATCGCTCCAGCTGCACGGCATGTACTTCCACGTCGCCGAGGCCCAGGCCTACGTCCTCGACCCCGGGACCGGCACGTTCGCCGCCGTACGGCCGGAGGTGCTCGACACCGTCTGAGCGGGCCGCCCGCACCGGGCGGCCCGCGCGTCCCGGCCCGCCGCGCACCTGCCGGCGGGCCGGACCCGTGTGCGGGTGCTCCACCATGACAGGTCTAAACCAATTTTTGGCGCGAGCCCTTGTCATCCCGCCCCTCCGGCTGGTGAGCTATGGCCTGGGACACAAAAGGACACCCTGCGAAGGAGCACGGCGTGAGCAACGAGAGCCTGGCCAACCTTTTGAAGGAGGAGCGCCGGTTCGCTCCGCCCGCTGAGCTGGCGGCCGGTGCCAATGTGACCGCGGAGGCCTACCAGCAGGCCGGTGACGACCGACTGGGCTTCTGGGCGGCGCAGGCCCGCCGGCTGACCTGGGCGAAGGAGCCGACCGAGACCCTGGACTGGTCCAACCCGCCGTTCGCGAAGTGGTTCGCCGACGGCACCCTGAACGTCGCCTACAACTGCGTCGACCGGCACGTCGAGGCCGGAAACGGCGACCGGGTGGCGCTCCATTTCGAGGGCGAGCCCGGTGACGGCCGGGCCATCACCTACGCCGAGCTCAAGGACGAGGTGAGCCGCGCCGCGAACGCCCTGACCGAGCTGGGCGTGACGGCCGGCGACCGGGTCGCGATCTACATGCCCATGATCCCCGAGACCGTCGTGGCGATGCTGGCCTGCGCCCGCGTCGGCGCCGCGCACTCGGTGGTCTTCGGCGGCTTCTCGGCCGACGCGCTGGCCGCCCGCATCGCCGACGCCGACGCCAAGCTGGTCATCACCGCCGACGGCGGCTACCGCCGCGGCAAGCCGTCCGCGCTGAAGCCCGCCGTGGACGACGCGGTCGCCCGCTCCGCAAGCGTGGGGAAGGTGCTCGTCGTGCGCCGCACCGGCCAGGAGGTCGCCTGGACCGAGGGCCGCGACGTGTGGTGGCACGAGATCGTCGAGCGGCAGTCCGCGGAGCACACCCCGGAGGCCTTCGAGGCCGAGCACCCGCTCTTCATCCTCTACACCTCCGGCACCACCGGTAAGCCCAAGGGCATCCTGCACACCTCGGGCGGCTACCTGACGCAGGCCGCCTACACCCACCACGCGGTCTTCGACCTGAAGCCGGAGACCGACGTCTACTGGTGCACCGCCGACGTCGGCTGGGTCACCGGCCACTCGTACATCGTCTACGGCCCGCTGGCCAACGGCGCCACCCAGGTGCTGTACGAGGGCACCCCGGACACCCCGCACCAGGGCCGCTTCTGGGAGATCGTCCAGAAGTACGGGGTCACGATCCTCTACACCGCCCCCACGGCGATCCGCACCTTCATGAAGTGGGGCGACGACATCCCCGCCAAGTTCGACCTGTCCTCGCTGCGCGTCCTGGGCAGCGTCGGCGAGCCGATCAACCCCGAGGCGTGGATCTGGTACCGCGAGCACATCGGCGGCGGCCGCTGCCCGATCGTGGACACCTGGTGGCAGACCGAGACCGGCGCCATGATGATCTCCCCGCTGCCCGGCGTGACGGAGACCAAGCCCGGGTCCGCGCAGCGTGCGCTGCCCGGCATCTCCGCCACCGTCGTGGACGACGAGGCCAACGAGGTGCCCAACGGCTCCGGCGGCTACCTCGTCCTCACCGAGCCGTGGCCGTCGATGCTCCGCACCATCTGGGGAGACGACCAGCGCTACCTCGACACCTACTGGTCCCGCTTCGAGGGCCGCTACTTCGCCGGCGACGGCGCCAAGAAGGACGAGGACGGCGACATCTGGCTGCTCGGCCGGGTGGACGACGTCATGCTCGTCTCGGGCCACAACATCTCCACCACCGAGGTCGAGTCGGCCCTCGTCTCGCACCCGAAGGTCGCCGAGGCGGCCGTGGTCGGCGCCACCGACGCCACCACCGGCCAGGCCATCGTCGCCTTCGTGATCCTGCGCGGCACCGCCGCGGCGGAGGACGGCGACGAGCTGATCGCCGAGCTGCGCGACCACGTCGCCAAGACGCTCGGCCCGATCGCCAAGCCGAAGCGGATCCTGACGGTGGCCGAGCTGCCGAAGACCCGTTCCGGCAAGATCATGCGGCGTCTGCTGCGCGACGTCGCCGAGAACCGGGAGCTGGGGGACGTCACCACCCTGACGGACTCCACGGTCATGGACCTCATCCAGACGAAGCTCCCGAGCGCCGCGAGCGAGGACTGACCGGTCTCCGTCACCGCACCGAAGAGGCCCCTGCGGGGGCCTCTTCGCCGTTCCCCAGGGGCGCGGGGGCCCTGCGACGCCCGGCGATTGTCCGTAATGTGAAAAACGCCGGAGGCTCCGGCGCCGACCCGATAAGCTGCCGGGCGCGTAAGAAACGCGACAGTGGATCGGGGCGTGCCGGGAAGTCTGGTCGGCAAGGTGATCAGCCATGCCGAGCCCGACCGGAGGTCCACCCCCCGTGACCGCGACCAACCGCCGCCGTTCCGTCTTCCTGGGCCGGATGTCCCTCCCCGAACGGAAGTACGTCGCCGACGCGCTGCGGACGGAGACCGTGGGCGGCGTGATCCTGCTGCTGGCCGCCGTCGTCGCGCTGGTCTGGGCGAACACCCCGCTGAGCGCCTCGTACCGGTCCACCGTCGCCTTCAGCTTCGGGCCCGGCGCGCTGCACCTGGACCTGTCGGTGGGGCACTGGGCCGCGGACGGGCTGCTGACGGTCTTCTTCTTCGTCGCCGGCATCGAACTCAAGCGGGAACTGGTCGCGGGGGAGCTGCGCCGTCCCTCGGCGGCGGCGCTCCCCGTCGTCGCCGCGATCTGCGGCATGGCCGCGCCCGCGGTGGTGTACGCGGTGGTCAACGCCGCGGGCGGCGGGTCCCTGCAGGGCTGGGCGGTGCCGATGGCGACCGACATCGCGTTCGCCCTGGCGGTGCTGGCGGTGCTCGGCACCGCACTGCCGTCGGCACTGCGCGCGTTCCTGCTGACGCTGGCCGTCGTGGACGACCTCTTCGCGATCCTGATCATCGCGGTCTTCTTCACCTCGGGCATCAACCTCGTCGCGCTGGCCCTGGCCCTCGCCGGGCTCGTGCTGTTCCGGGTGCTGCTGCGCTGCGAGGTGCACGGCTGGTACGTGTACGTGCCGCTCGCCCTGGTCAACTGGGCGCTGATGCACGCCAGCGGGGTGCACGCCACGATCGCGGGCGTCGCGATGGGCCTGATGCTGCGCTGCCACCGGCGCGAGGGCGAGGAGCAGTCCCCAGGAGAGCGGATCGAGCACCTCGTACGGCCGCTCTCGGCCGGGATCGCGGTGCCGCTCTTCGCGCTCTTCTCCGCCGGGGTGCCGATCGCCGGCGGCACGCTCGCCGAGGTGTTCGGCCGCCCCGAGACGCTGGGCGTGGTGCTGGGACTGGTCGTCGGCAAGGCGGTCGGGGTGTTCGGCGGCACATGGCTGGCGGCGCGCTTCACCCGCGCGGAGCTCAACCCCGACCTGGCCTGGGCCGACGTCCTGGCCGTCGCCACGCTCGCCGGGATCGGCTTCACGGTCTCCCTGCTCATCGGCGAGCTGGCCTTCGAGGGCGACCAGGTGCTGACCGAGGAGGTCAAGGCGGCCGTCCTGATCGGCTCGTTCACCTCGGCGGTGCTCGCCGCGGTGCTGCTCAAGCTCCGCAACGACAAGTACCGCCGCATCTGCCAGGACGAGGAGCGCGACGAGGACCGGGACGGCGTACCGGACGTCTACGAGTGGGCGGACCCCGAGTTCCACCTGCGCATGGCCGCGATCCACGAGGCGAAGGCCGCCGAGCACCGCAGGCTCGCGGAAGTGGCGCGCTCCGGGGACACCGGCGAGGATGAGTCCGGCATGATCGGGGGGTAACCCGAATGCCCCGTATGACGACTGACGCACCATGACGACGACGGAGGACCCGATGAGCCCAGCGGACGAGCCCGTGAACGTGGGGGTGACCGTGAGCCCGAACGGAAGCCGGAGCCTCGGCCATCTCTTCGCCTCGGCGACGGCGGACCTGTCCGAGCTGGTCCACGAGGAGATCGCCCTCGCCAAGGCCGAGCTGCGGCAGGACGTGAAGCGCGCCGGCATCGGCGGCGGCGCGGTGGGCGCGGCCGGCATCCTGGCCCTCTTCTCGCTGCCGGTGCTCAGCTTCGCGGCGGCGTACGGCATCCACAACCTGGGGCTCGGCCTCGCCTGGTCGTTCCTCATCGTCGGCGCGGCGTACCTGGTGCTGGCCGGTCTGCTGGGCCTGATGGCGCGCTCGAAGTTCAAGAAGATCAAGAAGCCGGAGCGCAGCATCGCCTCGGCGAAGGAGACCGCGGCGGTGCTGCAGGGCGTCAAGCCGCACCCCCGGAGCGCCCCCTCCGGCACGACGGAGGCCACGGTGGAGGCCAAGGTGTGACACGCTCGGGGCATGACGGTCGCTGATAGTTCCCCGGTGGTGCGCATCGACGGGCCCTGGACCCACCGGGACGTCGCCGCGAACGGTGCCCGCTTCCACATCGCCGAGCTCGGCGACGGCCCCCTGGTGCTGCTGCTGCACGGCTTCCCGCAGTTCTGGTGGACCTGGCGGCACCAGCTGACCGCGCTGGCCGACGCGGGCTTCCGCGCGGTCGCGATGGACCTGCGCGGGGTGGGCGGCAGCGACCGCACACCGCGCGGCTACGACCCCGCGAACCTGGCGCTCGACGTCACCGGCGTGATCCGCTCGCTCGGCGAGCCGGACGCCGCGCTGGTCGGGCACGACCTCGGCGGATACCTGGCCTGGACGGCGGCCGCGATGCGGCCCAAGCTCGTCCGGCGGCTCGCGGTGTGCTCCATGCCGCACCCGCGGCGCTGGCGCTCGGCGATGCTGACGGACCTGCGGCACAGCGCGGCCGGCGGCTACGTGTGGGGGTTCCAGCGCCCGTTCGTCCCGGAGCGGCAGCTGGTCGCGGACGACGCGGCGCTGGTGGGACGGCTGCTGCGGGACTGGTCGGGGCCCCGGCTGCCGGAGGACGGGACGGTCGACGCCTACCGCCGGGCGATGCTCATCCCGTCGACGGCGCACTGCTCGATCGAGCCGTACCGCTGGATGGTGCGCTCGCTGGCCCGGGTGGACGGCTTCCAGTTCAACCGCCGCATGAAGCGTCCGGTGCGCGTGCCCACGCTGCACCTGCACGGCTCGCTCGACCCGGCGATGCGGTCCCGGCACGCCGCGGGCAGCGGGGAGTACGTGGAGGCGCCGTACCGCTGGCGGCTCTTCGAGGGGCTGGGGCACTTCCCCCACGAGGAGGATCCGGCGGTGTTCTCGGCCGAGCTGGTCAACTGGCTCAAGGACCCGGAACCGGACCGTTAATCCAGTATGACGATCGGCCAAATGCCGGGCGCATAGGCCAACTGATGGAGCGCCAGGCGGTTACCGACCATGGACCCCGGGCAGACAGCTCGGTATGGGCTGGACGCACGACTACCGTGACGTGTCACGCGACCGCCGCGCCAACGGAGCGCGGGTCACCACCGGGACGCAGGCCCCGGACCATCGGTCCGGAGGCTCCCGCCTCGGCATTCCCCACATCCTCAGGCGCCGCGCCCGCTGGGTGGGCGCCCGGCTGAGGCATACCCGCAGCGACTGACCGCCCGGCCCCTCGCCGACCGGCCCGCTCCCCCCGGAGGCCCTACAGGGCGCACCCCTGGGTGTCGACCTGCCGGTTCGCCGTACGCCCGGCCTGGACGTCCGGCTGGACCTCGTCGGCCGTCAGGGCGTAGCCGGTGTCCGCGTCGTCGAGGGACTTGGCGAACACCACGCCGTAGACCCGCCCCTCGGGGGTGAGCAGCGGTCCGCCGGAGTTGCCCTGGCGGACGAGCGTGTACAGCGAGTAGACGTCGCGCTCGACGGTGCCCTGGTGGTAGATGTCCGGGCCCGAGGCGGGGATGCGGCCGCGTACCCGGGCGGCACGCACGTCGAAGCCGCCGTTCTCCGGGAAGCCGGCGACGATGGCGTCGTCCCGTGACCCGGCGTCGGTGGTGCTGAAGGACAACGCGGGCGCGTCCAGGGACGGTACGTCGATCACGGCGATGTCGCGCTGCCAGTCGTAGAGCACGACCTTGCCGTCGTACACCCGGCCCTCGCCGCCGATCTGCACGGTCGGGTTGTCGACGCCGCCGACGACGTGGGCGTTGGTCATCACCCGGTGGGGCGCGAAGACGAAGCCGGTGCCCTCCAGCACCTTGCCGCAGCTCGGTGCGGTGCCGACGACCTTGACGATGCTGCGCCGCGCGCGGCCGACGACCGCGCTGTCGGCGAGCGCCGGGTCGGGAGCGGGGACGGCGGTGATCGGCTCGTTGCCGAACGGCGAGAAGACCTGCGGCAGTCCGTTCTGCGCGAGCACCGAACTGAAGTCGGCGAACCAGTTGTCGGCCTCGCGCGGCACGACCTGCGCCACCCCCAGCAGCACCCGGGAGGAGCGGACCTCGCGGCCGAGGCTGGGCAGCGTGGTCGTGGTGGCGAGCGCGGAGCCGATGAGCCAGGCGACCAGCAGCATCGCCAGGACGTTCACCAGGGCGCCGCCGATGGCGTCGATCGCCCGCGCCGGTGACCAGCTGACGTGCGTACGGACCTTGTTGCCGAGGTGCGTGGTGAAGGCCTGGCCCACCGACGCGCACACGATGATCAGGACCACCGCCGCGACGACCGCCACCGTGCCGGGCTGCGCGTTGTCGGTGACCGCGTTCCAGATCGCGGGCAGCACGTAGACCGCGACGAGACCACCGCCGAGGAATCCGACCACCGACATCACGCCGACGATGAATCCCTGGCGGTAGCCCACGATCGCGAACCACACGGCGGCCAGCAGCAGCACGATGTCCAGCACATTCACCGGGACACCGTCTCATGGAGGATCAACCCAGCGGGACCGTCTTTGCACGATCCCAGGGTCGTTCCCAGCCCGCGTGGTGGAGGATCCGGTCGATCAGGCCCGCGGTGAAACCCCACACCAGGGCGTCCTGCACCAGGAACGCGGGCCCCTGGAAGCCGCTGGGATGCGTCACCATGGCCCGGTTGGCGGGATCGGTGAGATCCGCCACGGGGACGGTGAACACCCGTGCGGTCTCGGCCAGGTCGACCGCTCCCACCGGGGACGGCGTACGCCACCAGCCGAGGACCGGCGTCACGACGAAATCGCTCACCGGGATGTAGAGCCGCGGGAGCACCCCGAAGACCTGCACCCCCGACGGGTCGAGGCCGGTCTCCTCCCAGGCCTCGCGCAGCGCCGCCCGCAGCGGCCCCTCGCCCTCCGGGTCGCCGTCCTCCGGGTCGAGCGCGCCGCCCGGGAAGGAGGGCTGCCCCGCGTGCGAGCGCAGGGAGGCCGCCCGCTCCATCAGGAGCAGCTCGGGCCCCTCGGCCCCCGCGCCGAGGAGGATGAGGACCGCGGAGGGACGGCCGCCGCTCGGCGGCGGCAGGAAGCGGCTGAGCTGCTCGGGCCGTACGCCGTCGACCGCGCGGACCACCGGGCCGAGCCAGGACGGCAGCCCCTCGCGGTCGACCGTGACGTCCTCGATGTCGGGTCGTGCCTGCGTCACTCCACCTCCAGCGGCGGCGCCGCCGTGCCCGGGAATCCCGGCGGCGGCTTGAGCCGCTGCCCCGGGCCACCGCCCATCTCGTACTTCAGCAGCTTCTTCGCCTTCTCCGGATCCGTCTCGCCCTCGCCGTACGACGGGCACAGCGGCGCGATCGGGCAGACGCCGCAGGCGGGGCGGCGGGCGTGGCACATCCGGCGGCCGTGGAAGATCAGACGGTGCGAGAGCATCGTCCACTCGCTCTTCGGGAAGATCGCCATGATGTCCTGCTCGATCTTCTCCGGCTCCTTCGCGCCGGTCCAGCCGAAACGGTGGACCAGCCGCTGGAAGTGGGTGTCCACGGTGAGGCCGGGGACGCCGAAGGCGTTGCCGAGCACCACGTTGGCCGTCTTGCGGCCCACGCCGGGCAGCGTGACCAGGTCCTCCAGCCGGCCGGGCACCTCGCCGCCGAAGGTGTCACGGAGCGCCGCCGACAGGCCGAGCAGCGCCCGCGCCTTGGCGCGGAAGAAGCCGGTGGGACGGAGGATCTGCTCGAGCTCCTCCGGGTCGGCGGCCGCAAGGTCCTCCGGCGTCGGGTACTTCGCGAACAGCGCGGGGGTGGTCTGGTTGACCCTCAGGTCGGTCGTCTGGGCCGAGAGCACCGTGGCGACGAGCAACTGGAAGGGGTTCTCGAAGTCGAGCTCGGGGTGGGCGTACGGATACACCTCGGCGAGCTCGCGGTTGATCCGCCGGGCCCTGCGGACCATCGCGAGCCGCGACTCGGGCTTGCCGGACGCCCGCGCGCGGCCTGCGGGGGTCGCCCGGGCGGGCTGTTCGCTCACAGCGGAATCCGCGGCGGCGGTCGCCCTCCTGGCCCCGCCACCCTGCCGTTTCTTCTGCGCACTTGGCGTATCGGACACCCGGCCAGCCTAAGCCTCACCACCGACAATCGCCCTGGAGAGCCGTGATCCGGCCCCCAAACGGACCCCCGGAGCACAATCACACGAGCACATAAGACAGACTTGTGATTGATCGCACTGTTTTGCTGTCGGGCATGATGGGGACCGACCCAGCGATGTCGACAAGGAGAGAGCTCGTGGACGACGTTCTGCGGCGCGCACCGCTATTCGCGGCGCTCGACGATGAGCAGGCCGCTGAACTGCGCGCCTCCATGACGGAGGTCACGCTCGCGCGTGGCGACTCGCTGTTCCACGAGGGGGAACCCGGGGACCGGCTGTACGTCGTCACCGAGGGCAAGGTGAAGCTGCACCGCACCTCCCCCGACGGCCGCGAGAACATGCTCGCCGTCGTCGGCCCCGGCGAGCTGATCGGTGAGCTGTCGCTCTTCGACCCCGGCCCGCGCACCGCCACCGCCACCGCACTGACCGAGGTCAAGCTGCTCGGCCTCGGCCACGGCGACCTGCAGCCGTGGCTCAACGCCCGCCCCGAGGTCTCCACCGCGCTGCTGCGCGCCGTCGCCCGGCGCCTGCGCCGCACCAACGACGTCATGTCCGACCTGGTCTTCTCCGACGTCCCGGGCCGCGTCGCCAAGGCGCTGCTGGACCTGTCGCGCCGCTTCGGCGTGCAGTCCGAGGAGGGCATCCACGTCGTCCACGACCTCACGCAGGAGGAGCTCGCCCAGCTGGTGGGCGCCTCCCGCGAGACCGTCAACAAGGCCCTCGCCGACTTCGCGGGCCGCGGCTGGCTGCGCCTGGAGGCGCGGGCGGTCATCTTGCTGGACGTCGAGCGGCTGGCGAAGCGCTCGCGCTGACGCCCGTACGCGTACGAAGGGGCGCCCACCCGGAGGTGGGCGCCCCTTCGGCGTCTCCTGCGGCGTCCGCGGGGCGCGGGGCGCCGGGCGGGCACACCGGACGTCAGATCAGCCCGTGCTCCAGCAGGTAGTCCAGCTGCGCCCGCACCGACAGCTCGGCGGCCGGCCACAGGGCGCGGTCGACGTCCGCGTAGACGTGCGCGACGACCTCGGAGGGGGTCGCGAGGCCCTGCTCGACGGCCGTCTCGACCTGGGCGAGGCGGTGGGCGCGGTGGGCGAGGTAGAACTCGACCGCGCCCCGGGCGTCGGCCAGGACCGGGCCGTGGCCGGGCAGGACGGTGGCGACGCCGTCGTGCATCGTGAGCGCCTGCAGCCGGCGCAGGGAGTCCAGGTAGTCACCCAGCCGCCCGTCGGGGTGGGCGACGACCGTGGTGCCACGGCCGAGGACGGTGTCGCCGGTGAGCACGGCCCGGTCGGCGGGCAGGTGGAAGGAGAGCGAGTCCGCGGTGTGCCCGGGGGTGGGCACGACGCGCAGCTCCAGGCCGCCGGTGGTGACGACGTCGCCCGCGGACAGGCCCTCGTCGCCCAGGCGCAGCGCCGGGTCGAGGGCGCGCACCGCCGTCCCCGTCAGCTCGGCGAAGCGGCCCGCGCCCTCGGCGTGGTCGGGGTGGCCGTGGGTGAGCAGGGTGAGGGCGATCCGCTTGCCGAGGGAGTGCGCGGTGGAGACCACGTTGTTCAGGTGGCCCTCGTCGAGCGGCCCCGGGTCGATGACGACGGCGAGCTCGGAGTCCGGCTCGGAGACGAGCCAGGTGTTCGTGCCGTCCAGCGTCATCGGCGAGGGGTTCGGCGCGAGCACGCACACCGCGCGGGCGGTCGCCCGGCCCCCGACCTCCGCGCGGGGCTTGCCGGGCTGAAGGGCCGAGGTCATTCGGCGGCTCCCATGCGCTTGGTGAACTCCTCGTGGCCGGGCCAGGTCAGCACGATCTCCTCGCCCACCAGCGTGGCCCGTGCCAGCACCGGGGTGAGGTCGCGCCCGTCCGCGGCGCCCGCCAGGGCCGCTGACGCCGAGTCGTACGGCAGCAGCTCCCGCAGCGTCGCGATCGTCGGCGGCAGCATGGTCATCTCGCCGCGGTCGTAACCGGCCACGGCCTCGGCGGGCCGCAGCCACACCGTGCGGTCCGCCTCGCCCGACACGTCGCGGGTGCGCTGGCCGGGCGGGAGCGCGGTCACGAAGAACCAGGTGTCGTACCGGCGCTCCTCGAACTCCGGGGTGATCCAGCGGGCCCACGGGCCGAGCAGGTCGGAGCGGAGCACCAGGGAACGGCGGGCGAGGAAGTCGGCGAAGGACAGCTCCCGCGAGACCAGGGCGCGCCGGTCGGCCTCCCAGTCCTCGCCGGTGGTGTCCGCGACGACGGACTCCTCGTCGGGCCCGGCCAGCAGCACGCCTGACTCCTCGAAGGTCTCGCGCACGGCCGCGCACACGATCGCCTGCGCGGCGGCGGGGTCCAGGCCCTCGCCCAGCCGGGCGGCCCAGGTCGGCGGCGGGGGTCCCGCCCAGGCCACCGGACGCTCGTCGCGCGGGTCCACACCGCCACCGGGATAGGCGTACGCGCCCGCGGCGAAGGCCATCGAGGCCCGGCGCCGCAGCATGTGCACGGCGGGGCCGCCGTCGGCGTCCCGCAGCAGCAGGACGGTCGCCGCACGGCGCGGCACGACGGGCTCCAGGGTGCCCGCGGTGAGGGCGCGGATGCGCTCGGGCCAGCTCGCCGGGAACCACTGGCCGTTCGTGGTGGTCATGTGGCGGATGCTATGCGCTTCCGCGGGGATGTTCGATAGGGCCCGGGCCGGGCGGGCCCGGGGTACCCCTCCGGTGGCCGGGGCACGGCTCCGCCGGAGGGGTGCGGGACGTCAGTCCTCGACCTCGACCTGGATCTCGACCTCGACCGGCGCGTCGAGCGGCAGGACGGCCACGCCGACGGCGCTGCGGGCGTGCACGCCCTTCTCGCCGAGGACCTCGCCGAGCAGCTCGCTCGCGCCGTTGACGACGGCCGGCTGCCCGGTGAAGTCGGGGGCGGAGGCGACGAAGCCGACGACCTTCACGACGCGCTTGACGCGGTCGAGGTCACCCACGACGGAGCGGACCGCGGCCAGGGCGTTGAGCGCGCAGGTGCGGGCGAGTTGCTTGGCCTCGTCCGCGGTGACCTCGGCGCCGACCTTGCCGGTGCAGGTCAGCTTGCCCTCGACGAGCGGCAGCTGGCCCGCGGTGAAGACGTACGCACCGGACCGGACGGCCGGGACGTACGCGGCGAGCGGGGCGGCCACCGCTGGGAGCTCCAGCCCCAGTTCCGCCAGCCGCTGCTCGACCGCGCTCACGCGTTCTTCTCCCGCTTGAAGTACGCCACCAGCTGCTCGGGGTTGTTCGGGCCCGGCACGACCTGGACGAGCTCCCAGCCGTCCTCGCCCCAGGTGTCCAGGATCTGCTTCGTCGCGTGCACCAGCAGCGGCACGGTCGCGTATTCCCACTTCGTCATGAGGGGACTGTAATGCCTGGCACAGCCCCGCCCCCGAGTAGCCCCGCCCTCGACTGGTTAGGCTCGCAGGTGTGAGGCTCCACATCGTGACGGGCAAGGGCGGTACCGGCAAGACGACGGTCGCCGCCGCGCTGGCACTCGCCCTCGCCGCCGAGGGTCGACGGACACTGCTGACGGAGGTGGAGGGACGGCAGGGCATCGCACAGCTCTTCGAGACCGAGGCCCTCCCCTACGAGGAGCGCAAGATCGCCGTGGCCCCGGGCGGCGGCGAGGTGTACGCCCTGGCCATCGACGCCGAACAGGCGCTGCTGGACTACCTCGACATGTTCTACAAGCTCGGCCGGGCCGGCCGGGCCCTGAAGAAGCTGGGCGCGATCGACTTCGCCACCACCGTGGCGCCGGGACTGCGCGACGTCCTGCTGACCGGCAAGGTCTGCGAGGCCGTGCGCCGCAAGGACCGGGCGGGCTGGCGGTCGTACGACGCGGTGGTGCTGGACGCGCCGCCGACCGGGCGGATCACGCGCTTCCTCAACGTCAACGACGAGGTCGCCGGGCTGGCCCGGTTCGGCCCGATACACAATCAGGCGCAGGCCGTGATGCGGGTGATGAAGTCCCCGGAGACGGCGGTGCACCTGGTCACCCTCCTGGAGGAGATGCCGGTCCAGGAGACCGTGGACGGCGTGACCGAGCTGCGCGAGGCCGGGCTGCCGACCGGGGCCGTGGTCATCAACATGGTGCGCCCGGTGGTGATGGACGGCGCGGCCGTGGCCTCGGCGCGCGACGGGCAGCGCACGGCGATCGCCAAGGCGCTCTCCCAGGCCGGGCTGGGCGGCGCGCGGCGCGGCGGCCTCGCGGAGCGGCTCGTCGACCCGCTGCTGGCGCAGGCGCACGAGCACGCCGAGCGCGTGGCCCTGGAACGGTCCCAGCGCGAGGAACTGGCCGCGCTGGGGCTGCCCGCGTACGAGCTGGAACTGATGGGCGACGGGGTCGATCTCGGCGGGTTGTACAGATTGGCTGAAAATCTGCGGAAGCAGGGGCTGGGGGTCGCATGAGCCTGGAGAGTCCGGTATTGGACATCGACCCGCTGATCGACGATCCGAGGACCCGGATCGTCGTCTGCTGCGGCTCGGGCGGGGTCGGCAAGACCACCACCGCCGCGGCGCTGGGCGTCCGTGCCGCCGAACGCGGCCGCAAGGCCGTCGTACTGACCATCGACCCGGCGCGTCGGCTGGCGCAGTCCATGGGCCTCACGGAACTCGACAACACCCCGCGCAAGGTGGCCGGGATCGACGAGTCCGCGGGCGGTGAGCTGCACGCGATGATGCTCGACATGAAGCGGACCTTCGACGAGGTCGTGCTCCAGCACACGGACCGGGAACGGGCCCGGGCGATCCTGGACAACCCCTTCTACCAGTCGCTCTCCGCGGGCTTCGCCGGCACGCAGGAGTACATGGCCATGGAGAAGCTGGGCCAGCTGCGCGCGCTCGACGCGTGGGACCTGATCATCGTCGACACCCCGCCGAGCCGGTCGGCGCTGGACTTCCTGGACGCCCCCAAGCGGCTGGGATCCTTCCTGGACGGGCGCTTCATCCGGCTGCTGATGGCCCCCGCGAAGGTCGGGGGGCGAGCCGGCGTGAAGTTCCTCAACGTCGGGATGTCGATGATGACCGGCACGCTCAGCAAGGTCATGGGCGCGCACCTGCTGCGCGACGTGCAGACCTTCGTGGCGGCGATGGACTCGATGTTCGGCGGCTTCCGCTCCCGTGCGGACGCCACCTACAAGCTGCTCCAGGCGAACGGGACGGCGTTCCTGGTCGTGGCCGCGCCGGAGCGGGACGCGCTGCGGGAGGCCTCGTACTTCGTGGAGCGGCTGGCGGCGGAGGACATGCCGCTCGCCGGGCTGGTGCTGAACCGTGTGCACGGCAGCGGGGCGGCGCAGCTCACGGCGGAGCGGGCGCTGGCGGCGGCGGAAGCACTGGACGACCTGGACGACCTGGCCGACCTGGATGCCGCTGACGCCTCCGACGCCGACCCCGTCGCCGGATATCCGTCAACTCCCCGGCTGACCGGGGAGTTTGACGAATCCGCAGAAAATCTTCAAAGCGTCGGCATTGTGGATCAGCCCGGCGGGAAAGCTGGACTCCGTACGGCCGACGGCGGCGAAGGGACCCCCAGTACGGACAGTGCGGACACCAGCTCTCCCGAATCGCCCACCGGCTCCCCGACCGTTTCCGTGCCCGCGCAGGACCCCGCCGCGGGCCGGTCCACGGACCCGCTGGACGCCGACCGCCTCACCGCCGGCCTGCTGCGCCTGCACGCCGAACGGATGCAGCTGGTCGCGCGCGAGCGGCGCACCCGTGAGCGTTTCGTCTCGGTGCACCCGGACGTGCCCATGGTGGACGTCGCGGCCCTGCCCGGCGACGTGCACGACCTCGAGGGCCTGCGCGCGATCGGCGAACGTCTCGCGCAGGGTCAGCCGACGGCGGCGTAGTCGTCGTAGTCCCCGTCGTAGCCCTCGTCGTCGAGCGGGAGCACACCCGTGCTGCGCTCGTACTCCGTGCGCGCCGTCTCCAGGAGCCTGCGCCACGAGGTGACCGTGGGACGCCGGCGCAGCAGCGCCCTGCGCTCCCGCTCGGTCATCCCGCCCCAGACGCCGAATTCCACACGGTTGTCCAGGGCGTCGGCCAGGCACTCGGTGCGTACCGGGCAGCCGGTGCACACCGCCTTGGCCCTGTTCTGGGCCGCTCCCTGGACGAAAAGTTCATCCGGATCCGTCGTGCGGCACGCGGCCTGCGTACTCCAGTCCGTAACCCAGCTGCTCATGCTGGCGCCGTCCTCTCCCGAATCGAGGCTCCCCCACGGCGGCAAGCGGCATATTCACCGTTGCCAGTTGAGGACGTTACGGAAGGTGGGCACGACGCAACAGCCCTTTCAGGCCCAATCTTGAATGGCCCGAACGGACTATGGGTACGCGGCAGATCACCCGACGGAGTGAGCCGACGGCAGAACGGGCGAATTGCCGCAAAACGGTCAGCTCGCCACTTCCGGGGCCTGAGATCCAGGTCATATGGCTGGCATATGACAGGAATTCGGGCAGTTCTCATCACCCACAAGAGTGAGGATGGAAGACAGACGTGTGCGCAGTGTTCGCGCCTGTCTGTTACAGAGTAGGCGAACAAGCATGCCCACGTCTTAAGAATGGCAACGTAAGCTGCACCCCATGGGTCACAAGCGATCGCGCCCCACCAGCAGCGGCGGCACCAGTACCGCTCAGCAGGCCGCCAAGTTCCTGGGTGTCAGCGTCCTCGCCGGCGTCGTGCTGGCCGGCATCGCGCTCCCCGCGGCGGGGGCGCTCGGACTGAGCGCCAAGGGCACCGCGGCCGGCTTCGACTCCCTGCCGGGCGAGCTGAAGCGCCCGCCGCTCTCGCAGAGCACCCGGATCCTGGACGTCAAGGGCGACCTGATCGCGAACGTCTACTCGCGCGACCGCACGGTCGTGGGGCTCGACAAGATCAGCAAGCCGATGCAGCAGGCCATCGTCGCCATCGAGGACGCCCGCTTCTACGAGCACGGCGCGATCGACGTCAAGGGCATCCTGCGCGCGCTCAACAAGAACGCCCAGGAGGGCGGTGTCTCCGAGGGCGCGTCCACCCTGACGCAGCAGTACGTGAAGAACGTCTTCATCGAGGAGGCCGGCGACGACCCCACCAAGGTCCAGCAGGCCACCCAGCAGACCATCGGTCGCAAGATCAAAGAGATGAAGTACGCCATCCAGCTCGAGCAGGAGCTGGGGAAGCAGAAGATCCTCGAGAACTACCTCAACATCACCTTCTTCGGCGAGCAGGCCTACGGGGTCGAGGCCGCCTCCCGGCGCTACTTCAGCAAGTCCGCCAAGGACCTGTCGCTCACCGAGTCCGCGCTGCTGGCCGGCCTCGTCCAGTCGCCGAGCCGCTACGACCCCGTGAACGACCCGGAGGAGGCCAAGAAGCGCCGCGACGTGGTGCTGCAGCGCATGGCCGACCTGAAGGACGTCACGCAGGCCGAGGCCGACGCCGCGAAGAAGAAGCCGCTCGGCCTCAAGATCAGCCAGCCCAAGAACGGCTGCATCACCGCCGTCAACGGCGCCGGGTTCTTCTGCGACTACGTCCGCCAGGTCTTCCTCAGCGACAAGGCCTTCGGCAAGACCAAGGCCGAGCGCACCAAGCGCTGGGACCAGGGCGGCCTCACCGTCCGCACCACCCTCGACCCGAAGGCGCAGCGGGCGGTCCAGGACTCGATCAGCCAGCACGTGTACAAGAGCGACGACGTCGCCACCGCCGTGACCCTGGTCCAGCCCGGCACGGGCAAGATCGTCGGGATGGGCCAGTCCCGCCCGTACGGCTTCAAGAAGAACCAGACCCAGATCAACTACTCCGTCGACCGGAACATGGGCGGCGGCGCGGGCTACCAGCCGGGTTCGACGTTCAAGCCCTTCACCGCCGCGGCCGCCCTGGAGAAGGGCATGTCGACGGCGCAGTCCTACCCCTCGCCGTACGAGATGCCGTACCCGGACGTGACCGACTGCGACGGCAACCGCTACACCAGCAGCGACAAGGTGCCCAACGAGAGCAAGTCCGAGGTCGGCCCGTACGGGATGCGGGAGGCGCTGGCGAAGTCGATCAACACCTACTTCGTCTCCCTGGAGGCCGACGCCGGCCTGTGCGACGTGACCCGGATGGTCAACTCCCTCGGCATCACCAAGCGCGCCGGCGGGACCAAGCTGGGCCTCGGCGCCTCCTTCACCCTCGGCGTCAACGAGATGTCGCCGCTGAAGATGGCCGCCGCCTACGCGACCTTCGCCAACAAGGGCGAGTACTGCACCCCGGTCGCCATCGAGTCGATCACCGACGCGAGCGGCAAGAAGCTGCCGGTGCCCAAGACCGAGTGCGAGCGGGCCATGTCCGAGCAGACCGCCTCCACGATCAACACCCTGCTCAAGGGCGTGGTCGAGGACGGCACCGGTCAGCAGGCCGGGCTCAGCGACCGCGACAGTGCGGGCAAGACCGGTACGACGGACTTCCGCTACGCCGCCTGGTTCGTGGGCTACACCTCGGACATGGCGGGTGCCGTCTGGGTCGGCGACCCGGCCCACAAGCGCAGGATGACCAACATCACCATCGGCGGCCGCTACCACGCCGAGGTCTACGGCGCCGACACCCCGGGCCCGATCTGGAAGGACGCGATGTCCGGCGCCCTGGCCGGCACCGTCTCGCCCGGCCTGCCGACGGTCGCCATCAAGGATCCCGAGAAGCCGCGCAACGACGATGACGACCACCACGGCCGCGGTGACAACGGCGGCAACGGCAACGGTGGCGACGACGGCCTGCTCGGCGGGATCTTCGGCGGCGACACCCTCGGCGGCGACGGGGCCAACGGCTTCACCACCGGCGGTGGCAACGGCCGCAGCGGCGGGAACAACGGCACCACGGGTCCCGGCACCGGCACCCCCGAGACGGGCGGCACCGGGCCGGGCTGATCCCCGCGGGACACGACGTGACGCCGAAGGGGCGCCGGGACCGATCGGTCCCC
>NZ_JBHWGA010000059.1:0-55514 GCF_042733315.1 Streptomyces sp. NPDC059718
CACCTGGCACATCGCCCCAGCCACCGCATAAACGAAAGGGCCGCCCGGCCTCCGGCCGGGGCAGTCCCACAACAAGATTTTCAGCAGTCTTCTAGGCGCCGCGGCGTCGGTCCCGCACCTCCCGGAGTCGCCGGAAGCCGGCTGACGTGTAGGTGGCGACGGCGGCGACATTGGAGCTCGGGGTGCAGACGATCGCGCTCGACGAGCCCAGCACCTGGAGTGCGGCGGCCGCGGCGAGGGTGATCGCCTTGCCGTAGCCGTGCCCGCGGTGTTCGCGGTGCACGCCCATCGGCTCGAGCAGCCCGGGCTTGCCCGGACCGGCCGACCACACCGTCACCGCCGCCACCGCGTGGCCCCGGTCGTCGTACGCGACCAGGCACCGGGCGTCGGCGTACGGCAGTCCGGCGGCCATCGCGTGCCAGCGCTCCTCCAAGAACGTCGACCTGTCGAACGACGCCCGCTGTACCGCGGCCCGCACATGCGACTGCTCCTGCCGGACCACTTCGATCCGCACGCCCGGGTCCTCCACCGGTTCCGTGAGGTCGCGGCGCAGCGGCGTCCACGGCTCGTCGGGGTTCCAGCCGTCCTCGGAGAGCAGATCGTGGACCAGCGCACCCTTGGGTGCCTCGATGTACGCCTTCCCCTCCGCCAGTACGCCGCGCTCCGGCCCGGTCACGTCCTCGACCAGTTGCCGCGCCAACTCCTCGTCCCGCTGGGCGTCCGGGGCGATCGTCAGCCGCAACAGTTCGGGCCCGTCCAGCAGCCCGACGGCGAGAATCCTTCCGTCCCGGCCCCAGGTCCGGACCGCCGCGGCCGTCGCCTCCGCACCGAACCGCCAGTACCAGCCCAGATCTCCCGGATGCAGCTGCATCGGCGCCCCGTCGTACTGCCACTCCCGCAGCACGCCCACGGCCTCGCCCAACCCGTCGACTCCCGGCGTGCCCAACACGATCGCCATGCCCCCGATCCCACACCACCGCGCGGACAGCTCGCACCTGGTTTCGCCCGGCCGGCAGGGCGAGCCCGGGACGCCGGGCCCGCTCGCCGACGGCTCGGTCGATCGTCTCCCGCGCAGCTCCACCTCCTCTAGGCTCTTTGCATGACGGCCCGTCAAGACTCCCTGGTCAACCAGGAATCCACACCTCCGTCGAAAGCGCTGTGGCGCAACCGGGACTACGTGGGGTGGTGGGTCGGTGAGACGGTGTCGGGTTTCGGTACCGCTCTGTCGGCTTTTGCGTATCCGCTTCTGATTCTCACCGTGACCGGATCCGCAGCGAGTGCGGGTATCGTCGGCTCGACCGTGAGCATCGGCGCTCTCACGACGATGCTGGTCGGCGGCTCGCTCGCCGACCGCCACTCACGGCGGATGCTTCTGCTGGCGGGCTCGCTGCTCCAGGCTGTGGCGGTCGGCTCCGTCTGCTGGGCCGTGGCCTTCGACCATGTCAATGTTGCGTACGTTGCTGCGATCGGACTGTTTCAAGGCTTTGCCGGGGGACTGACCTCCGGTGCGTCTCGTCCGGCCCTTCGGCGAATCGTGCCACCAAAGCAGCTTCCGGCGGCCTTCTCGCAGATGCAGGGTCGCGACATGGCGGTCAGACTGGCTGCACCTCCTACTGGGGGCTTCCTGTTCTCCCTCGCTCGTTGGGTGCCGTTCCTCGGGGACGCCGTCTCATTCCTTGTGAGTGCCCTGGGTGTGCTGCTGATCCGTCAGCCGCTGGGGCCGGACGTCAGGGAAGCGCGGAGGGAGCCCGTCGTGGCAAGCATCCGCATGGGACTCGCCTACATTCGCCGTGATGCCTATTTGCGGTTCTTGACCATCTACACCGCCACGTTCAACGCAGCGGTGGCCGGCATGTTCCTCCTGGTGATCGTGCTGGTACGTGGTCACGGTGGCGGCCCGATGCTCGTGGGCTGGGTGAATTCGATCGGTGCTGTCGGAGGTCTCGCCGGAGCCGTGTTCGCAGGCCGTGTCACCAGGCGCTTTCACGGCCGTGCCATCGTGATCCTGCTCTCGTGGGTCACTGTCGTGGTCTTCGCGGCGATCGGGGTCGTCCCCCTGCCGTGGCTGATAGGTGTGCTGGTGGCCGTACTGCTGTTCCTGGTGTCGCCGATCAACGTCATCTTCGCCACGTACGAGACCCGGATGATCCCGGACGAACTCATGGGCCGGGTCAGCAGCGCGATCGACTCCGGCGCCTCCTCACTGCGATGGCTCGGCCCCCTCTCCGCGGGAATCCTGTCATCCGCGTTCGGCCCGACCACCGCAATGCTGCTCCTGACGGCAGTGGTCGCCCTTGTGGCCGTGGGTACTCAAGTCGCCCGCGGACTGCGCGTGCTGGACGTACCCATCGGTGACGTACGACCCGGCAGCATCTGACGGCCGCCCCGTCCACCGGTGAACGCACCTGCGACGAGTCGTCACCGTCATGGCTAGGGTGGGCGGCTCCACGGCGACCGACCGATCGTCCGCGGAACCGGAGGAGGGGACCCGCGATGAATGCTGGGCTGAGGGCGGCATACGACCTCGGCTTGGGGGTGGTCCTGCTGCTGGTGGCGCTCAACGTGGGCGATGCGGCGGGGCGGCTTCATCGCTGTGTGGCGCGCCATCCGAGGGCCGGCGCCGTCCTCGCTCCCGTGGTGCTGAGGGCCGTGGGTGCGGTCTTCGGTGTGATCGGGACGACGATCGGCGCGGTCCGTCTGGTTCATGCCGCGGCATAGCTGCTGACCGCGACGCCTGTCACGCGTCCTTCGGGCGCGCGATGAGGAGGGCCACGTCGTCGCGGTCGGCGTACCGTCCTGGGAACGGTCCGGAGCTCCGGCCCTACTCGCCGACGGCTCCGTCGATCGCCTCGCGCAGCAGATCGGCGTGGCCGTTGTGCCGTGCGTACTCCTCGATCAGGTGGGTGAGCACGTAGCGAAGTGAGATCGGCTCCCCCCGGAACTCCACCGTGTCGTCGAGCGACCGGAAGGCGTCCGTAACAGCACGAGAGCGTCCGCACGCCTCATGCCACAATGCGAACGCCTCGTCGACGTCGGCGCCGTCGACATGGAACTCCCCGAAGACGCCATCGACCGCGGGCCACAGCGCCGCACGCCGCTCGTCGCACAAGGCCGCGAACCAACTGCGCTCGACCTCCGCTGCGTGCCTGACAAGGCCCAGCAGGGACAGGCCTGAAGTCGGCACCGCCTTCTCCTTCAGCTGGGTACCGGTCAGCCCCTCGCACTTCGTGGCCAGCGTGGCCCGTTGATAGTCGAGGAACGAGGTCAGTGACGTACGGTCGTCGCCCACCTTGGAAGGTGCCCTGCGCTGGTCATGACTCATTCGGCGATCATGACAAGGGATGGGTCCATCGAGCCACCTCGGTCCGGAGGGCGGACATCGCGCCCTCGTCCTTCATCCGCAGGAAGCAGGGCACTCGCAGCTCGCAGAACGAAGCGGCCGCGAGGCGGAGTGGATTGAGGTCACGGACTCCACAGCGAAGCGGGCCACTGCCACGCCCACACGCTCTGGGTCCGTGGGTGTCCTTGCCGTCACATCTGCGTGGTCTTGGTCAGGCACGGACAGACGAACGAGGTTGCTGAACACGTACTCGCCGTGTGTCTCGGAGAATCCATCGGCCCACAACTCGACGAACCGGCCTGCGACGAGTTCCAGATGCCACCGGCTCGGTGGACCAGCGGCAAGCTCCATGCCCGCAGTGTAGGGACACACCTACCTCCGACCGCCATCGCTCCGTGCGGGCTCGGCCCGTTCACCGCGGGTCACGGACCTGGCACATCACTTCTCGACGCCCGGAGCCCGCGGGCGTCCTGGTGATCCACGGGCAGGCGTGAAGGGGGCGGCCACGCCGAAGCCGGCGCCCAGGCAGTCCTTGACGGCCTCGAGCCACGCTGAGGATACGGCGCCTGTCACGCATCCTTCGGGCGCGCGATGAGGAGGGCCACGTCGTCGCGGTCGGCGGGGTGGCGCAGTGCGGCGAGGAGGCGGTCGCAGGTTTGCTCGACCGGTTCGTCGGGGGCGTCCAGGAGGCGGAGGAGGTCGTCGAGGCGCTCGTCGATGGCGCGGTCGCGGGTCTCGACCAGGCCGTCGGTGTAGAGGACGAGGCGGTCCCCGGGGACGAGGTCGACGGTGGTGCTCTCGAAGGGCACGCCGCCGACCCCCAGGGGGGTGCCGGTGGGCAGTTCGAGCAGTTCCGGGCGCTTGCCGACGCGGACGACGACCGGGGGCAGGTGGCCGGCGTTGGAGAGGTGGCAGACTCCGCGACCGGGGTCGTGGACCGCGTAGACGCAGGTCGCGATGTAGGGGTCCAGCCCGTGGGTGATCCGGTCGAGGTGGCCGAGGACCTGGGCGGGGTCGAGGTCGAGGCCCGCGAGGGTGGAGGTGGCGGTGCGCAGGCGTCCCATGGTGGTGGCCGCGGGGACGCCGCTGCCCATGACGTCGCCGATGACGAGGGCGACCCTGCCGTCGTCGAAGGGGATCACGTCGTACCAGTCGCCGCCGACCTCGTTGCTGGCCTGCGCCGCGCAGTAGCGGGCGGCGAGTTCGAGGCGGGGGTGGGCCGACGGAAGTCGCGGGAGGAGGCTGCGCTGCAGGGTCTCGGCGGTGCTGCGCAGCTGCTGGTGGAGGCGGGCGTTGTCGATGGACACGGCGGCGCGGGAGGCCAGTTCGCAGGCGAGGGTCTGGTCGTCCTCGTCGAAGGGCTGCGGGGTGCGGGCGCGGGCCAGGCCCAGGACGCCGAGGATCCGGCCGCGGGCGATGAGCGGTACCGCCATGGCCGTGTGGACGCCCGCCCGGGCGAGCAGCGTGGCGGCGTCGGGGTCGCGGGCGATGCGCACCAGGCTCCGCTCGTCGGCGTGGGTGATCAGGCCGGGGCGGCCGGTGTCCAGGCATCGGGCGGCCAGGTGGTCGGGGCCGTAGGAGACGAGGCGGCCGGGCCGGCCGAAGGCCTCGGCCGCCTCACTGGCCTCGGTGCACTTGGAGGAGAGCGCGCGGAAGCGGGGGCGGTCGTGGCCGGGCTCGCCGCCGTCGTCGCGCAGCGCGGAGTCGAGGACGTCGACGGCGGCGAAGTCGGCGAGTTCGGGGACGACGACGTCGGCGAGTTCCCGGGCGGTGTCCTCCACGTCCAGGGACGTGCCGATGCGGGCGGAGCTGTCGGCGATCACGGCGAGGCGCGCCCGGGCGCGGTCGGCCTCCTGGGCGGAACGGTGCCGGTCGGTGACGTCCACCACGGAGGTGGCGATGCCCAGGACGTGCCCGTTCCCGTCCTCCAGCCGGAAGTAGGACACCGACCAGGCGCGGTCGGTGGCGGGGTCCGCGGGCGTGCGGCCGACGACGTACCGGTCGACGATCGGTGTGCCCGTCCGCAGGACCTGCCGGATCGCGTCCTCCGCCATGCGGAACCTGGCCCCGGGGAGCACCTCGCGGAAAAGGCGCCCGATGTGGTCGCCCTCGGCGAGGCCGTGCATCTCGGCGAGGGCGGGGTTGACGGAGAGGTAGCGCAGGTCGGTGTCGAGCACGGCGAGCCCGATCGGGGACTGGGAGACAAGTTGGAGGGAGAGGGCCAGGCCGCGTTCCAGGCGCTGCAGTACGGGCCGGTCGGTGGCGATCCCCAGGGCGTAGACGCGGCCGCGGCTGTCCGTGAGGCGGACGTTGCGGAACTCCGCCAGCCGGGTGCTGCCGTCCTTGTGGCGGACGGGGAACGCTCCCGACCAGCTGCGGCCGGTCTCCAGCACCTCCGCGAACAGCCTCATGGCGTCGCCGCGGTGCTCGGGGCGGACGAGCAGCGGCGCGGCGTACCGGCCGACGGCCTCGCCCGCGGTGTAGCCGAACAGTTGTTCCGCCTGCGGGCTCCACATGTCGATGCGCCCGTCCGACTCGAGCAGCACCGCGGCGACTCCCAGGAGGTCCATGAGTCCGCTGGGGCCGAGTGCCCTGGCCTCGAGCTGATCGGCCCCGAGCGGTGGCCGCGCTTCGCTCATCGCAGGCTCCCTCTTCGCCCGCCCCCTGGCCGATCCCTTCCGCTTTCCGCCCGTCCGCCTACCCCGACTCCGGCGAGTGAGTCCTGCTCGCGGATACCCGGCGGCCCCCGGTGGCCGGGTTTCCCGGGCCCGCTCCCGGGCAGGCGCCCTTATCGCACGAGAAGCACACAGAAGAGGGAAAAAACCCATGGCTGCAGATTTCCCGGGCGGCCGCCGCGTCCTGGCGGTCGTCTCCAACTACGGGGTCGAGCAGGACGAGCTGGTCGTCCCCGTCGAGCACCTCCGTGAGAAGGGCGCCGAGGTCACCGTCGCCGCGACGCACCGCGACGCCGTACGCACCCTGGTCGGGGACAAGGATCCCGGCAAGGTCGTGGAGCCGGACGTTGCCCTCGACGAGGTGGATCCCACCGGTTTCGACCTGCTGCTCATCCCCGGCGGCACGATCAACGCCGACAACCTCCGCCTCCAGGGGAAGGCGATGGACGTCGTGCGGGCGTTCGCCTCGTCGGGGCGTCCGATCGCGGCGATCTGCCACGGTCCGTGGGCGCTCGTGGAGGCGGGCGTCGCGAAGGGGAAGACGCTGACCTCGTACGCCTCGGTGCGGACCGACCTGCTCAACGCGGGCGCCGCGTCCTGGGTCGACGAACCCGTGGTGAGCGACGCCTCCGCGGGGTACCCGCTGGTCACCTCGCGCACGCCGGAGGACCTGGACGCCTTCCTGGGCGAGGTCGACAAGCTCCTCGTCGGCTCCGTCGGGTCCGTCGGGTCCTGAGCGCCGTCGTGGTCAGGGCTCGATGAGTCCGGCCCGGATCGCGTAGCGCGTGAGTTCCAGTCGGTCGCGCAGGCCGAGCTTCTGCAGGAGGTTGGCGCGGTGACGCTCGACCGTCTTGACGCTGATGAACAGCAGGCCGGCGATCTCCTGGGACGTGTGGCCCTCGGCGACGAGCTTGAGGATCTCCTCCTCGCGTTCGGTGATGGCCCGGGCGGGCAGGGGCTCGCCCTGGCGGGCACGTTCGAGGTAGGTGCGGATCAGGGTGGTGACGGCGCCGGGGTAGATGAAGGGCTCGTCGCGTACGGCGGCCCTGCAGGCCTCGACCAGGTCGCGGTCGGCGACCGACTTCAGGACGTACCCGCTGGCCCCGGCTTTGAGGGCCTCGAAGAAGTACTGCTCGTTGTCGTACATGGTCAGGATGAGGATGCGCAGGTCGGGGCGGAGCCTGCTCAGTTCCCGCGCGGCCTGCAGGCCGGTCATGCGGGGCATCGCGATGTCCAGGACGGCCAGGTCGACCTGCTCCCCGCGGGCCTTGGCGACGGCCTCGGCGCCGTCACCGGCCTCGGCGACGACGGTCAGGTCGGGTTCGCCGTCGAGGATCAGCCGGACGCCCCGCCGCACCAGCGCGTGGTCGTCGGCGAGGAGGATCCGGGTGGGCGGCGGGGCGGTCATCGCGGTCCGTCCGACGCCGGAGCGGGTACGTCGAGGCGGACGTCGGTGCCGCCGCCGGGGGCGGCACCGACCGCCAGGCGGGCGCCGATGAGCAGGGCGCGTTCGCGCATGCCGCGCATCCCGGCGCCCTCGGGGACCTCGCCGACGCCTTTGCCGTTGTCCCTGATCAGTAGTTCGGCCCCGCCTCCGGGAACGGCGCCCAGGTGGATCTCCACCCGGTCCGCGCCGGAATGGCGGGCCGCGTTGGTGACCGCCTCCTGGGCGACCCGGTAGAGCACCAGCTCGGTCTCGTGGTCGAACGCGGGGAGCGCGGGGCCGAAGCGGTCCACGACCGTGAGTCCGGGGGCGGTGAACTCGCCGGCCAGGGCGCGCAGGGCACTGTGCAGGCCGAGTTCCTCCAGGACGCCGGGGCGCAGGCGGCGCGCGATGCGGCGGATCTCGTCGAGTCCGGCGCGGGTGGTCTCCTGCACCTGCCGCAGGTCGTCCTTGAGGGGATCGGGGGCCAGGTCGGCGCTGCGTCCCAATTGCAGGACGACGGCGGTGAGGGTCTGGCCGACCTCGTCGTGGAGCTCCTGGGCGATGCGCTGCCGTTCGTCCTCCTGGGCGGACAGCACGCGGGCGCTGGTGGTGGCGCGCTCGGACTCCAGGCGGTCGAGCATGGTGTTGAAGGTCGTGATCAATGCGGCCATCTCCCCCGATCCGCTGACGGCGGGGCGGCCCCCAGGGCGGAGCAGGTCGGCGGAGTTCATCGCCCGGCTCAGCCGCTGCAGCGGCGCGAGCCCGACCCGGAGCAGCAGGGCGTTGGCGACGAGCATCGCGACCAGTCCCACGCCCAGCACCAGCGCTTCGCCCAGCAGCACGGGGGTGGAGACCGTGACGGGGCCGAGCAGGAGCACCGTGGCGACGACCAGCACCGCGCCGTTCAGCAGGAAGATCCGCCAGTACAGCGACATGGTCCCGCCTTCCTCGGGGGCTTTCCTCCACTGTCCGCCGCCGTCGCCGTGACGTCCTGCGCGTGCCCTGCCGCGCTTCTCCCGCCGTGGGTGGTGGGTACCCGGGTCCCGCTTCCAGCCTGCGCCGGGCCGGGGGGCCACCGCCATCGGGGCCGGCACCCATTTCCGCGCCCCGGGATTGGGTGCCGGCCCCGATGGTTCCGCGGGCGGGGCGCGGGCGACGGTGGAGGGGCAGGGCCCACCCGGCTCCGGGAGGAGGACACCATGCCGTACCGACACAAGGCCATCGAGGACATCGAGGCCGAGACCCGGCGCACCGACCCCCGCTTCGCCGAGGGGTTGCGCACCGGGCGCCCGTGCGCGCCGCGCGAGTACCGGCGGCGGCTGGGCTGGTTCCTGCTGGCGGTGGCGCTCGCCTGGATCCTCGTCGGCATCGTGCTCCCGCAGGGGCTGCTGATGGCGGCCGGACTGGTCCTGGCCGGAATCGCCGCGGGTGTCCTGGACCCCCGCCACGACACCGTGGGACGGGGCCGCAGGCGGGCGTGATCCGGGCGTATGGCGGACCGGATCGGGGGCCGGACGGGTGGCGGGCCGCTCCGAAGGTTGTTCGCGGGGCCCGCGTGTGGCGCCGTCGCACGCGGCTCCGGCGGGCTATTGTGACGCCGACCAATAAATTGCGCAAATCGTCACATTTTGGAGCCCTACGTGATCGAAGGCATCGGCAGGCGCCGCTTTCTCGCCGCGGGGGCGGCCGTCGTCGGGGCGGGCGCGACGAGCAGGGCCTGGGCGGGCACACCGCTCGCCGATGTGCCACCGGGCGGGATCCTGCGGAGCAAGGTTCGGCTCCCGCGCCCGTACCAGGTACCCCTGCCGGTCCCGCCGGTCCTCGAGCCCATGTTCCGGACCGCGACGACCGACTACTACCAGATGACCCAGCGCGTGGCGAAACTGGAGATCCTCCCGGGACTGCGCACCAGCTGCTGGACGTACGACGGTCTCTTCCCCGGCCCCACGCTCGTCTCCCGCTCGGGGCGCCGCACGATCGTCACGCACCGCAACGAGTTGCCCCAGCCGACCGTGGTCCACCTGCACGGCGGCCACACGCCCTCCGAGAGCGACGGTTATCCGATCGACCTGACGATGCCCGTCGGCAGCAGCATGTCGTACGCCGACGCGATGGAGGGCATGCCGGAGATGCACGGCTCCTCCGGCCAGCTCAGCCACGGGCAGCGCAGCTACACGTATCCGATGCTGCAGCGCGCGGCGACGCTCTGGTACCACGACCACCGCATGGGCTACACCGGCCCGGCGGTGTACCGCGGACTGGCCGGGTTCCACCTCCTGACCGACGACGAGGAGGACCAGCTCGACCTGCCGCGCGGCTCCCGCGACATCCCGCTGCTGCTCGCGGACCGGGCGTTCGCCGAGAACGGGGCGCTGTTGTACCCCGCGGCCGACTCCGGCATGCACAAGCCCGGCGTCGTGCACGCGCACCACTTCGGCATGATGGGCGACGTCATCCTGGTCAACGGCGCCCCGTGGCCCGTGCACCGGGTCAAGCGGCAGCGCTACCGGCTGCGGTTCCTCAACGGCTGCAACGTCCGGGACTTCCGCCTGGAGCTGGACCCCCCGCCGCCGGGCGGCAAGGGCCTGCTGCAGATCGGCAGCGACGGCGGACTGCTGGGCAGCCCGCTGGCGCACGACAGCCTGCGCATGGCCCCCGCCGAACGTTTCGACGTCATCGTGGACTTCGCCCGCTACCGGCCCGGCACCAAGGTGCGCCTGGTCAACCGGTACGGCAGCGGCAGCACCGCGCAGGTCATGCGCTTCGACGTCTCGCCGTCGTCCCGGAAGCCGCACGACGACACCCACATCCCCAAGCGGCTGTCGCGCTACCCGGCCACCGTCCTCGACCCCCGCAAGGCCGTGGCGCACCGGACCTTCGCCTTCCGGCACTCGCGGGACGGCTGGACGGTCAACGGCCTGCCGTACAAGCCCGGACGCTCGCTGGCCCAGGTGAAGCTCGGCACGATCGAGATCTGGAAGTTCACCTCGGTGTTCTTCCATTCGGTGCACGTGCACCTGGACGCCTTCCGCGTGCTGTCCCGCAACGGCAAGAAGCCGGGCGCGTTCGACGCCGGCTGGAAGGACACGGTGGCGACGGGCCCGGGCGAGACCGTCGAGGTGGCGGTCCGCTTCACCGACTACGCTGGCAAGTTCATGATCCACTGCCACAACCTCGAGCACGAGGACATGGCGATGATGGCCGACTTCACCACGCATTGAGGCACGGCGGCCCCGGCCCGGCGGCGTCCTAGGACGCGGACGGGCCGGACGGCTGTCCGGGGGCGGTGCCGCCGGGCGGGGGGCTCTCC
The DNA here is from genome assembly GCF_042733315.1 of Streptomyces sp. NPDC059718. NCBI lineage: Bacteria > Bacillati > Actinomycetota > Actinomycetes > Kitasatosporales > Streptomycetaceae > Streptomyces > Streptomyces sp. NPDC059718. The sequence goes on from NZ_JBHWGA010000059.1 coordinate 10,752, forward strand.
CCTCCCGGCGGTCCGGGGGTGCCGGGGGCCGGGCTCTGCGGAACGGGGCCCGTGCCGGGCGGCGGGGACTGCGGGGCGGTCCTGCCCTGTTCCCCCGTCGGTGCGGAGGGGCCCGTCGAACCGCCGCCCTCGTCCGGGGCGGCCGGTGAGCCGCCCTGCGGCGACCCGGACGGGCTGCCGGACGGCGCGTTCTGCGGGGGTGTCGTCCGCTCGTCGCCGGAGGCCTTGCCGTCGCCGCTGTCGCGGGTGAACCACTCGCCGGTGCCCGGGTCGCGGACCACGAACTTCTTCACCGGCTCGGGCGCCGGGGCCACCACCACCGTCCTCGACGGCTGGTAACCGGGCCACGCCCGGCCGACGGTCCTGGCGCCGTCCTTCTGCTCGACCGGACCGGTCAGCGGGTTGCCGCAGGCGCAGCGCACCCGGGGCATCCCCCGGTCGTCCACCAGGACCGCGGTCCCGGCCTGCAGCACCGACTGGAAGGCGGTGGGCCTGCGGTCGCGGTAGCCGTGGTTGGTGACCCTCGTGTCCGCGCGGAGCTGGAGCGGGGTCAGGCCCCGCAGGTACGCCGGGACACCCGCGGGCGTGAGGCCCAGCACCGAGGCGAACGCCCTGTTCTTCGACGGGTCCGACGACAGGGCGCTGATCTGCTTCTCCACGTCGCAGCTGGCGGCGTCGCGCGTGCCGCCGTACAGACCGGGCATGCCGCCGCTGTAGACCTGCCGTACGGTGCCCCCCGTCGTCGTGGGGGTCGGCAGTGCCGGTGTCGCCGAGGGCGCGGCGGTCCCCTCGGACGTCGACCCCGTGAACGGGTTCGGTCCCGCGCTGCCCGCCGTCTGCAGGAACAGCTCGCCCTGCGTCCCGCCCGAGACGCCGCCGGGCCGGGTGAACACCACGGCCAGTGCCACCGCCGCCACCACCGCCGCGGTGATCGCGGCCACCTTGGGCACCGAGCGCCACCAGGGCCGTTCGTGTCCTCCGCCGTCCCCGCCGCCGCCCCCGCCCCCTCCGCCGCCGTCGTCCGGTGGTCCGCCTGGTGGCGAGGGCGGTCCGCCCACGACGACCGTCGGCGTCCGGCGCCGCCGTCCGGACGAGTCCCGGTCCTGGCCGAGTGGCCTCGCCTCGTCGGTCCCGTCCGATCCGGACAGCGGGCCCGAGGGCGGGCCCTCGGGGCGGGCGAGCGAGGGCGGTAGAACGCTCACAGGGCTTTCCTCCACTCGTCCCGGGCCGGCACCCCGGCCGGACGGCGTCGCCGGTCGCTTCAGAAGCCCCACCTGTTGACCATTGTGTGCGTCCCCCTCACAGTCCCCGCAAGCCGACGCCCGCCGGGGACGGCGCGTCCGGGCGGCCCCGGGAGGGCCCTTGCGAGGGGTGCGCCGCCGCGTCTTCGGGGGGACCATGGAATCGCGTCGGCACGGGCGAGAGGGGACGGCGGACCGACCGGCCGGAACGGCAGGCGGAAGAGGCGCCCACCATGAGCGACACGGATCGGTACACGACCGGCCCGGAGCGGCTGGACGGAGTCTCGACGAGCCCGAGCGGGCTGATGGACCTCCTGGGTGTGGCCGCGGTGCTCCTGGAGGGCGACGGCCGGGTGGACATGTGGAGCCCGCAGGCCGAGGCGCTGTTCGGCTACACCGCGGAGGAGGCCGTCGGCCAGTACGCCGCCCACCTGCTGGTCCACGACGCGCAGCGCAAGCTCGTCATCGGGCTGTTCTCCGAGATCATGAAGACCGGCGAGAGCTGGGCGGGGTCCTTCCCGGTGCGCCGCAAGGACGGCAGCCGGCGGCTGGTGGAGTTCCGCAACATGCGGCTGATGGACAGCCTCGGCGACTACTACATCCTCGGGCTCGCCACCGACCAGTCCACCATGCGCGAGGTGGAGCAGGAGGTCGCCCTGTCCACGCGGCTGATCTCGCAGTCGCCGATCGGCATCGCCGTGCTGGACACCGGCCTGCGGTACCTCAGCCTCAACTCCGCGCTGGCGCGGTTCCACGGCACCTCGGTCCAGGACCACCTGGGGCGGCCGTTCCGCAGCGTCCTCCCGGGCCACGACTACCGGGCGGTGGAGGCGGAGATGCGGCAGGTGCTGGCGTCGGGGGTGCCGATGGTCGACCGCTACACCGTCGGCCGGACCCCGTCCGACCCGCGCAGCGAGCACGCCTGGGCGGTGTCCCTCTACCGGCTGGAGGACCACCGCGGGCACGTGCTGGGCCTCGCCGAGGTCGTCGTCGACATCACCGAGCGGCACCGCGCGGCCGCGGAGGCCGACCGGGCCCGGCGGCGGCTGGCGATGATCGCCGACGGCTCCGCCCGCATCGGCACCGCCCTGGAGGTCGAGCCGACGGTACGGGAACTCGTCGAGGTCGTCGTGCCCGACCTGGCGGACCTGGCGGCGGTCGACATCCTCGACAGCGTCCTGGACCAGCGCGCCCCCGCCGGCCGGCAGGACGCGCCGGTGTTCCGCTCCCTGGCGATCAGGGCCGCCTACGCCACGGAGGCAGCCCGCGCCGTCCCGGCCCCGGGCGAGGTCGTCACCTACCACGCGGAGCACCTCTCCGCCCAGTGCGTGCGCACGCTCCGCCCGCACATGATCGCGCACGCCGGTCAGCACGACCTCGAGCGCATCACCCCCGACCCCGAATCGGCGCGGCTCCTCGCCGACGCCGGTGTGCACTCGTGCATGGCGATCCCGCTCATCGCCCGCGGCGAGGTCCTGGGCGTGCTGGGCATGAGCCGGGCCCGTACGCACGCGTCCTTCGACGAGGACGACCTGACCCTCGCCTGCGAGCTGGCCGCGCGTGCGGCCGTGTGCATCGACAACGCCCGCTGGTACCAGCAGGTGCGCAACACCGCAGAGACCCTGCAGCGCAGCCTCCTCCCGGAGCCGCAGCCCTACCATCCCGGCCTGGAGGTCGCCGCCCGCTACCGGCCCGCGCAGGCCAGGAGCAAGGTGGGCGGGGACTGGTACGACGTCATCCCGCTCGACGACGAGCGGACCGCGCTGGTCGTCGGCGACGTCATGGGCAGCGGCATCGACGCCGCCACGACCATGGGCCGGCTGCGCACCGCCACCTCCACACTGGCCGAGCTCGACCTGGACCCCGCCACGGTGCTGGGCCACCTCGACAAGATCACGCGCGGCCTCGACCCGTACATCGCGACGTGCGTGTACGCCCTGTACGACGCGCGCACGGCCGAGTGCCACCTGGCGACCGCCGGGCACCTGCCCCCGGTCCTGGTGCACGGCGACGGCTCCCCCGAGCTACTCGACCTGCCGACGGGGACGCCCCTGGGCGTCGGCGGCGTGCCGTTCGAGAGCACGAGCATCACGCTCGCGCCCGGGGACCGTCTCGTGCTGTACACCGACGGGCTCGTGGAGACCCGTGACGACCCGATCGACGAGCGCCTCGCACTGCTCCTGACCCTGCTCGGCACACCGGACGCCTCGGTGGAGGAGACATGCGACCGGCTCCTGCGGGAGCTGAGGGGCGCCGACGACCACGACGACGTCGCCCTCCTGATCGCCCACGCGGACCCGCACCGCCGGCCGCGGGGACGCCTCTGATCAGGTGCCGCCGGGCGGGTGGTGACCGCGTCCCCGGGTGGGCTCGGCACCGGGAGGGTGGAATGCATGGGGTTCGGCCCCGGCGCACGCCCGGGCCGTACTGCCGCACGGAAAGGCGTGAGGGAATGGGACACGGCGGAAACGTGATCGCTGAGCTGCTGGCCGACCACCGCGAGGTCGAGGAGATCTTCGACCGCATGCAGTCGATGTCGACCGGCGACCCCGCGCTGCGGGAGCTGGTGGACGAGGTGACCATCGAGCTGGTGCGGCACTCGGTGGCGGAGGAGCAGTACCTCTACCCTGCGGTCCGCGAGCACGTCGAGGGCGGGGACCGCATCGCGGACAAGGAGATCGCGGACCACGCCAGGATCGAGGAACTGCTGAAGGAGCTGGAGCAGCTGCCACCGAACGACGGCCGGTTCCACCCCCTGCTGATGCGTCTGATGGACGAGGTCACCGCGCACGTCCAGGACGAGGAGGGCACGCTCTTCCCCGGGCTCAGCAGCGCCTGCTCCCCCGAGGCGCTCGACGACCTGGGCGACAAGGTGCGCCGCGCCAAGTCCCTCGCCCCCACCCGGCCCCACCCGGCGGCACCGCACACCCCTCCCGCCAACAAGCTCCTCGCCCCGGGCGCGGGCCTGGTCGACCGGGCCCGCGACTTCGTGAGCGGCCGCGGCCGGTCCTGAACTCCGGCCGCAGGGGCGGCGGCGCAGGGTCCCCGTTCCTCCGGGAACCCTGCGCCGGGTCCTCGCCGGGAGCCGGCGTGATGCGGCTCATGTCGCGAAAGCACGACTTTGCATACGCTGGGCGCGCCGCGCGCCGGACGGGCGCGGCATCCACGCGCACGGAGGACGGTTCGTTCGGCATGCACAGTGAGTTCTCGTCGGTCATCGCCGCGGCCACCCGGTGGCTGCTGGCCGCCTATCCGGCGACCGGCGGGGCCCTCAGCCGTGCGCTGGCCGAGGCGCAGGCCCGCCAGGCCGCCATGGTCGCCGCCGCCCTGCGCTACCCGACGGCGGTGGACGCCGCCCTGCTCGGACTGCTGCCGCCCGGCGGCGCCGACCGGCTGGACCGGGTTGCCGGCGCCGGGGTCGTCGACGAGGACGCCGGGGACGTCGAGGCCGGCTGGCGCACCTGGGTGGACGAGGTCGTCGTGAGCTGGGCGGCCTGCCTGCTCGCCGACCAGGAGCTGGCGGCCTCCGCGGTGACGGCCCTCGCGGCCACCGAACACGGTGCCTCCCTCGCCGGTGACGCCCTCCGGCTCACCACCCCCGGCGCCCACGACCGCGCGGCGGCCGCCCTCCTGCGCCACCCGGACCTGGTGGCCCCGATAGCGGGCCTGCACCGCGCGGAACTGACGGCACTGCTGGAGGCGGCGCCGCTCGACAGCTTCTCGGCGTAGCCACCGGTTCCTGCGGCGGCCCGGGCCCGATGCCCAGGGACCGGGAGCGACATCCGCAGGTGTACGCGGTGTTTGTTCGGGAAAAGGCAGAAGATGCCTATACGTGATGCCGTGACCTGGTTGGCCCGCCGCAGCCGGGACCCGGTGGTCACCCTGACGGCGCGGGCCACCGTCGCCGCGACCATCTCCTACGTGATCGCCGTGCACGTCAGTAGCGAGTCTGCCCCGCTGACGGCGCCGCTCACCGCCCTGCTCGTCGTGCAGGTGACGCTCTACTCCACGCTCACCACCGGCATCCGCCGGGTGAACTCCGTGGTGGTCGGTGTGCTGATCGCCGTCGGGTTCAGCGCGCTGGTCGGCCTGACGTGGTGGAGCCTGGGGCTGATCATCCTCGCGGCGCTGGTCATCGGGCAGTTCGTGCGGGTCGAGGAGTTCGTCAACGAGGTGGCCATCAGCGCGATGCTGGTGCTCGGGGTGAGCCAGTTGACGGAGCAGGCATGGGACCGCGTGCTGGAGACCCTCATCGGGGCAGGGGTGGGCCTGCTGCTCAACGTGCTGTTCGCGCCGCCCGTGTGGGTGGGGACCGCCGGGGCGTCGATCGAGGACCTCGCCCGCCGTATGCGTCATCTCCTGCTGTGCTGCGCCGAGGAACTGGACTCCCCCGCCGCGGTGGAGCGTGCCGCGGCACGTCTGCACGAGGCGCGGCGGCTGGACCAGGACGTCGCCGAGGTGGACACCGCGCTTCGCCGGGCCGAGGACAGCCTGCGGCTCAACCCCCGGGTCAGGGAAGCGCTGTTGTCGCGGGTGGTGCTGCGGACCGGTCTCGACACACTGGAGATCTGCGTGGTGGTCCTGCGCGTCCTGGCGCGGTCGCTGACGGATCTCGCCAAGCGGCGCGGCGCGGAAGAGCCGCTGTTCGACCGCGACGTGGCGGTGGCCCTGGAGGAGCTCTTCGCCCACCTCGGCGGGGCGCTCGTCAGCTTCGCCGTGCTGGTGACCACGCAGGTCAGCAGCAACGCGGAGGAGGCCGAGGCCCGGCTGGCCGCGGAGCTCGCGGCGGCCCGCGCGAGCCGGGAGAAGGCCGCCGACATGCTGCTCGACCGCGTACGGCAGCATCCAGGGGCCTGGCAACTGCACGGGTCCCTGCTCGCCGAGGTGGACCGCATCCTGGACGAGCTGGCCCTGGAGCACCGTTCCCACCGGCTGATGGAGGAGCTCGACGAGGCCGCCCGGGCGCAGCAGGACCGCTTCGCCGTGCTGGCCAGGCTCCGGCTCGTGGCCCGCGGTGAACGCGTCCGGCGCCGCCGTCACGGGCGGGGTCCGTCCGGCGGGGAGACGCGGACCGGTCCGCCGCCGGCGCCCTCGGCCCGGGCGGACCGGCCGGGCCGGGCGCCGGGGGACCGGCGCCGTGCGGCGCGCGACCGGTCGCGCTCGGGGTGACGCGGGTCAGGGCGCGGGCGCGGCGCCGCGGACGGCTCAGCCGCGCGCGAAGTCCAGCAGGTCGGCGTTGAACCGCTCGGCGAACTTGGGCACCATCGCCAGCCCGTGCGGGGCTCCCTCGTACACCTTGTAGACCGCTCCCTTGACCAGCTTCGAGCTCTTGGCACCGGCAGCCACGATGGGCACGATCTGGTCGTCGTCGCCGTGCACGATCAGCGTGGGGACGTCGATCTTCTTGAGGTCCTCGGTGGTGTCCGTCTCGGAGAACGCCTTGACGCAGTCGTAGGCGCCCTTGATGCCCACCGTCATGCTCCACAGCCAGAACTCGTCGCGGGTGCCCTGGCTGACGGTCGACCCTTCGCGGTTCGCGCCGTAGAACGCGGCGCTGAGGTCCCTGTAGAACTGGGACCTGTCCGTGGCCACGCCCTCGCGGATCTCGTCGAAGACCTCGATCGGAAGGCCCTCGGGATTGGCCTGCGTCTTCAGCATCAGCGGGGGGATCGCGCCCAGCAGCACCGCCTTGGCGACCCTGCCCGTGCCGTGCCGGCCCATGTAGCGGGTGACCTCGCCGCCACCGGTCGAGTGCCCGACCAGGATGACGTCGCGCAGGTCGAGTTCCTCGATCACGGCCGCCAGGTCGTCGGCGTAGGTGTCGAGGTCGTTGCCCTCCCAGGGCTGACCGGAACGCCCACCGCCACGACGGTCGTGGGCGACGCCCCGGAAACCGTGGTCCACCATCCACTTCAACTGCGGGTCCCAGGCGTCCGCGGTCAGCGGCCATCCGTGGGAGAACACGACGGGTTGGCCGGTCCCCCAGTCCTTGAAGAAGATCTGGGTCCCGTCCTTCGCTGTTGCATACGGCATGATCCTGAGTCCTTCTCGCTCCAGGGGGAACGCAGGGTTCCGGGGTTGCCCATACCCAAGCCCGACCCCGACCGGGATGAGTACGCCGTTGGTCAAACCGTAGTGCCGGGGCGGAGTCCCGGCGCGTCGAGACGGCTCAGCGCTCCGGGGCCACGGAGGCGTCCAGCAGCGGGCCGAGTTCACGGGCCACGGTGGTCAGGGCGCGTACGTCGCGCTCCGCCCTGGCGATGACGAGGGCGCCCTCGATGGCGCTGATCATCAGCGTCGCCAGCGACGCTGCCCGCCCGGCCGGCACACCCATCTCCTCCAGTGCCCCGGCGACGGGCCCGGTCCAGGTCGCGAAGGCGGCGGCCGCCGCCGTACGGGTGACCTCGGAGGTCCCGGCGCAGTCGACCGTGGCGGCCGCGACGGGGCAGCCGGCGTCGTAGCCGGAGGTCAGGAACTCGTCCGTCCACTGGCCGACCATGGCGGCGAACAGCCCGCCGGGAGTCGGCTCGGGCAGGGCGGCGAGGAAGCGGGCCACACGGTTGCCGGCATAGCGGCCGGCCCAGCCGACGGCCTCGTTGACCATCTGTTCCTTGCCGCCGGGGAAGTAGTACTGCAGCGATCCGCGGGGCGCCTGCGCGTGGGCGGCGACCTCGCGCATGCCCGTCGCCGTGACGCCGCCGCGGCGGATCAGCTGTGCGGCGCTGAAGACCATGCGCTCGCGGGGACCCCGCTCGGAACCGGTCATCGCCGACCTCCCACCGTCTGCCCTTCTGCCCGCCCGCGTAAGGGGTGGCGGCCCTGCCCCGGTGCGCGCCGGCCCGGCGACGCAGTTCGCGCACGCGGGCCGGCGTCCGGCGCCGGGGTCTATTATGACGGCTGTCATAGCGCGTATGACAGCCGTCATAACGCGCGGGTCGAGCGGTCGGACGGCCGGGACGGCGGTGGGCAGTGGACGTGGGATTCATCGGCCTGGGGATCATGGGGCAGCCCATGGCGCTCCGTCTGGCCGGTTCGGGGACGCCGTTGGTGGTCTGGAACCGCACCGCCGCCCGGTGCGCCCCGCTGCGCGCGGCCGGGGCCGAGGTCGCGGACGGGCCCGGCGAGGTCTTCGACCGGGCCCGCGTGGTGGTCCTGATGCTCGCCGACGGCGCCGCCGTCGACGCCGTCCTCGGCCGCGGCACCCCGGACTTCGCCGCGCGTGTGGCCGGGCACGTCGTCGTCCACATGGGCACCACCTCGCCCGCGTACTCGCGCGGGCTGGAGGCCGCCGTCCGCGCGGCGGGCGGCCGCTACGTCGAGGCTCCCGTCTCCGGCTCCCGCAAGCCCGCCGAGGCGGGGCAGCTCGTGGCGATGCTCGCCGGGGATCCCGCGGCGGTGGAGGAGGTGCGGCCGCTGCTCGCGCCGATGTCCCGGGAGTCCTTCGCCTGCGGTCCGGTGCCCGGCGCGCTGCTGATGAAGCTTTCGGTCAACCTCTTCCTGATCACGATGGTCACCGGGCTCACCGAGGCGTTCCACTTCGCGGAACGGCAGGGCCTGGACACCGGGCAGTTCCTCTCCGTCCTGGACGCCGGGCCCATGGCCAGCGCCGTGTCGCGGATGAAGGCGCCCAAGCTGAGGGAGCGCGACTTCTCCGCGCAGGCCGCCGCGGCGGACGTGCTGCACAACAACCGCCTCATCGCCGAGGCGGCCCGCGCGTCCGGCCTGGCCTCGCCGCTGCTGGACGTCTGCCACGCCCTCTTCGACGAGACCGTGCAACAGGGCGACGGACGCGCGGACATGGTGGCCGTCCTGCGGGCGATCGAAGCCCGCACGGACGTCGCCGGCGACCTGGTCGCCGAGGTACGGGGCGGAGGCGTCCGGTGAGCCGGAACGTGACGCCCTCGGAGGCCGCCGTCACCGCCCGCCGCATGTGGCGGCTCGCCGAACCGGTGCACGCCGTCACCTACTTCACGCCCGAGGCACGCGCCGCGTACGAGGACGCGGGGCTGCGTGGTTACTGGCGCGGCTACTTCGCCGGTCGCGCGGCCCCCCTCGGCCCGGTGGGCCCGGAGCCCGTCGTGGCCGCCTTCTTCGGCTTCGCGCCCGCCATGGTGGCCCGCGCGCTGCCCGGCGTGTGGGCGCTCGCCCCGCCCGAGCGCGCTCTGGAGGCACGGCGGCGTGGCGCGGGCGCCGCGCTGCGGCGGCTGCTGGCGGGGCAGGAGACGGCGGTGGCGGAGGCGGTGGACCTGCTGGCTCCGGTCGTCGCCGGCCTCGACGTCGCGGGGCGGGTGCTCGCCGCCGCGAATACAGCGCTCCCGTCCCCCGGCGCCCCGGTCGACGCGCTCTGGCACCAGGCCACGCTGCTGCGCGAGCACCGCGGGGACGGTCATGTCGCGGCGCTCGTCGCGGCCGGGCTGGACGGGTGCGAGGCGCTGGTGCTGCGCACGGCCATCGACCTGCCGCGTACGGAGCTGCAGCCGCACCGCGGGTGGACCGACGAGCAGTGGGCCGGCGCGGCAGCCCGTCTCACCGCCCGCGGCCTGCTCGGCGCGGACGGCGCCGCGACCGCCGCGGGGCGCGAGGCCCACCGCGCGCTGGAGGAGGCCACCGACCGCGCCGCCGGGCGGCCCTGGGAAGCCCTGGCACCCGAGGCCGTCGAGCGCCTGGTCACCGTGCTGTCCGCGGCGGCGCGGGCCTGCGCGGGGGCGCTGCCGTACCCGAACCCGATGGGCGTGCCCGCCCCCTGAGGAACGCCTCAGGCCGAGAGGAGCCCCGCGATGCAGGCGTCCCAGTCGATGTGGCCGCCCTCGGTGCCGAGCGGGACGAGTTCCGCGGTCGCGGCCAGGAACCGGGCGAGTTCACCCGTGGCGACCTGCAGGACGGCCGTGCCGCCGGGGGCGGCCAGGGTGATCAGGGTGTGGGCGTGGTCGCCGGGTTCGACGTGCACGTCGCCGTCCCCGGCGGAGGCCGCGAGCCCGGCCAGCAGCAGCTCGCGGGAGAGCACCCACTCCGCCTCGTCGGCACCGTCGCCGTGGCCGAAGCGCATCCGCACGATGTAGGGGTCGTCGGAACGGTACCGGCAGTCCGCCGACAGATCGAGGAACCGCCGGGTCCCGATGATCAACCGCAGGGACAGGTGTTCCGTGAGTGCTCGCATGGACGCCCCCTCGTGGGCCCGGTTCGGCCGCGTTCGCCGTTCAGCAGCATGTCGTTGCCGTGCGTTTGCCCCGTGACGCATGGTCCGGGCCGGGGCGACGGGAAAGATTTCGTGAAGGCTCGCCCTGGACGGCCGCTCACCGGGGTGCCCGGTCAGGAGCGCCGGTCCTGCGCCATGACGCCGGCGGGTCCGGGGAGTTCACCGCCGATCGCGGGGACCGGGTCCGGGGCTCCGTCCGTCGGGCGCAACGGCAGCGGTACCCCGGCGACGGCCGCCGCCCGTTCGCTGCTGTCGGGGGAGCAGCCCAGCCATGCGCAGAACAGCACGGTCGCGTCGTCCTGGAATTCGCCGACCTGGTGGTCCGAGACCCGGCGCATGAGACGGCACAGGGTCTCGGGCAGGGGCAACCGGTCGGCGTGGTGGCGGATGAGGAAGTCCAGGAACCCGGAGAGCCCGAACTCCCCGCCGGTGGCGGTACGGGCCTCCGGGATGCCGTCGGTGTAGAACACGAGGCGGTCGCCCGGCTCCAGTTGTTCACGGCACACCTGCGGTGCCACGCCCAGTCCCAGGCCCATGGGGTCGCCGGGCGAGCAGGCGAGTTCGGCGACCCAGCGCCCGCCCCGGATGAGGATCGGCGGGTGGTGGCCGCGGTTGACCCATTCGAAGAGGCCGGAGCCGGTGTCGAGCCGGGCGACGACGCCGGTGGCGTAGCGCGTCCCCTCGAACTGCTCGACCAGCACCTTCTCGATCTCCTCGGTGATCTCGACCAGTTCCGCGTGGCGGCGGCGGGCGTTGCGGCTCGCGCCCATGGCGAGGCTCGCGGTCAGGCCGGCCGCCGTGTCGTGCCCCATCGCGTCGAAGATCGACAGATGGACCAGCGGGCCGTCGAGCGCGTAGTCGAAGGCGTCCCCTCCGACCCGGTAGGCGGGTTCCAGCGCCGCGGAGATGACGACCCGGCCGTCCGAGTACGAACGGGGCGGCAGCAGGCGCCACTGCATCTCGGCGGCCACGTTCATGGTCTCGGTGCGCACCGTGCGGGCGTACGCGTCGCTGTAGTCGCGCTTGGCGGTGACGATGAGCGCCACCGCGTCGGCCAGCGACTGCACGTCCTCGCGGGTGCGGTCGTCGTCCCCCTCGGTGGTGACGCGGAGCAGGCCCAGCCGCTCGGAACCGCCCAGCAGGGGTGCCCACCAGCGGCACTTGCCGGGGCACGCGGAGACGGCGGGGAGCAGCCGGCCGTACTGGAAGGCGCGGCCGGGCACCGTGCCCTCGATCCGCAGTTCTGAGCTGTGGTTGCGGCGGCCGCACTCGCCCGCACCCTCCTCGGCGAGGTTGCGCAGCACATGGCGCTGGAGGTCGGAGAGGTAGATCGTGACGTGGGCGAGGCCCGCGGGTTCCGCGTGCTCGGCCACCTTCGCCGGCAACTGTTCCAGGGGCATCAAGTGGCTTTCGGCCAGCAGGCCCGCCAGCATCCGCCGACTGCGCCGATCCCTGTCCTGCACCGTCACCCTTGCTCCTCGCCGCCCGTCGGCGGGTCCGGGGTTCCGGCGACCTCGCCCGGGCCGGGTGGCCCCCGCCTCGAACCTTTCCCATCGTACGCATACCACCCATAGATGATGTAACGGGCACTTCCCGTCACCCATGGGCCGTGACCGGGCCGCCGGGCGCGGCGATGACGTACGGCGGTACGCATGGCCGGGCGCGCGGCGAACCGCCGTTACGTAGCTTGACGGACGCCTTTCGGCGGCTTTCGCCCTAGTTTTTGCTGTGTCCGCGGCCGAGGGCCGGGCGACCGCGGACGGGTCGACTCGGAGGTCTGGGATGACGGCATACGACTACATCGTCGTCGGTGGCGGGACCGCGGGGTGCGTGCTCGCCGCGCGGCTCTCGGAGGACGGGCGTGCCCGGGTGCTGCTCCTCGAGGCGGGGCCTGCCCGGGCGGCGAAGCGCTCGGCCGCGCCGCCGCGGTGGATGCGGTTGATCGGCAGCGGGATGGACTGGGGCGACCGGACCGTGGCGCAGCGCGGGGCCGGCAGTGCCGTGCTGCCCTATCCGCGGGGGAAGGCGCTGGGCGGATCGAGCAGCATCAACGCCATGGTCCACCTGCGGGGGCACCGGGCCGGCTACGACGCCTGGGAGAAGGCCGGCGCCACCGGCTGGAACTTCGACACCCTGCTGCCCTACCTGCGCCGCAGCGAGCGGGCGGCGGGGCGCGACCCGGAGTTCCGCGGCACCGAGGGTCCCATGCGGGTCGCGCCGCCGCACCGGGTCCACCCGCTGTCCCCCGCGTGCCTCAGCGCCGTTCAGGCGGCGGGTCACCCCATCAGCACCGACCTCAACGGCCGCCACCAGCAGGGCGGCGGGTGGCTGGACCTGAACATCGTCGACGGGGTCCGGCAGAGCGCCGCCGACGCCTACCTGCGGCCGGTACTGCACCGGCCGGGCCTGACCGTGGTCACCGGGGCGCAGGTCCACCGGCTGATGCTGCACCACGGGCGGTGCACGGGCGTGGAGTACAGCCGTGACGGGGTGCTCGAACGGGCCGAGGCCGGCCTGGAGGTCGTCCTCGCCGCCGGCGCGGTCGGCTCGCCGCACCTGCTCATGCTCTCGGGCGTCGGGCCGCCCGACGAGCTGCGGTCCCACGGGATCGGCGTGGAGGCCGACCTCCGCGAGGTCGGAAGCAACCTGCACGACCACCCCGTCACGGTCGTCAACTTCTCCGCGGCCCGGGCGGTGCCCACGCCGACGGGCCCCGCGTTCGACGCCGCCGCGGCCCTGTGCAGCACCCACGCCGACACCGCCCCCGACATCCAGGTGCTGTTCCTGTGCGCGCCGTACGTGCCGCCGCCGCTGGAGGGCGCGGAGAACGGCTACAGCTTCGTGGTGGGCCTGATGACGCCCCGCAGCCGGGGCTCGGTCCGGCTGGCCGGGGCCGACCCACGCTCCGCGCCGCTGGTCGACCCGAACTTCCTGTCCGCGCGTTCCGACGTGGAGAGCCTCATCAGGGGGGTGCGCATGGCCCAGGAGATCGGCAGCGAGCAGGTGCTGAAGGTATGGCGGAAGGAGGAGGTCCTGCCGGGGCCCGCCGCGTTCAGCCACGGGCTCCTGGAGGACTACGTACGGCGCAGCGTCGGCAGCTTCTACCACCCGGGGGGCACCTGCCGCATGGGGTCCGACGACCATGCCGTCGTCGACCCCGAGCTGCGGGTCAACGGGGTGTCCGGGCTGCGGGTCGCCGACGCGTCGGTGATGCCGTCCGCGGTGTCCGCGCACCCCAACGCGACCGTGCTGGCCGTCGCGGAACGGGCGGCCGACCTCATCAGTGGCGAGGGGGGCGACGGCCTGACCGGGCGGGCCGCCGCGTGACCGGTGCCCCGTCCGGTCTCAGGACCCCGGTGGGAAGAAGCGGGCCAGCTGGCTGCGCGAGGTGACGCCGAGCTTGGGGAAGATCCGCGTCAGGTGGGTGCTGACCGTCCGGTGGGACACGTAGAGCCGTGCGCCGATCTCCTTGTTGGACAGGCCCTCGGCGGCAAGCGTCGCGATCTGCAGCTCCTGCGGCGTGAGCCGGTCGGCGGCCCGGGGCGACCGCTGACGGGTGGTCTCGCCGGTGGCCTCCAGTTCCTGCCGCGCGCGGCGGCTCCACGCCGCGGCTCCCAGGTCGTCGAAGGCGTCGCGGGCGGCCCTGAGCGGTGCGCGGGACTCCAGGACGCGGCGCTGTCTGCGCAGCCACTCGCCGTACGCGAGCCGCAGGCGCGCCCGCTCCAGGGACCAGCCCGTGAGGTCCGCCTCCAGGGCGGACGCGAAGGCGGCCTCGCCCTCTTCCTCCCCGGCCAGGACCGCCCGGGCGTGGCGCGCGGCCAGCCGCACGCGGGCCGCGGGCGTCCGGCGGGCCAGCGGCGCGAGCCGCTCCAGGACCCCTCGCGCGTCGTCCTTCTCGCCGCAGTGCGCGGCCGCCTCGGCGAGGTCGCCCACGGTCCACAGGGCGGTCATCACGTGGTGCCCGGCGTCGGCCGGGTCGGTCAGCCGGCGCAACTGGGCGTACGCCTGCACATGGTCCCCGCTGCAGGACAGCGCCGTGCCGCGCGCCATGCGCACCGTCGCGTGCAGCAAGGGGGAGTTCAGCCGGACGGCGATGGCCCGGGCCTGCCCGATCAGCCGGTGGGCGGTCGCCGCGTCGTCGCGCAGGGCGGCGAGACAGCCGAGCACGGCGAGCGCGGTCGCCTCCCAATCGGGCTGACCGGTCTCCCGCGCGAGCCCGCGGGCCTCGTCGGCGTCCAGCCGCGCCGGATCGCAACGGCCCGTGGCCGCGCGTCCCGAGGCCCGCAGGGCCAGCGCCTCCGCCAGCGGTGCCAGCCGCCCCTGGTGCCTGAGCCGTTCGACTGCCGCGGTGAGGAAGGGGTCCGCGCGTTCGGGCGCGCCGACGCACCACAACGCGCGGGCCGTCGTGTGCAGCGCCGCGGCATCGTCCGTCCGCCGGGCCACGGCGCGGGCCGCTTCGAGCACCGAGGAGGCGCGCTCCACCGGCGCGGCCTGCGCGGCGATCAGCACCATGGCGGCGCCCCCGGTGTCGCACCGGCCGTCCCGCTCGGCGGCCAGCCGGTCGGCGATGCGCAGGACCTCCCCGTGGAGCGCGGACTCCCCGTTCCCGCGGTAGAGGTGGGCGGCAGCGGCGCTCGTCAACCGGACCGACAGGGCCGTCTCGCCGCCGGCGCGCATGCGTTCGGCCGTACGGAGCAGCGTCCGGACGGCGACCGGCTCCCGGCCCCCGCAGACGGTGAGCGACTCGGAGATCCACAGCAGGCGGGCCGTGTCCTTGCCGGTCAGCTCCAGCCGCTCGATGGTGCGCACCAGGCGACGGACGAGGTCGCGTCGACCGAGGCCGACGGCCAGCTCCGCGCTGCGCAGCATGAGGTCGACCTGTCGGCCGGCGTCGGGGGTGAAGGCGGCGGCGTGCTCGAAGGCGTGCACGGCGGCGACGACGGCGCCGCGTCGCAGCGCGTGGTCGCCGCACCGCTCCAGTCCCCGCGCGACGGTCCCGTCCGGGGGAAGGGTCGTGGCGGCCAGGTGCCAGATGCCGCGGTCGGGACGGCCGACGTGGACCGCGGCGAGCGCGGCGTGAACGGCGTTGCGCTGCGTGACGGACGCGGCCTGGTGTATCGCGGAGCGGACCAGGGGGTGCCGGAAGCGCACGGCGTGCCGGTCGACACGGACGAGACCCGCGTCCACGGCGGGCACGAGTCCGTCGACGGTGACGGGGGCCCCGGACACGGCGCCGGCCGCGGTCAGGACGTCACCCGTCGCCGCCTCGGCGTCGAGCGCGGCGGCGAGCAGCAGGGTGCGCGTGGCGTCCGGGAGTTCCAGGATCCGGGTCTCGAACGCGCGCTGCAGGTTGACGGTCAGCGGGAGCCAGCGGGGGATGACCGCGACGGATTCCAGGCCCTCGGCCGCCAGGGGGAGTTCGACGAGGGCCAGTGGATTGCCGTCGGCCTCCTCCAGCAACCGTGCGCGGACGAAGGGCGCGAGTGCCGGCGCGCCGGCGTCCAGCAGCCGCGCGGCGTGGTCGGCGTCGAGCCGGCTGACCGGCATCTCCTCGACGCCTTCCCAGGCGGGCGCCTCCGTCTCGCCCTGGGTGGCGGCGGCCAGCAGCACCACGGGGTCCGAGGACAGCCGGCGGGCGACGAAGGCGAGCAGGTCGCTGGTGGACCGGTCAAGCCACTGGAGGTCGTCGACGAGCAGGAGCAGCGGGCGGGCGGAGGCGCACTCGGCGAGGAGGTCGAGCACGGCGAGGGCGATGCGGAAGGGCTCGGGGCGGCCCACGTCGTGGAGGCCGACCGCGGCCAGCAGCGTCTCGCGCTGGGGCTCCGGGAGGCGGCCGGTCTCCGGGAGCACCGGGCGCAGCAGTTGGTGGAGTCCGGCGAACGGCAGGTGGTACTCGGACTGCACGCCGGCCAGGCCGAGCACCCGCCGTCCCTGCTCCGCCGCCCGTTCCTGGGCGAGCGCCAGCAGCGTCGTCTTGCCGATCCCCACCTCGCCGCGCAGCACCAGGGCGCCGCCGCGGCCGTCCGCGGGGCGCAGGAGGGCGTCAATCGCCTCGGTCTCGGCCTGTCTGCCGATCAGGGAGGGGATCCGTGTCGCCATGGTCCGCCCTCGCGGTATCCCGGTACTCGTACACGAACCACCGTACAAGGGGATGAAAGGGTTCATTCTGTCGCTTTTGACAGACACTCCGGGGGACGTCCTCCGCGGACGCGACCCTGTCGCGCCTGGCGCGGCCGTCGGCGGAGCGGCCGGCAGTGGCGGACCAGGCTGCGGCACCGGCCAGGCGGTCGACGACCCGGCGCGCGAGGCCGGTTCGGTCAGGCCTCCGCGGGTACGTGGGCGTCCTTCAGGCGCCCGGCGACCGTCGTCAGGAACTCGTCGGACAGCTCCGGGTCGGCGACCGCGCGCGAGATCAGCAGCGCGCCGACCAGGGCGCTGAGGGTGAGCATCGCGTCGGCACGCGCCTCGCCGGGGTCGTCGCCCTGCGCCGCCTCACCGATGAGCGCGAGGTAGCTGCGGACCTGCTTCTCGTACGCCTCCTGCAACTCCGCCTCGCCGCGACCGGCCGCGGCGCCCAGGGTCACCAGGGCGCAGCCGGTGCCGGGAGCGTCCCGGTGGCGGGCGCTGAGGTAGGCGTCGATCAGCCCCGAGCGGGGCTCATCGGGGTCCCGGCGGGCGGCCTCGGCCATCTTGGCCTCGCCGTCGGCCAGGGCCAGCGCCGCCGCCTGACCCATCAGGTCCTCGCGCGAGGCGAAGTGCTTGTAGAACCCGCCGTGGGTCAGTCCTGCCTCGTTCATGAGGTCCGCGACGCCGGGTCGGGTCATGCCCTCCTCGCGGATCCGGCGGGCGGCGATCCGCAGGACCTTCTCGCGCGACTCGGCCTTCGCTGCCTGCGAGTGACCCATCGCATGACCTCCCGGGTGTGCGTCGGGCTGACCCGACCCAATGTGGATGACGGACATCATACACCCCTCACGGAGCCTCCCCCGGGGCTTTGACATGCAGGATGACACGCATCATCCTGCATGTGTGGATGACATCAATCATCCAGACCTCGGCACGAGCCTCCACCGGAGCAGGCCCGCCGCCTCTCCCCTCCCGCCCGCGAACCCTCCGCGAGGACCCATGACCACCGCAGCAACCCGCCCGGACGTCAAGCGGGGAACCCTCCCCGTCTTCGCCACGGCGACGGCGATCACGGTCGCCAACATCTACTTCACCCAGCCCCTCCTCGACCAGATCGCCCGCGGCTTCGGCATCTCCGCGTCCGCCGCCGGCCTCGTGGCCACGGCAGGACAGATCGGCTACGCGCTGGGGATCGTGGCCGTCGTCCCGCTCGCGGACAGGGCCCGGCTGCGCCGGCTGTCCAGAGTTTTGCTGGCGGTGACCGCCGTCGCGCTCCTGGGGGGCGCCCTGGCTCCGTCCGTCGCCCTGCTGGGGATGGCGACCCTCGTGCTCTCGGCGAGCACCGTGCTCCCGCAGGTGATCATGCCCACGGTCGCGTCGATGGCCGCCCCCGGCCAGGCCGGGCGGGTCCTGGGGGCGGTCGGCACGGGGCTGACGATGGGCGCCCTACTCTCGCGCACCGCCTCCGGGCTCATCGCCCAGGCCGCGGGCACCTGGCGGGCCGGCTTCCTCGTCGCCGCGGCGGCCACGGCGGCGCTGCTGCTGGTCCTCCCCCGCTACATGCCGGCCGGGCGCCCGCCGGGGGCCGCGACCTCCGGCGGCTACGGGAGACTGCTCGCCTCACTCCCCCGACTGCTCGTGGACCACGCCCCGTTGCGCCTGTCGGCCGCACTGGGGGCGACGGCGTTCGCCTCCTTCTCGGCCTTCTGGTCCACGCTCGCCTTCCAGCTCACCGCGCCGCCGATCGGGCTGGGCCCCGCCGTGGTCGGCCTCTTCGGCCTGTGCAGCGTGCCGGGCGCCCTGGCCGCCCGCTACTCGGGGCGGCTCACCGACCGGTGGGGGCCGCTGGGGGTCAACGCCCTCGCCGTCGCCTCGGCACTGGCCGCCTTCGTGCTGTTCGGGGTCGCGGGGCGGTCGCTCGTCGTCCTCGCCGTCGGCTGCAACCTCCTCGGCTACGGGGTGACGAGCGGTCAGATAGCCAACCAGGCACGCATCTTCACCGCAGGGCCGGAGATCCGGGGGCGGCTCAACACGGTGTACATGTTCGCGGTCTTCGGTGGCGGCGCCACGGGTTCCGCCGTCGCCGGGGTGCTCTTCTCCGCCTTCGGCTGGCGCGGCGTGGTGACGGGCGGCCTGGGCTTCCTGCTCCTCGCGTGCCTGACGCTCGCCTGGCACGGCCTCCGCGCCCGCCACACGACCCCCGGGCACAGCGACGACGCCGGCCCCGGACAGGCCGACGCGGACGCCTCCGCCACTCCCGCCCTGCGGGGATGACCACACCCGGCCCCCCGCGGGGCGCGGGCGCCACCGCCCGCGCTCCGCACCCGCCTCCCCGGGGCCGCCACTACCGCCCGTCGCGCTCCCAGGTCAGGACGCCGGTGCGCTGCGCCCCCCAGATCCTGGCGGCGCCGGGCAGGCTCAGCCGGAGCCTGCGGCCGTCCAGGTCGGCGATCCGCGTCTGGGAACCGCCCACCCAGTTGGGGAACAGGCTCAGCTCGACGTGGTGGACGACCGTGTCCCCGGCCGGGACCTCGAAGGTGCCGGCGTACGCGAGGTAGCCCGCGGCCGCCGCGGCCAACTCCTCCGGCAGCCCCTCCTCCAGCCGCCCATGGCGGAAGCCCGGCCGCCCGACCCGCATGATCTGGGCCGCCATGTGGCCCTCCGGCCCGTACGTGATCAGTCCCCGGGGCCGCGGCCCGAAGGGCTCGACGACCTCCCCGGTCCCGACGTCGGTGGCCTCGTAGGACACCAGACGCCAGGCGCCGATCAGGGATGTGCGCAGTTCATCGGGGGTCATCGCCGTACCTCGCTCACGTGCCGGGCACCCGGAGGCGCCGTCCTTGACTTTCAGGATGACGAGAGTAATCCTGAATGAGGAATGAGGATGATGCAAATAATCCAGATTGGGAAAGGACCCGTCATGACCGACACCTACGACCCCACGCGCACCGCGATCCTGCTGGTCGACCCCTACAACGACTTCCTGTCGGAGGGCGGCAAGGTCTGGCCCGCACTGGAGGGCGTCGCCACCGAGGTCGGCCTGCTCGACAACCTCCGCGCCGTCGTCGGAGCGGGGCGCACTGCAGGCCAGAAGGTCTTCTTCGTCCCCCACCGCCGCTGGCAGGAGGGCGACTACGAGGACTGGGAGCACCCCAACCCCACGCACCGCATCATCCAGGAGCGGCACACCTTCGCCCTCGGCACCTGGGGCGGCGAGTTCCACCCCGACTTCCGGCCCGCCGACGGCGAGGTGGTCATCCAGGAGCACTGGTCGCAGAGCGGGTTCGCCAACACCGACCTGGACTTCCGGCTCAAGCAGCACGGCATCACGCACGTGATCGTCGTCGGCCTGCTCGCCAACACCTGCATCGAGTCCACCGGCCGCTTCGCCATGGAGCTCGGCTACCACGTGACGCTCGTCCGCGACGCCACCGCGGCCTACCGCCCCGAGATGATGCACGCCGCCCACGAGCTCAACGGCCCCACCTACGCCCACTCCATCACCACCACCGCCGACCTGCTCAAGACCCTGGAGAACGGAGCCCACTGACATGCGACTGACCGGAGAGATGCTGATAGGCGCGTCGTCCGTCCCCGCGTCCGAAGGCACGATGAAGGCCCTCAACCCGGCGACCGGCGAACTGGTCGGGCCGGAGTTCGCGCTCGGCGGGGCGGCCGAGGTCGAGCGCGCCGCCCGCCTGGCGGACGAGGCCTACGACACCTACAACCGCACCGGCCTCACGGAGCGCGCCGCCTTCCTGGAGCTGGTCGCGGACCGGCTGGACGCGATCAAGGGCGAACTGGCCGAGCGGGCGGCGCTGGAGACGGGCCTTCCGGCCGCGCAACTGGAGGCCGAGGCGGCCAAGGCCGCCGGGCAGTTCCAGCAGTTCGCCGACGTGGTGCGGCAGGGCCGGTTCCGGCAGGCCGCCGTCGACCCGGCCCAGCCCGATCGGCAGCCCAGGCCGCGCATGGACCACCGCATGCAGAAGATCGCGATCGGTCCGGTGGCCGTGTTCGGCGCGAGCAACTTCCCGATCTCGTACTCGGTCGCCGGCGGCGACACCGCCGCCGCGCTCGCGGCGGGCTGCCCGGTGATCCTCAAGGCCCACAACGCCCACCCCGGCGCCTCGGAACTGATGGGCCGCGTCATCCAGGGCGCCGTCGCCGACTCCGGGCTGCACGAGGGCGTGTTCTCGATGGTCCGCGGAGCGGGCAACGCGATCGGCGAGGCCCTGGTGGACCACCCGCTGGTCAAAGCGGTCACCTTCACCGGCTCCGAGGGCGGCGGCATGGCCCTGTACCGCCGGGCCCAGCTGCGCCCCGACCCGATCCCGGTCTTCGCCGAGATGACCAGCGTCAACCCGACCTTCGTCCTGCCGGCGGCGCTGGCGGCGCGCGGCGGCGAGATCGGCGACGGCTTCGCCGAGCGCATGCTCGTCAACGTCGGCCAGGCCTGCCTGAAGCCGGCCGTGCTGCTCGCCGTCGACGGCCCGGGCTACACCGCGATGCGCGAGGCAGCCGCGGCACGGGTGAGCGCGATGGGCGCGCGGACGATGCTCACCCCCGGCATCCACGACGCGTACGGCCGCGGGGCGCAGCGCCTGCGCGACTCCGGGGCCGCGACCGTGACGGTCGGCCCGGAGCCCGAGGGCGCCCACGAGGGCCGCGCGCAGCTCCTCGAGGTCGACGGCGACCGGTTCCTGGCCGAACCCGCGCTGGCCGAGGAGGTCTTCGGACCGGCCGCGCTGCTGGTCCGGCTGTCCGGCGTCGAGCAGATGACACAGGTGGCCCGGAGCTTCCGCGGCCAGCTGTCGGCGACGATGCACCTCGAGGAGGAGGACCACCCGCAGGCCGCGCGCCTACTGCCGGTCCTGGAGCGCCGTACCGGCCGGATCGTGGTGAACGCCTTCGCCCACCCGCAGGAGGTCGGCCACGCCACCATCCACGGCGGCCCGTTCCCGGCCACCACCGACAGCCGCTTCACCTCGGTCGGCATGAGCGCGATCGACCGCTTCCTGCGGCCCGTCACCTACCAGGGCTTCCCGGACGCGCTGCTCCCCGAGGCGCTGGTCCCGGCCAACCCGCTGGGGCTGTGGCGGCTGGTCGACGGGCAGGTCACCCGCGACTGAACCGCCGTACGCGACCCCGTCACGGGAAGCCGGCGAGTTCCTCCCGGGTACGGGCGATCCAGGGGTGGTCCTCGCCGAGGTGGCGCACGCGGTCCTGGAGGACCTGGCGCAGCAGGCGGGCGGCGCGTGGGGCGTCGCCCGCGGCGCCGACCGAGCAGGCGTGGGCGTTGCGGCTGTTGAGGGTGGAGGGGTGGTCGTCGCCGAGGACGCGGGTGCGGTCCTGGACGAGGATCTCCAGCAGGTCCGCGGCCTCGCCGTGCCGGCCGGTGGCGGCCAGGCAGCGGGCACGCCCGCCGCGTGCGGTGAGCGTCTGGGGGTGGTCGTCGCCCAGGCGCTCGCGGCAGTCGCCGACGAGCTGTTCGTACCGGGCCGTCGCCTCGGCCGCCCGGCCCGCCCTCAGGACGCAGCGGGCGTGGGCGGCGCGGACCGCGAACAGCTGGGGGTGCCCGTCGTCGAGGATCTCGCCGCTCTCGGTCAGCAGCGCGCCGAGGAGCCGTACGGCCTCCTCGGCCGCCCCGGCCTCGCTGAGGAATACCGCCTGGTAACGCCGCCACAGCAGCGGGATCGGGCTGTCCGGCCCGTGCACGGCGGCTCCGCGACCGTCCTCGATCAGGGCGCTGAGCAGTGCCGATGCGCGGCCGGGGTCGCCGGCCTCACCGAGGAACCGGGCGTGACCGTGCCGGGAGGCGAGGGTGTCCGGGTGGAGCGGGTCGAGGACCTTCAGGCAGTCCTGGAGGAGTTCCCCGAACAGCCCGGCGGCGCGGGCGGCATGCCCCGCCTCGCCGAGGAAGTGGGCGTGGTGGCGGCGGTTGTTGAGGGTGTAGGGGTGGTACGGGCCCTGGGTGCGTGACCGGTCGGCGACCAGGCTGTCGAAGAGCCGGGCGGCCTGAGCGGGGCGGCCCGCGTCGCCCAGCAGGTAGGCGTAGCCGTACCGGCTGCTGAGGGTGTGCGGGTGGTCGGCGCCCAGCAGGCGGGTCCGGTCGGCCAGCACCGACTGGAACTCGGCGACCGCCTCCTCGAGCCGGCCGGTCTCGCCGAGGAACAGCGCCAGGTTGTTGCGGCTGTTGAGGGTGTGGGAGTGCTCGCGGCCGAGGATGCGCGTGCGGTCCTCGATGACGCCGCGCAGCAGGTCGACGGCCTCGGCGGGGTGGCCGGCCATGCCGACGTAACGGGCGTGGGAGTTGCGGTTCTCCAGCGTCTCCTTGACGTCGGGCCCGCCGCCCCGCTCGGCCTCCGCGACCAGTTCGCGGTACAGGTCCGCCGCGCGCCGGGGGTCGCCGGCCTCCCCCACGCACGTGGCGTACCACTGCCGGGGCAACTGCCCGGGGTCGGCACCGGCCTTGTCGAAGGCGGCCATGGCGTGGTGCAGGTCACCGCGCTGGTAGGCGGTCGCGCCGATGTCCAGGGCGCGCACCGGGTCGGCGTGGTCGATGAGGATCTCCCACACGGCGTCCGGGATGCGCGGCGGCGGCACCTGCTCGTCCAGGGTCTGGTGCAGGTAGTCGAAGGCCAGGTAGGCGCCGTCGTCGCGGGGCAGCAGCAGGCTGGAGGTGGCGTGCAGGGGGTCGGTGGCCCAGCGCAGTGCCTCCTCCCACGCCTCCGGCCGCAGGCTGGTGCCGCCGCGCAGGTCCAGGTGGATCTCGTGCAGGCGGCGCAGCACGTCCTCGGGCAGCGGCTGGTGGTAGCCCGCGCGCCGGGCGTCCACGGCCCCCGCGACGAGGGCCGCTGCCCGCGGACGGGAGCCGGCCGCCCACGCGTTGCTGAAGTCGTCGAGCAACTGGGGGGCCGCGGCGAGGTACTCGGCCACCCCGCGGCTGCCGGACCGGGCGTCGTTGACGGCGGCCCTGATCCTCGGGTCGTCGGTGTGGTGCCGGGCCCGGGCCAGCTCCGCCTCGCTCCAGGTACGGTCCACCCGCACGACCGAGGCCAGCCGCAGCACCTCGCGCCCCGAGCGCAGCACGTCGCCGCCGGGCTCGTCGTCGGCGGCGGAGCGCGCGCCGAAGCGGATGTGCTGACGCGCGCTCATGGTCGCCACGACGGCGACCCGCGCCGGCCCGGCCTCCAGCAACCGCTGTACGTGACCTGCCGTCAGCCCGCCCGCGCCGAGGTAGTTCTCCAGGTCGTCCAGCCACACCACGGCCTGCTTCAGACGTGGCACGGTGTCCGCGAGGGCCACCATCGCCTCACGGCTGTCCGGGACGACCAGCCGGTAGCGCGGGAAGTGCTTGCGCACCACCTCGTAGGCCAGGCGCGTCTTGCCCGCCGTGGAGTCCCCCACCAGCAGCAGGAAGCCCTGTCCCCCGCTCAGCACCGCCTCCGCCTGCGGCATGGCGTCCCGGCCGACGAACGCCGGGACACGGCCGAAGCCCGCCGTCCCGCCGCCGCCCGGCGCGGCCGGGTGGACGCCGAGACCGATGGGGTCGTCCACGTCCGCCACCAGCGGCGCCGTGCCGCGCCGGGAGATCCGCAGCAGGCCCGGCAGCGCCCGCCTCCGGCCCGCCGACTGCTCCAGCGCCCTGCCTCCCGAGGCGGCCACGGTCTCCGTCGCCGCCCCGGCGACCGCTCCCGCCGGGCCGAACAGCAGGGTCAGGGCAGGCCGGGCCAGACCGGAGAACACCCTGAGCAGGTAACCCGCCGCGCCCGTGGCACGGTCCCTCCCGGCAGCCATCGCGTACTCCCCCGTTCCCCCGGTCCTCCCCTGCCGTGGTGCATTCCCGGTGGCGCCGCCGGCTACCCACCGGGGGCGCGGTAGCGGGCGGAGGCCAGGGAGAAGTCGAGGAAGCCGCGGGCCCAGGCGTGGATGCCGTCCGCGTACTGGGAGACCGCCGCCAGCTGCCCGGGGGTGAGGTCGGTCGCGAGGGCGGTGGCGTACAGGTCGCGTGTCGCGGTGCGCAGGGCGGCGACGCGGCGGGCGTGCCACAGCCGTGTCTCGTCGATCGCCTCGTCCAGCGTCAGGCCGTGGTGGTGGCGCAGGACGAGGACCAGGTTGGTGGTCTCCCCCGAGCGCAGCTCCTTCTCCACCGAGAACAGGTCGTTGGTCCAGCCGATGACGTCGGCGGCGGCCTCGCGCAGCGCGCGGCAGGCCGGCGAGAACCAGATCGCCGGGGGCAGTTCCGCCTCCTGGGCGTACTCGATGAGGTCGAAGCACCAGCCGGTCGCGCCGGAGACCCGCCGCCAGGAGACGTACGCCTCGGGGGTGGGCACCTCGTCGCCGGCGCGGATCCGGATCATGTCCTGGTTGGTGCGGATCCACCCGAGCAGGTGACGGCGGAAGCGGTCGCCCCAGGCGGGCCCCATGGCGCCGGTCACCCGCGGCAGGAGTTCGCCCAGGACGCGGACGGCCGGCGGCGCCGACGCGGGGACCTCCCACCCGCAGCCGCCGACGGCCCGTGCCATGGCCTCCAGTTCCGCGCCGGTGCCCGTGGACGGGCCGACGTCGCTGCCGTCGTCGACGGCGAACATCCACAGCGTCAGCCGGGCCAGCTCCGTCAGACGGGCCGGGGTCGCCCATGGCCACACGTGCGCGGCCATGGCGGCCTGCCGTTCTCGGCCGGCCTGCCCCGAGGCCGGCGCGGACAGCAACCCGGCCCGCCGCGCCCAGGCCATGACCTGCGGCTCCACCTCCCGCAGGCCGGGGTTGAGCAGCGACGGGCCCGGTACGCGGACGGGCCCCCCGGCCCGCCCCCGTGCGGACCCGCTGTGCGCGGCCCGTCCCCCTGGGCCGTCGATACGGACGAACGCAGATGTCTTCCCCACCGGATTCCCCCCTTCCCGGGCCGTCGGCGACCCGGGCAAGGACTACGACTTCCAGCCATCCCCGTCCCGGTTCCTACCCAGCGTTCGACTTCCGGACGCCCCGGAACGGGCGGCCGGCGTCAGGGCTCCGTCGAAACCGGGCGGACGGGAACCCGGTCCGTCCACGATGCGTCATGATCCGGGCGGGCACCGACCGCCCGCACCGTTCGCGTTCGCCTTCGTGTTCACCTTCGCGTCCACGTTCACGATCCTCGAGGAGAGAAGTGCACAGACACCGCCGCCCGTACTCCGCCGCCGTGGCCGCCGCGCTCCTGGCCGCCCTGCTGGGTGCCTGCGGGAGCCCGGACTCCGACGCCGTGGCGGGATCCGGACCGTCGGCCGCCGCTTCCGCCGGCACCCGCACCCCGGTCGCGAAGGCGGACCCGCCCGTCACCGGAGCGCTGGACGACCACCGGCACGTGGCGCGCAGGACGGCCCCCGCGCGGCGCCCGCACATGGTGCAGCGGTGCACCGACCGCACCCGGCGGGTGAAGCACACCTCCTCGAAGGGTTCCGGCAAGCGCAAGTCGACCCGGACCTGGTACACCACCGAGCACTACCAGGACTGCCGGAAGGTCCAGCAGGGAACCGAGTCCTACACCCGTGTGGTGACGGCGGAACGCTGGTGCGTCGAACTGGACGACGTCGGCGGCGACCGCACCCGGGACGACGTCTGGTACAAGGTGGACTCCACGACCTACGGTACGGCCGCCGGCGCCGAGGAGGGCACCCCGATGTCCTTCATCCCCCTGGCGTCCGGCTGCTGACGACGCACCGCCGGGCGGCGCCGGGCCCGGCGTAATCCGGATGCGTTCCGCCCGGCGGCTCTGCCATCCTCGCGCCCATGTCCACGTTCCAAGATCTCCTCGCCGAAGGGGAGGCCGTCCCGACCGAGGGATGGGACTTCTCCTGGTTCACCGGCCGCGCCACCGAGCAGCGCCCGTCCTGGGGCTACACCGGGCTCCTCGCCGAACGGACGGCGCGGGCCGAGGCCGTGCTCGACATCCAGACCGGCGGCGGGGAGGTCCTGGCGACCGTGCCCACCGCCCCGACGGTGGTCGCGGCGACGGAGTCCTGGGCGCCCAACCTGGAGATCGCCCGCCGCAACCTGGCGCCCCTCGGCGCCACCGTCGTCGAGGCCGACGACACGGCCGACCTGCCCTTCCCCGACGGCCACTTCGACCTGGTCGTCAGCCGGCATCCGGTGGTGACCCGCTGGGACGAGGTACGGCGGGTGCTGCGTCCCCGGGGCACCTACCTGTCCCAGCAGGTCGGCGCCGGCTCGGTGCGGGAGCTGACGGACTACCTGATGGGGCCCCGGCCGGTCGCCACGCACACACGGGACCCCTTCACGACCACGGCCGGCTCCAGCGGGGTCGAGGCCACCGCACGCGCCGAAGCGGCGGGCCTGGAGGTCGTGGACCTGCGCCAGGAGGCACTGCGCATGGAGTTCCACGACATCGCCGCCGTGGTCCACTTCCTGCGCAAGGTCATCTGGATCGTGCCCGGGTTCACGGTGGACGCCTACCGCGAGCAGTTGGCGCGGCTGCACGACTTCATGGAGCGGCACGGGCCCTTCGTGGCGTACTCGCAGCGCTACCTGATCGAGGCCCGCAAGGGCTGACCACCGGAAGGAGGACACCCCAGTGATCGCGCCGACCACCAGGCCGTTCGCGGCGTCCGACGTCGATGCCGCGGCCGGCCTGCTCGCCGCCCGCCACCGCCGCGACCTCGCCCGGGACGCCGCGCTCGACCCGGGTTTCACCGAACCGGCCGCCTGCGCGGCCCTGCTGCGGGACGCCTGGGAGCAGGGCGCGCGGGGCGCGGTCGCGGAGACGGCGGACGGCATGCCCGCCGGGTACCTCCTCGCCGTACCCGGCGACGACGGCCGGGGACGGCACGTCTGGACGGGGCCCGGGCACTACGCGGCACGCGAGGAGGACGTACTGCGCGGGCTCTACGCGGAGCTGTCGGGTCCATGGCTCGCCGACGGGCGGCTGCACCACTACGCCGTCGCGGCCGCCGGCGACCTGCCGGTCTGGCTGTCGCAGTGCTTCGCGTACGAGCAGGTCCACGCCGTGACGGACCTGGCGGCGGGGGCGGGCGGCTTCCACGACGACGTGCGCGCTGCGGGGCCGTCGGACCTCGCCGCGCTGGAGCCGCTGTTCCGCCTGGTCGCCGACGCGCACGCGGGCCCGCCGGTCTTCGCCTTCATCGAGCCGTCCTTCTACGAGGGCCTGCGCCCGGGCCACTCGGAGCTGCTGGAGGACCCCGCCGTGTCGTACTGGCTCGCCGAGGGGCCGGAAGGGGTCCGGGGCTTCTGCGTCATGCGGCCGGTGCCCGAGGACGAGGTCTCGCTGACGGCGCCGCGCGGCTCGGTCGAACTGCTCCTCGCCGCGACCGTTCCGCAGTACCGCGGCAGCGGTGTGGGGCGCCGGCTCACCGAGCACGCCTTCGCGGATGCCGCCCGGCGCGGGTTCCGCGTGTGCGTGACGGACTGGCGGGCGGCGAACCCGCTGTCCTCGGCGTTCTGGCCGCGTCGGGGCTTCCGTCCCGTCGCCCACCGGTTGCACCGCCTCCTCGACCCGCGGCTGCTGCGGGGCTGACCTCGCGCGGGGCCCACGCCGAGGAGGCGACCGGGGTGGTCACTCGACGACGCCGAAGTCCTCCGGGAACGTCTCCAGGAACGCGCGGCGCCGGGGGTCGGCCTCGGCTGCCGCCATCGCCTCGAGGACGTCCAGCAACTCGGCCCGCTGGGCCTCCGACATGCGGTCCAGCACGGCCGCGACGCCCTCCAGTGCCGTCACGGCGTCGTCCTCGTCCATCTGTTCGTCGTCCGTGCCGTCGATGAACCAGGTGACGTCCACGAGCGCCTCCGCCAGGGCGTGGGTCAGCGAAGGGTACTGAGGCATGGGCGTGTTCTCCCCGGAGATGGTGGCTGCGGTGTTCTCCGGTATCCCATCACAGGCCTCTGACAAGATTCTTCCGGGTCAGCGCCGAAGGTGCGCGAGTGTGACCTCGGGCAGGGCGTACGGGCCGCCCTGGGGCGCGGCCGGGTCCGGTACGGCGTCGCCGTCGTCGGTGGTGAGGCGCGAGGCGTGCTGCTCGGCGTCGTCGACGGGGGTGTAGCCGAGCACCGACGGGTCGGGGAGTTCCCAGAAGCGGCGGGTGTTGGCGGAGACGGCGTACGCCGTGGCGTGGCGCACGCCGGGCGGCGCGGTGAGCGCGGCCCGGATCCAGCCGACGGCGTCGCGGTGGCTGAGCCAGGTCGCCAGGTGGCGGGGCTCGCCGGGTTCCGCCTCGAAGCTGCCGATGCGCAGGCAGATGACGGAGAGCCCGAACTTGTCGGCGTAGAGCCGTCCCAGCGCCTCGACGGCCGCCTTGCTGACCCCGTACAGGCCGTCGGGGCGCACCGGTTCGTCCGGGGCGGTGCGGTGCCCGGCGGGGTAGAAACCGGTGACGCGGTTGCTCCCGGCCAGCACGACGCGCCGGATGCCATCGCGCCGGGCGGCTTCCAGGACGTGGTGGGTGCCGAGGACGTTGGCCTCCAGGAGGTCGGCCAGCGGGGCCTCGTCGGGGATGCCGCCGAGGTGCAGGACCCGGTCGACGCCCACCAGGGCGGACCGGACGGCGTCGGCGTCGCGCAGGTCGACGGTGTGCACCTCCTCGTTCGCGGCTTCCGCGACCAGCGGGACCCGGTCGAGCAGGACCAGCCGTGCCGTCTCACCGCGCAGTGCGGCGCGCGCCACGGAGCCGATGGTGCCCGCCGCGCCCGTGATCGCCAGCGTTCCCGCCGTCATGGCCAACTCCCCTTCCCCTGACGCCTGTTCCGTCGTGCACCGATCATTCCACGGGGCCGGTGGCGGCTTTCTCTGACGGGGCGTCATTCATTTTCCGTTGGCATGACGTTCCCGTGCGGTTTCGCAAGGCGGGCACGCCGGGGGCGGATTGGCGCGGGCCCATGGGGGACCGTTTATGCTCTGCTCCGTCATTGGGTAGTTGTGAACTCAACCACGTTTGGCCGTCGAGGGGACAGCGCGCCATGAACCGTCCGGGGATGTCGATCAATCAAGTGCGGATAGCCGTGGCCTTGCTCAGCCTCGCGCTGTTCGCCCAGACGGCGTTCTGGCTGCTCTACGACATCGTTGTCCGCGGTCTGCCGGGCGCCTGGTCGCTGTGGACCACCGGGTGGGTGCCGGGGCTGTCGGCGACCTCCTCGCTCGACCTCGGCCTGGCGGCGCTGCAGCTCTGCGCCGGTCTGGCGGCGCTGTTCCGCACCCGCGGCGCGGGCGGCCTGCTGGTGACCGCGTGCACCGTGACCCTCGGCTTCCGCCTCCCCGCGGTCTGGTACCTGCTGCTCGACTCGCCCTCCGACCCGTGGTTCGGCACCTTGAAGGGTGCCTCGCTGAACGCCGTGGGCAGCACCGCCGTCCTCGCCGTGGTGCTCACGCTCATCCTGGGAGCGCTCCTCCTGCTCGCCCGGCACATGGAGTACGAGGCCGCCGCCGCGGACGCGGTGACGGGCGGCATCCGCCCGGTGAAGGTGACGGCCACCGCCTCCGGGCTGCTGCTCGCGGTGCTCAACGTCTTCTACATCGGCCGGAACGCGGTGACGGCCGTTCAGGTCGGGCCGGGTGTGCTCAGCGACCTGATCGTCGGCAAGGGCAGCGGGCGGGCGATCCTCGCGGTGCCGTCGCCGTACCAGTGGGTGTGCCTGACCGTGCTGTGCGGGGCCGGCATGCTGCTCGCGGCCCGGCGGCGGCCCACCGCCCCGGGCTTCTCGGTGGGCCTGTCGCTCTTCATGATGCCGTCGGCCTTCACGGAGCTGTGGGGCTACGCGGTCGGCACGATGCCCGTGACCGCCGTGGACACCTCGCAGAGCCTGCTGGAATTCGTCGGTTCCGCGGCGGTGGTGGCCCTGATCGTCGGCGACGTCCGCCGCGACCGCCGGCCCGACGACGCCGACCTCGACGTCATGGCGCCCGCCGTGCCGACGGGGATCGCGGCGGCCGCAACGGCCGTACGAACCGCCCGGGCCACGCTCGCCACACCGTCCGTACCGGCCGCACCGGCCGCACCGGCCGCACCCACCGCCGAGGACGCCGACACGGCGGAGGAAGTCGGCGGGGCCCTGGAAGTCACCGTCCCCGCCCAGCGCGACACAGACGCCGACGCCGAAGCCGACCGCCCGGCGACCGAGGCGGCCGACGCCTGACA
This sequence comes from Streptomyces sp. NPDC059718, assembly GCF_042733315.1. Taxonomy (NCBI): domain Bacteria; kingdom Bacillati; phylum Actinomycetota; class Actinomycetes; order Kitasatosporales; family Streptomycetaceae; genus Streptomyces; species Streptomyces sp. NPDC059718. The sequence continues at coordinate 41,456 of NZ_JBHWGA010000059.1, forward strand.
CGGGCACCGTCCCAGCCGGACCGGACCCGCCCGCGAAAAACATTTGCGCGGGGCCGGTACCGGTACCGACAGTTGCGGCATGCCCATCACCGTACGGCCGGCCGCCCCCGAGGACGCGCCCGTCATCTGCGAGTTGCTCAACGCCGTCGACGTCGTGGAGCTCGGGCAGGCCGAGACCGACCTGGGGACGGTCGAGTCGTCGCTGGTCCACCCCGAGGCCGACCTGGAACGCAACTCCTGGCTGGTCTTCGAGGACGGCGTGCCCGTCGCGTTCGGGCTGCTGTGGGACGACTCCGGCGCCGAACGCATCGACGTCGACCACTACGTCCTGCCCGCGCACCAGGAGGCCGGGGAGCGGCTGCTGGACCTCCTGCAGGACCGGGCCGCCGGACGCGCAGCGGAGAACGGCGTGGCCCGGGCCGTCGTCCATCTCGCCCTGAACACCGCGCCCACCATGGACACGTCCCGCCTGACGCGGCGCGGCTGGAGGACCGTACGGCGCTACCACGTGCTGACCCGCCCGCTGTCCGCCGCCGCGGACACCGTCCCCGAGCCGCCGCCGGGGCTGACGCTGCGCGACTGCGCGGAGGAGGCCGACCGGCGCCGCGCCCACGAACTCCTGCAGGAGACCTTCGCGGAGCACTTCGACCACCAGCGCCGCACCTACCCGCAGTGGCTGGACGACCTCGGCTCGGGCATCGACTGGTCCCTGGTGTGGATCGCCTCGCTGGAGGGCGCGGGGGACGTCGGCGTGGCGCTGACCCGTGACGACCGCGCGGCCATGGCGTGGATCCGCAGCCTCGGGGTGCGCAAGGAGGCCCGGGGCCGGGGCGTCGCCGGCCACCTGCTGCGCCACGCCTTCGGGGTGTACGCCGCCCGCGGCCGCGACACCCTCGGCCTGGGGGTGGACACCGACAACACCACGGGGGCCCTGCGCCTGTACACCGCGCACGGCATGGGTCTGCACTTCGCGGTGGACACCTGGGAGGTGACGCTGCCCGCGGCCGCCCGGGCGTGAGCGGGGCGGGCCGGGCGAGGACGTATCCCGCGCCGGGCTGTCCGCGTCGTCCGGGTACCGACCGCTCCCGGCCGTCCCGCCGCGGGAAGTGCCCGGCGTCCGGGAACAGTTCCGCCACCTCGGACATCGCGGGCGCCGTACGCGCGCGCTCCGGTTCCCAGGCGCCCTCCGAGCCGAAGACGGCCGAGGCTACGTCGTTCCTCTCCTCGGCGCCTGCGGCCTCCAGCGCCCGCGCGGTCGCGTCCCAACGCCCGTGGAGGAAGGGCGCTACAGCCTCCCCGCAGCCCTCCTCCCCGCGCCCCGCGACGCCCTCCTCCAAGGCCGTGCAGCCCGCGTCGTACCAAGGCTCGCCCTGCCGGAGCCGGACCGTGGCCGGCAGAACGTCCGTACCGACGTCGAAACCCAGGCCCCCGCGACCCGCCGGTACGCGGCGTGCCCGCTCCCCCGGGCAGGCCGATCACGGGCGGGCACTCCTGGTCGCCGCACAAGCAAGCGTCGTACCGTCGGCAGCCGCGAGAACGGGCAGCCGCGACCCCGTCCACGGCCTCCGCGCGGCGGCAACCGCCCGGCGCCACCCCCGGCCGCGCGCACCGGTTCATGCGCGGTTCACGTTCCGGCCACCCCCGCGAGAACAGGGTTCTTTACCGTCCCTTGGGATTCGCTATACCGGAACATAGACTTGGAGGCACTGTGCGGCCGCACAGACTTCTTCCGCTCCTCCCCCGCCACGACGGTGGCAGGTCCGCCCTCACCTGCCGGTTCAAGTGCGGTGACGCCTGCGCCCACGAGGCCCCGAACACCAGCGGCAACGCCTACCTCGGCGACGTCGTCGCCGACGCCCTCTCCCGCCGCACCATGCTGCGGACCGGCGCCGTGGTCACCCTGGCCGCCGCCGCAGGAGGCATAGCCGTCACGTCCGGCACCGATGTGGCCGCCGCCGCGCCCGAACCGAAGCACGGCGGTCACGGCGGTCACGGCGGCACCGTCGACCCCGACGCCGCCAAGGGCCTGCGCTTCCGGCCCGTCGAGCCGAACACCGTGGACGCCCTCGTCGTCCCCGAGGGCCACGCGCAGAACGTCGTGATCCGCTGGGGCGACCCCATCCTGCGCGGCGCCCCCGCGTTCGACCAGGCGCGGCAGACCGCCGCGGCGCAGGCCGGCCAGTTCGGCTACAACAACGACTTCCTGCACCTGTTCGACCTGCCCGGTGAGCGTGCCCGTCAGGTACTCGTCGCCAACCACGAGTACACCGACGAGATCCTCATGTTCCCGGGCTACGAGGCGGCCGACCCCACCCGCGAGCAGGTCGAGATCGCGTGGGCCGCGCACGGCCTCAGCGTGGTCGTGGTCGAGGAGGACCGGCACTCCGGCCGCCTGTACCCGGTGAACCGGCACGGCCTGAACCGGCGGGTCCACACCAGGACGGCCTTCCGGCTGACCGGCCCCGCCGCGGGCAGCCCCCTGCTGCGCACCAAGGCCGACCCCACCGGCACGAAGGTCCTCGGCACCCTCAACAACTGCGCCGGCGGCACCACCCCGTGGGGCACCGTGCTCTCGGGCGAGGAGAACTTCAACCAGTACTTCGGCAACGCGGCCTCGGTCACCGACCCGGTCACCGCGGAGCGGCTGAAGCGCTACGGCATCGCCGGCGCGGCCAGCGAGCGCAAGTGGGAGCGGTTCGACGACCGCTTCGACCTGGCCAAGGAACCCAACGAGGTCAACCGCTTCGGCTGGATCGTGGAACTCGACCCCTTCGACCCGGACTCGACGCCGCGCAAGCACACCGCCCTCGGCCGCTTCAAGCACGAGGCCGCGCAGCCCCGCCTGACGCAGGACGGCCGCCCCGTCGTCTACATGGGCGACGACGAGCGCTTTGACTACATGTACAAGTTCGTGGCGAGCAAGGCGATGCGGCACGGCACCGGACGGGCCGTCCGCGAGCACAACCTGTCGCTGCTGGACGAGGGCACGCTCTACGTCGCCCGGCTCACCGGCGACAGCCCGGCCGCGGAGTTCGACGGCAGCGGGAAGCTGCCCTCGGACGGCGAGTTCGACGGCTCCGGCGAATGGATCAAGCTGGCGAGCGGCACCACCTCCTTCGTGGAGGGCATGACCGCCGAGGAGGTCTACCTCTTCACCCGGATGGCGGCGGACAAGGCCGGCGCCACGAAGATGGACCGCCCCGAGGACGTCGAGCCCAGCCCGCGCAACGGTCGCGTCTACGTGGCGCTGACCAACAACACCAACCGCGGCAAGGCCGGATCCGCCGGCCCCGACGAGGCCAACCCGCGGAGCAACAACAAGCACGGGCACGTGCTGGAGCTGGCGGAGTTCTTCGACGACCCGGCCGCCGACCGCTTCGCGTGGCGGCTGTTCCTGGTCGCCGGAGACCCCTCGGACCCCGCCACCTACTTCGCGGGCTTCCCGAAGGACGACGTCAGCCCGATCTCGTGCCCGGACAACGTGGCCTTCGACCCGCACGGCAACCTGTGGATCTCCACCGACGGCGCGCCGGGCACCCTCGGCACCCACGACGCCCTCTTCGGCGTCGCGGTCAAGGGTGACAAGCGCGGTCAGGTCCGGCAGTTCCTGAGCGTGCCCAAGGGTGCCGAGACCTGCGGCCCGATCGTCCAGGACCAGCGCGTCCTGGTCGCGGTGCAGCACCCCGGCGAGACCGACGGCTCCACGTACGAGAACCCGTCCTCGCGGTGGCCGGACGGCGGCGAGCGGATCCCCCGCCCCTCCGTCGTCGTGGTGTGGCGCAAGGACGGCCACGACATCGGCGTGTGACGCCGCGGCCCCGCCCGGCGTGCCGGGCGGGGCCGCCCCGCGGTGGCCCTCAGGGGGCCGGGGCCGCCGGGCGGCCGAGGGCCGGTCCGAGCCGCGTGGCGATGTCGGTGAGGATCTGCACGTAGTCCTCGGGTTCGAAGGCGAACGGCAGCGCGAAGGCGACCTCGTCGACCTCGCGGAAGGCCACGTGCGCGGAGAGCCGCTCCGCGATCTCCTGCGAGGTGCCGACCAGGTCGGGGGCGAACAGCAGCCGCCCGGGCCCCTGCGGGCCGGCGGTGCGCGGCAGCCGGCGGCGGGCGTACTCCAGGTACTTCTCGCGCTGGCCGGCCGAGGCGCTGTCGGTGGGGACGACGACCAGTCCCTGGGAGACCCGGGCCCGTTCGCCGTCGGGGTGTGCGGCACGGAAGGCACGGATGTGGGACAGCTGGATCGCCGCGAATTCCTCGGACTCCTCCGCCGTGACCACGCTGCTCGTCAGGAAGTTCATCCCGTGCTCCCCGGCCCACCGCGCCGAGCGCAGGCTCCCGCCGCCGTACCACATGCGGTCGCCGAGCCCCGGGGAGTACGGCTGGACGCGGTCGGAGAAGACCTCGAAGCCCTCGGTGCCGCTGAAGGCGGTGGCCGGCTCGCCCCGGACGAAGCCCAGCAGGCGCTCCACCCGGGTGTAGGAGAAGTCCTCCTGGCCTGCGGTGTCCGGGTAGAGGGCGCCGCGGACCTCGTCGAAGTGCATCGGCGGGCCGACGCTGACGCCCGGGTTGAGGCGGCCGCCGGACAGCAGGTCCACCGTCGCCAGGTCCTCGGCCAGTCGCAGCGGGTTCTCCCATCCCAGCGGGATGACGGCCGTGCCCAGTTCGATGCGGCTGGTGCGCTGCGAGGCGGCGGCGAGGACGGCCACCGGCGAGGAGATGCCGAACTGCAGGTGGCGGTGGCGCACCCACGCGCTGTCGAAGCCCAGTCGCTCGCCCAGCTGGATCATCTCGAGCGTCGCCTCGTGCCCGCGCCGCGGATCGGCCTCGTCGAACAGCCCGATGGTCAGGAAGCCCAGCTTGCGCAGCGGCCTGCCGTACGACGGCACGGAGCCCTCCTCGTCGCGGGGTCGGACGGGACCGGCACCGCCCCGCTCCGGCTCGAGCGGGGCGGGACGGTGCCGGACACCGACGGTAAGTCAGTTCACGGTGACCGGCAGCTCGTACAGGTCGTTCTGGGTGACCACGGGCTTGTTCCGCAGCTCCGTCGCCGGCACCGCCAGGTCGAGCTTGGGGAAGCGCTCGAACAGGGCGGGCAGCGCCACCGAGGCCTCCAGCCGGGACAGCGCGGCGCCCGGGCACACGTGCGGGCCGTGGCCGAAGGCGATGTGCCGGATGGGGTGCTCGCGGGTGATGTCGAAGACGCCGGCGCTCGGACCGTGCTGCTTCTCGTCGCCGCCGATCGCCGCGTAGGAGACGATCAGCGCCTCGCCCTTGGCGATGACCTTGTCACCGACGGGGACGTCCTCGGTGGCGAAGCGGATCAGCACGTGCGAGGTGGGCGTGGAGTGGCGCAGCGTCTCCTCCACCACCGACTCCCAGCTCGCCTTGCCCTCCCGCACCAGCGCGAGCTGGTCGGGGTGGGTGAGCAGGTTGACGACCGCGTTCACGATGAGGGAGATCGTGGTCTCGTGGCCCGCGGCGATCATCAGCTGCAGGGTGCTCTGGATCTCCGCGTCGGTGAGGTGGTCACCGTCCTCGGAGGCCGCGATGAGCGCGCTGGTCAGGTCGTCGCCGGGCTCGGCACGCCGGTCGGCGACGGTCTTGGCCATCAGGGTCGCGAGCTCGCCGAGGGTGGCGATGACCTCGTCGGGCGGGGTCTGGGTGGAGAAGAACTTCTCGAACAGCACCTTCAGGCGCGGCAGGTGGGCCTCGTCGATGCCCATCAACTCCTGCACGACGTACATCGGCAGCGGGTAGGCGAAGGTGGCCTTCAGGTCCAGCACCTCGCCCTCACGTGCCGCCTCCTCGACGCGCTCCAGGAGACCGGCCGTCAGCTCCTCGATGCGGGCCCGCATCTGCTCGACGCGGCGGGGGGTGAGCGCCTGGGCGACCAGGGCGCGCAGCCGGCGGTGGTCGGCGCCGTCCACGGTGAGCATGGAGCGGCCGGGGTTGGCCAGGCCGATCAGCGCCCAGTCGGCGGGTATCTCACCGCGGGTGAAGGCGTCCCAGTGGGCGATGTCCTTCACCAGCCGCGGGTCGGTCAGCAGCGCGCGGGCCTCGGCGTGGTGCGTCACGGCCCACACCGGCACCCCGCCGGGCAGGACGACCGCGGCCAGCGGTCCCTCCTCGCGCAGCGCGGCGCTCTCGGCGACCAGGTCGCCCACCAGCGGGTCCAGCACGATCGGGGAGGCCGCGCGGTGGCCGGTGACCGGGCATTCCATCAGAGTTCTCCTAGCACGGGGGTGGGGGTGAAACGCACGGGGAGCTTGGTCATGCCCCGCAGCCACGGGGACGGACGGCGCACCAGTTCGGCGGGGTCGACCGCCAGTTCGAGGTCGGGCAGCCGGTCCAGCAGCACCTCGATGCCGGTGCGGGCGATGGCCTCGGCGATCTCCTGCGCCGGGAACGGGCAGCGGTGCTCACCGTGGCCGAAGGAGAACCAGGCGTTGTTGCCGTTGGTGGAGGCCCCGGCCTCCAGGTGCACCTGCGGGTCGGCGTTGGCCGCGGCGAAGCCGAGGATGAGCAGGTCGCCGGAGGCGATCTGGCGCCCGCCGAGCCGGGTGTCGCGGCTGGCCCACCGCCCGGCGATGTTCTGGCTGGGGGTGTCCTCCCACAGGACCTCGTTCATGGCCTGACCGACGCTGTTCCGGCCGCCGGTGAACGAGGCGGCGAAGCGGTCGTCGGTGAGCATCAGCCGCAGCGAGTTGCCGATCCAGTCCGCGGTGGGCTGGTGCCCGGCCACGGTCATCACCATCAGGTCCTGCACGATCTCCTCGTCGGAGAAGTCGTACCGGTCGGCGAGCATCCGCGAGACCACGTCCGCGCCCGGCTGCTCCTTCTTCGCCTCGAGCAGCTCGGTCATCGCGGAGTAGACGTACATCTGGCCGGCGATGGCGTCCGCGCCGCCGTCGACCAGGTCCTTGACCGCCTTCACCAGGCGGGGGCCCTGCTCCTCGGGGAAGCCGTAGAGCCGGGCCAGCACGCGGACCGGGAGCAGCATCGCGAACTCGTCGAGGATGTCCGCCGTGCCGCTGCCGCAGAAGGTGTCGACCAGCCCGTCGGCGTAGCGCTCGGCGTGACGGCGCAGTTCGACCGCGTCGATGGCCTCCATGGCGTTACCCATCATCGCGGCGCGCTGCCGGTGCCGCTCACCCACGGTGTAGAGGATCGACGGCTGCTTGCGCCCGATCATGGGCAGCAGCGACCAGTCGTCGGGGATGCGGTCCCACTGGTTCCACAGGTCCGAGTCGCGGCTGAAGAGCACCGGGTCGCCGGTGACGTGCAGCAGTTCCCGGTAGCCCAGCACGAGCCAGGCCGGTATGCCGCCGTCGAGCTCCACGGGGGCCAGGGCCCCGTGATCGCGGCGCAACTCCCGGTACAGGGCGGCCGGTTCGACGTGGAAGCGCGGACCGCTGAACGGCACCGCCCCGGCGAACGGGCAGGCACCGGCGGCCGCGGAGGGCTGACTGGTCACGGGGCGGTCCTCTCCCGGGGGCGCGGGCGGGCGCCGGACAGGGTCTGCAGGTGCTGGACGAGGGTGATGAGGACGTCCTTGGAGGACTGCCGGGACCGCGCGTCGCAGTCCACCAGCGGCACCCCGTCCGCCAGCGACAGCGCGTCGCGGACCTGTTCCTCGGTGTGCTTCGGCCCGCCGAAGTCGTTGCGGGCCACCACGAACGGGGTGCCGTGGTGCTCCAGGCGGTCGATGGCGTACCAGGAGTCGTCCAGGCGGCGGGTGTCGACCAGCACCACCGCGCCGAGCGTGCCGGAGAACAGCCGGTCCCACAGGAACCAGAACCGTTCCTGCCCGGGTGCGCCGAACAGGTACAGCACGGTGCGCGCGTTGACGCTGATCCGGCCGAAGTCGAAGGCCACGGTGGTGGAGGTCTTCGCCCCCACACCGGCGAGGTCGTCGACCCCGGCACCGGCCTGCGTCATGGTCTCCTCGGTGTTCAGCGGACGGATCTCGCTGACCGAGCGGACCATGGTCGTCTTCCCGACGCCGAACCCACCGGTGATGACGATCTTCAGCGCGTTGTCGGCGCTCGCGTCGAGCGGCGCCCGCGGCCCCGGCGGGCCGGGAACGAGGCCGGGGTCAGAGGTTGCGTAGTCCAACGAGCACCTGCTCCAGGATCTCGGGGTCCGGCAGTTGAGCCGCCGTCCGGGCGGTACGGGGGTGCCGGGCGCTGATCCGGCCGGTGTCCAGCAGGTCGCACAGCAGCACCTGGGTGATGCCGACCGGGAGTCCCAGGTCGGCGGCGAGCTCCACGACGGCGGTGGGCCGGCGGCAGATCCGCAGGATCGCCGCGTGCTCGGACTGCATCCCCGGGACCGGATCGCATTCGGCGACCACCAGGGTCACCAGGTCGAACGCGTCGGACGCGGGCCGGCTGCGGCCCGACGTGAGGGTGTACAGCCGGTCCGGATCCTCCTCCCGGCCCGGGCGGGGTGTCATGCGCCGTCGCCGTCCTCACCGGGCACCTCGCGCGGGGGCGCGCTCAGGTGCTCACCGAGCTGTTCGACCAGCTCGTGCATGTTGTGGCCGATCAGGCCGACCTCGGCGTCGTCGGCGGCGACGACCGCGAGGTGGGCGCCGTCACCGGCCTCGACGATGAACAGGATCCCGCCGTAGAACTCGGCCATGGCCTGCCGCACGCCGCCGCTGCCGTCGCCGAACTCCATGGACGCGCCCTGCGACAGGCTCTGGATGCCGGCGGAGATCGCCGCGAGCTGGTCCGCCTGGTCCACCGAGAGCTCGGGGGTGCGGCACAGCTTGAGCCCGTCCCGGGACAGGACCAGGGCGTGGCGGGCGCCCGGGGTGCGCTCCAGCAGGTTCTCCAGCAGCCAGTTGAGCCGCTCGTCCGTACTGGTGTGGCCGGTGGCCGGTGCGGTCATCGCGCGTCGCTTTCTGGGGATGGGGCCGTCGCGTTGTGCTCGTCGCGGTCCGCGCCGGGCGCGGACGCGGGTGACGGGTGGTCGGGGGCGGGTGCGGGTGCGGCGGGGGTGGTGCCGTGCACCGCGCTGCGGAACGTGCTGAACCGTGCGGCCCGTTCGGCCGCCGTGCCGTGGCCGCCGGAGCTCGAACCGGTCGGTGCGGCGGGCCGGTCGTGGCCGGCGGAGGACAGCGTCTGGCCGCGGCGGCGCTTGGGCAGGCCGCTCTCACCCAGGGCCGGCGCCGGGCGCCGGGCCTCCTCGTCGCGGTCGGACGTCTCGGCGGGGGCCGGGACGGACGGGGCGGCGGCCGGGGCCTCCGGGGGCAGGACGGGCTCGGCGTCGGGACCGGCGTCCATGCCGGGACGCGGGACGGTGAGCATCTCCTGCGGGATCATCATGACCGCGCCGGTGCCACCGCGGGCCGAGGGCCGGAAGGACACCGTCAGGCCGTGCTTGCGGGCCAGCCGGCCGACGACCGTCAGCCCGAGCCTGGTCCCGGACAGGCCGGTCAGGTCCCCGGACCCGGCCGCTACGGCGCTCTGCGCCCGGCGCAACGCGACCTCCCCCATGACCAGACCGCTGTCCTCGACCGTGATGACCGCGCCCGCGGGCACCTCCTCCACGTACACGTGGACCTCGGCCGTGGGCGGGGAGAAGTTGGCGGCGTTGTCCATGAGTTCGGCCAGCGCGTGCATCACGCCCTCCGCGGCGTGACCGACGACGGCGACCTCGCTGGTGGAGTGGAGCCGCACCCGCTGGTAGCCGGCGATACGCCCCATCGCGCCGCGCAGGATCGACTCCATCCGGATCGGCTTGGCCCACCGGCGTCCGGAACGGGCCCCGGTCAGCACGGCGATGCTGTCGGCGAGGCGGCCGGCCTGGGCGGTGCGGTGGTCCAGGTGCAGCAGGTCGTGCAGCACGGCCGGGTCGCTGTGGCGGTGCTCCATCTGCCGCAGGTCGGCCAGCATTCCGGTGGCCAGCGCCTGCATGCGTCCCGCGGCGTTGGCACCGACGGCCATCGCCGCGGCGCGGCGAGACTCGCTCGTGCCGACCCGCTCGGCGATCAGGGCCAGCATGCGGCGCTGCGGGCCGGTCAGCGGCTCCCGCACCCCGGTGAGCACCCGGTCCACGGTCTCACCGGCGGCGATCCGGCCGACGGCGGCCGGCAGCAGCTCGTCGGCGAATCGTTCCGCCTCGGCCCGCAGGGCGTCGAGCTGTCCGGCGAGGCGCCGCGCCCGCCAGCGCTCCTGCGCCGCCACGGCCACGGCGCAGGCCAGCGCCAGGATCCCGGCGGCCGCGCCGATCACCGCGGGGGCACGCAGCGACCCGGGGGCGGCGACCACCAGCCACACGGCGACCGGGACGGTGACCACCAGGGGCACCGCCAGGGCCCGCGCCAGGTACGCGAACGGAGCGCGCTGCTCACGCCGCCGTGCCGGGATGCGCAGGCGCCCGGTCCGCGGGCGCGGGAGCGCGGTCTGCGCTGTCATCGATCAGGACCTCGGGGCCGTACGGACGGATGGGATGGGCGAAGCGGAATCCAACAAAAACGGGCACCACCGCGAACACGAATCCCGGACGGGCTTCGTGTTCGCGGGGAACTCGCGGTCACTATATGCGAGTTGCCAGCGGTGTTGATCAATGCGCCGATGACATTTGTTGGCTGGTGAGGATATGTGAGGTTGCCGCGGCACGCCGGCGCCCGAGCGAGGAGGAACCGGCGCCTCCGCTCCCCGCAGGCGCCGCCACCGCCGCGTCCACCGCCGCCACGGCTCCTCGGTGCCGCTGACCACGTCGTTCGCCATACCGAACGGGCCGGGGGCCACGGCACGCGCCCGGCGGTCGGCGGCCGGGACCCCGCCGGGCGCGGACCGCGGGCGGCGGGAACCTGACGGCGTGTCCACTGTGCGACATGTCGCAAGCGCGCCACACCTTTCGCCCTCGGCCCCCTCAGCCCGTGACCGAGGCGCCCCGGGCGCCGGCCGCGCGGCGCGCGGCTTCCGCGTCCGCCTCCGGCTCCGCTTCCACCTCCAAGGGCACGCCCGCACGGACGAACCGCGCGGCGACGGCGGCGACCAGAGCGAGGGCCAGGGCTCCCGCACCCATGAGGAACAGCGTCCGGTGGTCCTGGCCGGTCCGGGCGAAGACGTAGGAGTAGAGGTAGGCGGAGAGGGCCAGCGACAGCGCTCCGGCGACGGTCGCCTTGCCCCATGCCGCCGACTGCGCCTCGGGGTGCCGCGGTACGAGTTCGTGGACGCGGCCCAGCACGACGGGCACCACCCCGGGCGGGAAGGAGCCGATGACCACGCTCAGCACCGCGATCTCGGGCAGGCCGTGCGCCGCGGCGAGCGCGGCGAGGGCCCCCGTCTGCACCAGGGTGATCAGCAGCAGGGCCCTGGCGAAGCCGAGGCGGTCGCCGAGGAGGCCGTAGAGGGTGGGGCCGACGAGGGCGCCGAGCCCGTACAGGATCCAGATCATGGAGCCGCCGGCGGAACCGCGGCCCAGGCCCCGGCTGACGAAGTCGGCGAGGAACGCCATGGCCGGGGTGAGACCCATCGAGATCAGCGCGTACTCCACGAGCAGCAGCCGCAGCCGCGGCGAGCGCGCGGGCTTCCGCTCCCCCGGCACCGGCCCCGGCGCCGCTGGGACCGCGGACGGCGACGGGGCGGCGGCCGGCGTCGGCCAGCCGTTCCAGCTCAGTACGGTGAGGAGCGCGCACAGGACGGCCAGCCCCGCCCAGGTCCCGCGCAGCCCGAGGTGCAGCAGCAGGGGCACCAGGGTCCCCGTGGCGGCGATGCCGACACCGAGCCCCGCGAAGATCGCCCCGCCCGCCAGCCCGCGCCGCTCCCCCTTCAGGTGCGGGAGCACCGCACCGGCCACCCGCACCATGATCACGCCGCCGGCAAGCCCCGAGGCCAGGCGCCAGAGGAAGAACCACGGCACCGAGACGGGAACGCTGCAGGCCAGCAGCGCGAGCGTGGCAAGCGCCATCATCCACCGCAGGGCGCGGCGGTCGCCCAGCCGGCGCCCCACCCACCGGGCGCTCAGCGCGCCCGCCAGGTAGCCGGCGAGGTTGGCCGCGCCGAGGTACGCCACGGCGGACGGGGAGAACCAGTGGGCGTTGATCAGTTCGGGGACCAGAGGCGTGTAGGCGAACCGGGCGAGGCCGATGCCGACGAAGCTGGCGCTCGCGCCCGCCGCTATGGCCCGCCATGCGGCGGGTCCCGGTGGTGTGGTGGTCATGTGCTCGCTTCCGCCTTCCGCCCGGGCGCGACAGGTCCGGGCGCCGCCCGGTCCGTCAGCCGTCTGGGCCATCTTTGACAACCCTGTCATGTTTGACAGCCTTGCAAACTTTGACGGAGCCGTCAAAGATGAATTACGGTGAGCGCATGGCTGGACGGCGTCAGTTCGATGAGCAGCACACCCTGGGCCGGATCCTGGACGTCTTCTGGAACCAGGGGTACGGAGCGACCTCCATGCAGGACCTGGCGACCGCCACGGGCGTGCAGCGCGGCTCGCTCTACAACGCCTACCGCGACAAGGAGACGCTGTTCCTGCGCGTGTTCCAGGACTACGCCGACGCCTTCGTCGCCGAGGCCGCCGCCACGCTGGACCAGCCGGACGTCCGGCGGGCGCTGGAGGACTTCTTCGACTTCACCATCGCCTCCATGACCCACGGCGCCCCCGCCCGCGGCTGCCTGTCGACGAAGACCGCCACCGACACCCAGGCGGACGCCGAACCCATCCGGGCCGCGATCCGCGGCCTGCTGGACCGGCTCGAGGGCGTCATGGCCGAGCGGCTCTCCCGCGGCGACGCGGCCGGCCTGCTCGCCGTCCCTCCCACCGAGGCCGCACGGGTCCTGGTCACCATGACCCGCGGCACCGTCGTCATCGAGCGCGTCTACCAGGACGCGGACCGGCTCCGGGCCACCGCGAGGTCCCTGATCACGATGGTGCTCGGCGCACGGCAGCAGGCCACCGCCTGATCAACGGGCCCGGTAGATTGGCCTGATGACGGCGGCGGAGGAGAACGAGCCCGGCTGGACGGCCACCCGTGCCTGGGTGCAGCGGCACCTCCGCGACGGGGAACACCTCGAGTCCGCGGAGCGGCTCCGCGGCGGCTGGACCTCGCAGATGCGCCGCCTGCGGGTCACGGGGCCGGGAGGCGGACGCCAGTTGGTGCTGCGCTCCTTCGTGAAGTCCTTCTACCTCCGCCACGCGGAGGGCCTGCTCACCCGTGAGGCGCGGATCCTGGCGCTGCTCGGCCCGACCGCCGTCCCCGCCGCCGAGTTCCACGCCGTCGACGCGACGGCGGAGCACTGCGACCATCCGTCGCTGCTCATGTCCCTCCTCCCGGGGGAGGTACGCCTGGAGGACACCGACGCCGGGGCGCGGGCGTGGCTGCTGGCCCGTCAACTCGTCCGCGTCCACGGGCTCGACGTCGGCGAGACGGACCGGCCGCGCACCTACCAGGCCTGGACGGCGCCCGAGCGCGTCCGCCCGCCCGAGGCCACGGGCCGTCCGGACCTGTGGGCCCGCGCGGTGGACGTCATACGCCGTGACCCGCCCGCCCACGAAGGCCTGTTCCTGCACCGCGACTTCCACCCGGGCAACGTCCTGTTCTCCGGGCACGGCGGCCACCTGCGCATCTCCGGCGTCGTCGACTGGGTCGAGACCTCCTGGGGCCCCGCCGACCTCGACGTGGCCCACTGCGCCACGGCACTCGCGCTGTTGCACGGACCCGAGGCAGGACTGCGCTTCGCCGACCTCTACACCGCCGCGGGCGGCCGGCTGGCGGGCTCCCCCGGCGCCCACCTCTACTGGCGGCTCCTGGACGCCCTCGCCTTCGCACCCGACGCCGAGAAGGTCGCCGTGCCCTGGCGTGAACTCGGCCGCACCGACCTCACCCCGGCGACGCTCGCGACGCGCCTGGAGACCTACGTCGCGGCGCTGCTCGCCCGCTACGGCGACGCCTGACCCAACAGGCGGGCGTCCGGTGCCGGACACCGTTCCCATCTGTGCAACTGCGCGTCCTCCCCCCGGCTTTCGTCTTGTCACCCGGGTGTGATCACCACGAGGGTGCAGGGCGAGCCGCGGGCGCGAAGGTGCGCCGTGCATCCGATGTCCC
>NZ_JBHWGA010000060.1:0-51653 GCF_042733315.1 Streptomyces sp. NPDC059718
TCGGCCATCGTGATCTGCACGTGGTCGACGTAGGAGCGGTTCCACAGCGGCTCGAACATCGTGTTGGCGAAGCGCAGCGCCAGGATGTTCTGGACCGTCTCCTTGCCCAGGTAGTGGTCGATCCGGAAGACGTCGGCGGGCGGGAAGACCTGGTGGACGACCTGGTTGAGCTCCTGGGCGCTGGCCAGGTCGTGGCCGAAGGGCTTCTCGATGACGGCCCGTCGCCAGGAGCCCTCGGGCGGGTCGGACAGCCCGTGCTTCTTCAGCTGCTGGACCACGCTCGGGAAGAACTTGGGCGGCACCGAGAGGTAGAAGGCGAAGTTGCCGCTGGTGCCGCGGGCCTTGTCCAGTTCCTCCACGGTCGCGCGGAGGGCGTCGAAGGCGTCGTCGTCGCCGAAGTCGCCGGGCACGAAGCGCATTCCGGCGGCGAGCTCCGTCCAGACCTCCTCGCGGAAGGGGGTGCGCGCGTGCTCCTTGACCGCGTCGTGGACGACCTGTGCGAAGTCCTCGTCCGCCCAGTCGCGGCGCGCGAAGCCGACGAGCGAGAAGCCCGGTGGCAGCAGCCCGCGGTTGGCCAGGTCGTACACGGCAGGCATCAGCTTCTTGCGGGACAGGTCGCCCGTCACACCGAAGATCACCAGCCCGGACGGGCCCGCGATGCGCGGCAGCCGCCGGTCGGATGGATCGCGCAGCGGATTGTTCCAGCTGTCGGTTTCCGTCATGGGTCCACTTCTCTTCATCGTGGGTGCGGCGGTGGTCGTGGCGCGCCCGGGGGTCATGCGGCGCCGAAGAGTTCCAGGAGCGCGTCCTGGCCGAACATGCGGGCGGTGTCGATGGCCGAGGGGGTGCCGGCGGCGGGGTCGGCGCCGCCGTCGACGAGGACGCGGACCACCTCGTCCTCGCCCTTGAAGACGGCACCGGCCAGCGGCGTCTGGCCGCGGTCGTTGGCGCGGTCGGGGTCGGCACCGTGCTGCAGGAGCGCGGCCACGGTGGCGGCGTGACCGTGGTAGGCGGCCAGCATCAGGAGGGTGTCGCCCTTGTCGTTGGTGAGGTCGGCCGGCACGCCGGCGTCCACGTACGCCGTCAGGGTCTCCGTGCCTCCCCGGCGGGCGAGGTCGAAGAGTTCGGCGGCGAGTCGCAGGACTTCGGGGTCCTGGGCCGGGTCGTTCTGCGGGGTCGGCTCGCTCATCGTTCCTCACTAGGCGTGGCTGCTCGCCGTACGCGGGCGGGACCGCTTGTGATCCACCCTAAGCGGCCGCCTCCGCCCTGGCCTTGCCGGGCGTGCCGCCGGTGCGCGCCGGCACGGGGGGCGCGGACCGCACGAGAAGCCATGGCCGAAGCTTAACGATTTTGATCACTCGAACGGGCGACTTCGCTGCTCCGTCGGCGGGGCCTGCCACATGACACGCCGGACGACCGGCGAGGATCACCCCGGAAGAAACAGTTCAGCGAAGCTGAACAGGTGAACTCCCCTATAAATCACCCATTTGCCTCTTTTCAGAACATATTACTATCTGTAATTCTGGAACAACTCATGGTGACAGTCCCCATCACACAGGAGTAGCCCCCATGATCCTGTCCATCTCAGGCGTCGTCCTGCTCGGCATCATCGTCTTCCTGTTCTTCCGCAAGGACGGACTCAAGGCGTCCCACGCGCTCGTCTGCGCCCTCTTCGGCTTCTACCTCGCGGGCACCGCCATCGCCCCGAGCATCAAGGCCGGCGGGGCGAGCCTGGCGAGCCTCCTGGGCGGGATCAAGTTCTAGGCCGTCCGCACGGCCGATCCACCGGGCCCGGCGCCGCTCCGCACCGGGCCCTTCCCGTTCCGTTCCGTCGTACCGTCCCCGCAACGATCCTCTGGAGCTCCCCGTGGTCCGGCGTCCCCTCTCCGCCCTCCTGAGCAGCCGCCCCTCGCTCACCCGCGGCCGTGAGCTCGCGCGGGCCGCCGTCGACAGCACCACGGACGTCCTCCACCCGCTCTTCGTCATCGCGCGCGGGCTGCGCCGCCAGGCCGGCTGGGCGCGCGATTGGTGGGGCAGCACGCCCAAGGACCGGCGCGGACCGGCGCTGATGGCCTCCGTGGGCGCCGGGTTCCTCGTCCTGGTCCTGCTGCCCTACGGTGCCTACCTGATGGTCGCCGCCTGGATGGGTTCCGCCGGTTGGATGGGCCGGGACCGCACACCCGCCCCGACCGGACCGAGCGCCGCGGAGAGCGACCGGCTGACCGCGCTGTACGAGGCCCTGGTGCCGTACCTGTCCGTCGCCGACGACCCCAGCCCGATCTACGCCCACGACGGCAGCTGGGAGAACGCCTTCGGCGACCACGTCTTCGAGGACGGGCGGCTGGTCCGCCTGCACCTCAAGTACCCCGCCTACTTCACCGACGGCGAGGCCGCGGCCAGGGCCCGCGTCGAGCACGTGCTGCACGCCAAGGTGGGGCGCGGCCGCGAGTACCGCTTCGAGTGGAACGAGGAGGAGAACCACCTCACCCTCACCGCACTCCCCCCGCTTCCCACGGGCATCGCCGCGCAGCGTTTCGTCACCTCCCCGGGCGAGACGGTGCTCGGCTTCACCGACCCCGAGGCGGTGCAGCGCACGGTCCCGGTCGAGGACGGCGAGGAGGTCAGGGACGCGCCCCCGGTCGTGTGGCGCACCGGCCCGCGCTCCACCGAGCCGCACCTGCTCGCCCTCGGCCAGCCAGGCACGGGCACCACCACGCTGCTGCGCTCCATCGCGCTCCAGGTGCTGCCGGAGGGCGACCTCGTGGTCGTGGACGGCAGCGGGACCGGCGAGTACGCGTGCCTGACCGGACGGCCCGGCGTGATGGCCGTCGAGAGCGGCCTCGCGGGCACGCTGGCCACCCTGGAGTGGGCGGCGCACGAGACCGAGCGCCGCCTGATCGCCGTCAACCGGGCCCGGCAGGCGGGACGTACCGCCCCCGACGACGTACGGCGCCCCTTGTGGATCCTCGTCGACCGGCCGACCGTGCTCAGCCAGCTCGCGCACGCCGAGAGCCGCCCCGACCCGCAGGAGCTGCTGGACATCCCGCTGCGGCACGGCCGCGCGGCCGGGGTGACCGTCGTCGTCGCCGACCACCTCGACGGCGCCGAGGCGCTCTCCCCGGTCGTCATCGCCCAGACCAGGGCCCGGGTGCTGCTGGGCGCGGTCACCGCGGAGCAGACCCAGGCGGTGCTCGGCGCACCGCAGTGCTCCACGTCCGCCGCGGAGGTGCCGCCGGGCCGCGGCTACGTGCGGCTGGGCTCGGGGCCGGTGCTCCGGGTGCAGGTGCCGGCGACCCCGGACCCCTTCGACGAGGACGCCAGCGACGGGCACCGCCAGGCGGTCATGGCGCTGCTGCCGCCCGCGGACGTCGCCCCCGGGACGCAGGCGCAGGAACGGGAGGCGGAGGCCGCGCAGGCTCCCGGGGCGGTCAGGGTCTCCGAGCCCTCGGGCGCGGCCCGGCCGGCCGGAGACCCGGCGCTCGAGCACTGAGCCGGACCGTCGCCGCGCGGGTCAGCGTCGCGGCAGTTCGTGCAGCCGCACCTGGGTCAGCGCGCCTCCGGCCGCCTCGGCGGTGAGGTAGGTGCCGTACGGCTGACGCCTGCGGTCGGTCGGCGATCCGGGGTTGAGCAGCCGCAGCCCACCCGGCGCCGTGCTGTCCCAGGGGATGTGGCTGTGCCCGAAGACCAGGACGTCCAGGTCGGGGAAGCGCTCCTCGCAGCGGCGTTCGCGCCCCTGGGCCGGGCCGCTGTCGTGCACCACGCCGAAGCGCAGCCCGCCCAGCTCCGCCCGGGCGACCTCGGGCAGCCGCGCGCGCAGCTCGGCGCCGTCGTTGTTGCCGTACACGCCGATCACCCGGCGGGACCGCGCCTGCAGCAGGTCGAGGGTCGCCGCGTCGACCCAGTCGCCGGCGTGGAGGACGGCGTCGGCCTCGGGAATCCGGTCGAGTAGTTCGGCCGGAAGCTCCTTGGCACGTTTGGGCAGGTGTGTATCGGACATCACAAGAAGACGCACACGTCCACGCTATCCGCGTGGGGGGACGGGAGCGGCGCCCGGCACGGCGGCCGGAAGGGAGGCCGACGTCGCGGTGTGCCGCAAGGCGGCGTGGCCGGTGGGGCGACCCCGCGGTCGCCGGGACCGCGGCCTCAGCCATGAAGGGCCCACACGTCATGTGCGGTGACACCACCCCCAACCGCTCGGCGGAACTCGTGCAGCCGGCGGAGCCCGCCTACGTGGGCGCCGCGCGGCACTTCACGTCCGAGTTGCTGGGGCTGTGGGGACTGACCGCGGAGGACCGCATCGCCGCCGAACTGATCGTCGACGAGCTCGCGGCGAACGCCGCGCGCCACGGCAGGGCGCAGATGTCGGTCCGGCTGTGCATGCACGACGACGGCCTGGTCATCACCGTCACCGACAGCGGCGCGGCCCGGCACCACGACGGGACCTCCCTCGACAGCACCCCGCCGGACGAGCACGGCCGCGGGCTGGAGATCGTGCGCCGGCTGGCCGGGTCCACGTGCATCCACGACGACGAGCGCGGCCGCCGCGTGGTGACCACGCGGCACCTCGCCCCGCTCCAGCGGTCCGTCGCGGGGGTCACCAGCCCGGCGTCGTAGGCGCACGCGCATGGGCGACAATGACGGACCGGACAGGACCGGGCCGGCCCAACGTCCCCGGGAGGCGGGCCACATGGGTGTCCGCGCCGCTCCCGCCGGACGCCGGCCCAGCACCCCGAGGAACGAGAGTGACGCCCCGCGTGAACCCGCACAAGCCCTCCGGGACCTCCCCCGCCGTCCCGCCGCACCGCGTCCTGGTGCTGCTGTTCGACGGGCTGCAGCTGATGGACGTGACCGGTCCGCTGGAGGTGTACGCGGCGGCGAACGAGTACGGCGCCCACTACGTGATGAGCACCGTCTCGCCGGACGGCGGGCCCGTGACCACCACCGCGGGGCTGCGGCTCATGCCGGACCTGTCGCTGGACGAGGTGGACTTCCCGGTCGGCACCCTCGTCATCCCCGGGCGTCCCGACTGGTGGGCGGCGGTCTCCGACACCGCGCTCGTGGAGGGCATCACCCGGCTCGCGGACCGCTCCCGCACCGTCGCCTCGGTCTGCGCCGGCGCTTTCCCACTGGCCGCGACAGGGCTGCTGGACGGACGGCGGGCGGCGACGCACTGGCGGCTGGCGGGCGACCTCGCCGCCCGCTACCCGAAGGTGGAGGTGGACGACGACGCGATCTTCGTACGGGACGGCCGGTTCATCACCTCGGCGGGCATCAGCGCCGGGATCGACCTGACGCTGTCCCTGGTCGAGTCCGACCTCGGGCCGGACATCGCCCGCAAGGCCGCCAAGTTCCTGGTCGTCTTCATGGCGCGGCCGGGCGGCCAGTCGCAGTTCAGCGTGCGGCAGAGCCCGAGGCACCCCGCGCACTCGGTGCTGCGCGAGGTGCTCGACCAGGTGGCCGCCGATCCCTCGGGGGACCACGGCCTGCCCGCGCTGGCGGCGCGGGCGGGGGTGAGTTCACGTCATCTGACCCGGCTGTTCCGCACCGAGACGGGCGGCACGGCCTCGGAGTACGTCGAACGCGTCCGGGTCGAGGCCGCGCAGGCGCTGCTGGAGGCGGGCGACGACGCCCTCGACGTGGTGGCCCGGCGCAGCGGTTTCGGGTCGGAGGAGACGATGCGCCGGGCGTTCCGGCGCCGTCTGGGCGTCAGCCCGGGGGCGTACCGCGACCGCTTCCGCACCACCCGGCCGCACGGCACCCGGGAGGGGTGAGGGGCGGGCCCGCCCCGGCCGCCGTGGCCGCCTCCGGCCGGGTCACTCCGCCCAGGGCGACTGCAGGATGGTGTCCACGAAGTTCCCGCGGACGAAGCCCGGTACGAAGCGCTCCAGGACGTCGGCCTTGACGTTGCCGAACGTCGTGCCGGGGCGCGGCGCGATGCCGTGGGTGAACTCCTTGAGGATGTTGTTCTTGAAGTCGGGCCGCGGGTGGACGGCGACGACCGCCTCGCGCTCCTCGGGCGTGATCTCGTCGTACCCGAAGCCGAGGACGTCGACCTCGACGCCCGAGGTGACCAGGGCGATCTCGGGCGCCATGTGCCACGGGATCTCCGGCGTGGTGTGCAGGGCGATCGCCTCCCACACCACCCGCGCGCGGTCCTCGGGGACGTCGTGCTCCAGCAGGAAGCGGCGGGCCTCGTCGGCGCCGTCGATCTCGAAGCGCTGGTCGGTACGGGCGTAGGTGTCGGTCAGTCCGAGGTCGTGGAAGAGGGCGCCGACGTACAGCAGCTCGGGGTCGAAGTCCCACCCGCGGTTGCGGCCGCGCATCGACGCCCAGAAGTACACCCGGCGGGAGTGGTGGAAGACCACCGGGTCGGCGGCCTTGCGCACCAGTTCGGTCGCCTCCGTCACGAGCAGGGTGCCGGGCACCTCGATGTCCGCGATGATTTCAGCCACGTCGAATCTCCTGACAGGTTTCCGGTTCCGGCGGCGTCCGGGCGGGCCGCCCGGTGCCGTTGGATCCATCGTCGGACGCGGCGGCGGTCCCCGCCGGATGCCGGACGGACGCGCGACCCTCGGATCGGGACACGCGTCCGGCCGGCGGTACCCGGCGGGGCGGCGGGGGTCAGGACGCGTCGGCGAGTTCCGCGATGACCTGCGCGTGGCACGGCTCGGGCAGGCACCAGCAGCCCAGCCTGCGGCCGCGCAGCGCGGGCAGCATCGCGAGCAGGTCGGGGCGGCCCAGCAGGTGTTCGCGGTACTTGTCGAGGACCTCCTGGCGGGTGCCGTCCGGCCCCGGGCGGTAGGGGCTGGCCAGCGGGGAGCCGGCCAGGTGCCAGCCGCCGCGGTGCGTCGGGCGGCCCACGTAGACGACGTCCGCGTACGCGGGGTCGTCGCGGTGGCCCTTGAGGTTGACGACGGTGGTGCGGGGCTCGGTCTCGCTCATGGCCTGTTCCTTCCGACGGTCCGGGGCGCCGATGGGCGTCAGAGCAGCTTGGCCGCCAGGACGTCCACCGGGCGGATGTCCGGCGGCGAGCCGAGCGTCGTCTTCGCCGCCTCCGCCAGGGCGGCGGCGATGCGGCCCGACAGGTGGCCGGCGCGGCCCGCCTCGTCCTCGAAGGTGTCGAAGACCCCGAAGGTGGTGGCGTCCTCGCGGAACGCGAACCAGGTGACGGTGTGCTCCTCCTCCCTGGCCGCCGCCAGTGCGTCGCGCAGCATGGCCGCGACCTCCTCCGCGTGCTCGGGCCTGGCCTCGATGCGGGCCAGCAGACCGATCTTCGTCATCGTGTGCTCCGTCTCGGTGGTCGTGCGGTGGTGGACGTCGTCCGGCCGGACACCGGAAACCTATGCCGCGCGGCACCACTCCCCCCAGCGTCGGAAACGACGCGTTCGATACCGTTTCCGTCATGGATGTGGCAGTGGTGGCGTACGACGGTGTGTTCGACTCCGGTCTCTCGGCGGTCCTCGACGTCCTCGAGGCGGCCAACGCGATGCGCGGCGAGCTCCCGCAGCCGCCGCCCGCCTGGAACGTGACGACGGTCGGCCCGCGCCGCCGGGTCCGCACCGGCGCCGGGCACACGGTGGCGGCGGCACCGGCCGGCGAGGCCGCGGGGGCGGATCTGCTGCTCGTCCCGGCACTCGCGGAGCGCCGGCCGGACGCGCTCGTGGAGCGCGTCTCGGGGCCCGGCACGGCCGCGGTGCGCCGTCTGGTGGCGGCCACGCGCGAGCGCGGCGGACCCGTCGCCTCGGCCTGCACGGGCACCTTCCTGCTCGCCGAGTCCGGGGTGCTGGACGGGCGGCGCGCCACGACCAGCTGGTGGCTGGCCCCGGTCTTCCGGCAGCGCTACCCGGCCGTCACGGTCGACGAGACCCGCATGGTGACCAGTTGCGACGGCGTCACGACGGCGGGCGCGGCCTTCGGCCACGTCGACCTGGCGCTGGCGGTGGTGCGCATGTCCAGCCCGGCACTGGCCGATCTGGTCGCCCGCTACCTGGTGGTGGACGAGCGCCCGTCGCAGTCGGCCTACACCATCCCCAGCGCCCTGGCCCAGGCCGATCCGACGGTGGCCGGCTTCGAGCGCTGGGTGCGGCTGCGTCTGGAGGAGCCGATCAGCATCGCCGACGCGGCCCGCGCCCTGGGGGTCGGTGAGCGGACCCTGCAGCGGGCCGTGCGGCGGGTCCTGGGCGTGTCCCCGGTCCGTTTCGTGCAGGACCTGCGCGTCGAACAGGCCACGCACCTGCTGCGCACCACCGACCTCCCCGTCGAGGTCGTCGCCCGCCGCGTGGGCTACGAGCACGCCAACACCCTGCGTGTCCTGCTCCGCGACCGCACGGGCACGACGGCGGGGGCCCTGCGCGGCCGATCGGCCCTGTGATCCCGGCAGGCCCTGTCATCCCGGCAGGCAATCGGCGCCCGCCCTGCCCAGGACACTTGTACGGTGCGGAGCCCTGGGAACGGACATCCACCGCGGCGTCGAGTCCCGCCATCCGCCGGCAGGTACGGAGTTCCACGACGGTGAACCCCGGGTCGACGCGATGGACCTGCGGCCGCTGTACGACGAGGTCGACCACGCCTCCTTCGGCCTGGGCGGGGGCACGCACCGGCCCCATGTCTTCGCCATGACGGAGGCCCTCGCGGGCCGCTTCGGGCCGGACGGCGTCCGGCTGGTGGTCGCCTTCGACTGAGCCGGGCCGTCCTACGCTGAGGGTGTGATCACCCAGCGGCGCGCCCGGGGCGCCGCCGCGGCTCCGGCCGTGGCGTGGTCGCTGCTGACCGTGTTCCTGCTGGCGGTGACCGCGTTCACCGCGGCCCATGGCGCGTACGAGACCGGGGTGATCGGCCGCGAGGTGCGGGTGCTGCTGACCGAGTGCGAGCAGCGCCCCGAACGCGGCCGCGCCCCCATGCAGTGCACGGGCGTGCCGCTGGGGACCGTCACGGGCCGGGATCCGTCACCGGAACCGGTGACGGTGCGCCACGCGGGCAACCCGGGGCAGGTGGTGGGCGTGGTGCGGACGACGTGGGGGACGCACATGGCCACGGACCGCGGTCCCGGGACGCGGGCGGCGGCGGTCCTGGCGACGATGGTGCCGTTCACCGTCGCCGTGCTGTGCGGCTGCGCCGCCGCCCGGCGGGCGGTACCGGGCAGGGGGCGTCAGGGACGGACGTAGCGCAGGACGCCGAGCATGGCGTCGGCGGGGAGTTCCTCGCCCGGGTCGGCGACGCAGGCGTCGAGGCCCTTGCGCAGGGCGTCCGCGTCGAGCCCCGCACCGATCATCACCAGCCGGGTGGCGCGGGACTCGCCCCGGGACCAGCCGGACGGCAGGAAGCGCAGGAAGCCGCCGACGGAGTGCAGGGTGTACTTCTGCTCTTGGGCCGGGGCGGCGAAGCGCAGGAAGCCCTTCATCCGGTACAGGCCCGCGGGCCTGCCGTCGAGGAACTCCATCAGCCGGCGCGGGTGCAGAGGCGCCTCGGAGGTGAACTCCACGCTGTCGTACGCCGCGTGGAGATGGCCGGTGTGGTCGCCGTCCGCGTGGTGCTCGTGCCCGTCGTCCGCGTACAGCTCGTCGAACGACAACTGGCGGGCGGCCGTGCCGTCGATCGCGCGCGGCCGGGGCTCGAAGAGCAGGGCGGGGTCCACACGGCCGTGGGCGGCCTCGACCAGCGGCGTCCCGGGGGCCACGGCGGCCAGTGCTTCGCGGACCCGTTCCCGGCCGGCGGCGCCGACGCGGTCGGTCTTGTTGAGGACGACGAGGTCGGCGGCCCGCACATGGCGGTCGAGTTCGGGGTGCCGGGCGCGTACCGCCTCGTACTCGGCGGCATCGACGACCTCGACCAGCCCGCCGTAGGTGATGGCGGTGTCGGTGCTGGCCAGCAGCAGCCGGATCATGCCCTGGGGCTCGGCTAGACCGCTCGCCTCGATGACGATGACGTCGATGCGGGCCTGCGGACGGGAGAGCCTGGCGAGCATGTCGTCCATCTCCGTGGCGTCCACGGCACAGCAAAGGCAGCCGTTGTCGAGGGCGACCATGGAGTCGACCTGGCCGGCGACGGAGAGCGCGTCGATGTTGATGCTGCCGAAGTCGTTGACGATCGCGCCGATGCGGGTACCGCCGCTGTTGCGCAGGAGGTGGTTGAGGAGCGTGGTCTTTCCCGAGCCCAGGAATCCCGCGATGACGACGACCGGAATCCGTTGCTTGGCCAAGGCTTCCTCTCCGGGTGCGGGCTGCCGGCTCCACATCGTAAGCCCCGCGCACCCCGAGGTGCTTCGTGCGGGTGAACCGGCGCCGGGCGCAGAACCGCGGCGGGGGCCGCGCGGTCTTCGCAGGCGTCCACGGGGATGGCTCTACGACGGAGGAGGCGCCCATGGCGGAGGAGGAGGCGGACCGCGGCACGGTCCTGGTGTGCATCGCCGCGGAGGACGAGGAGACGGCGTACCGCATCGTCGACCTGATCTCCGGGCGGCACCCGGCGACGGAACCACAGCTGCGACGCACCCGCGAGGGGACGGTCGCGTGCGCGCTGCGGGCGCAGACGCTCCGGGTGCTGGGCGACGGCTGACACGGTTCGGCGGGCCGGTCCGCCGGCCCGCCGAGCACCGGGAACGTACCGGGTGCTAGCCGAACTCGCCCTCGCGCACACCCTCCCGGAACGCCGCCCACTCCTGTGCGGTGAACCGCAGCGGCGGCAGGTCCCTGTTCTCGGAATCACGGATGGCGACGGCTCCACCGCCGGGGTCCGCCACCTCGACGCACTCCGGCAGATAGCCGCTCTTGCCGCTCTTGACCCAGCGCGCTTCCCTCAGGTCCCGCGCGTAGAGGTCGGCTTTGCTCGCTCGCATGAGAACCTCGGTTCGAGGTTCATGCGGATGTTCCCTCCCCACCCTCACTCCGACCCTTGGCCCCGGGCAACGGCCGCCGTCGGCGATCCCGGGCTTGGCGGGCCCGCTCGCCGGGCGGTCGATCGGCCCCGGCGGGCCGGCCCGTCAAGCGGGGTGGGACGCGATGGGCCCTAGCCGAACTCGCCCTCGCGCACACCCTCCCGGAACGCCGCCCACTCCTGTGCGGTGAACCGCAGCGGTGGCAGGTCCCGGTTGTTCGAGTCGCGGATCGCGACGGCTCCGCCGGCGAGCTCCGCAACCTCCACGCAGTCCGTCCGGTAGGGGCTCTTGCTGCTCTTGACCCAGCGCGCTTCCGTCAGGTCACGCGCGTACAGTTCGGTCTTCCTCGCTTGCATGAGAAGCTCCGTTCGGATCTCGATCGGATGTTCCCCCTTCCCACCCTCATCCCGTCCCTCCCACCTCGCAACCGGCGCCCCGCCCGCGATCGGGGCGCAGACCCGGGCCGGCTCAAGTACCCACGGCGGAAGGCTTGCTGACGGCACGTCGCCAATCGGTCGCACCCTGTCGCGAAACGCCGGGACGGGGCACCATCGAACACATGGCGACATCCCCGGGGTGCGATGTCTGCGGGCGGGAGGACGACACCGTCCGCGACTGCGGCATCCGCCACCTCCCGCTCGCCGTGTGCGACGCGTGCTTCGCGGACATGGCGCGGGCCCGGCGCGGCCCGCTGCCGCGTCCGCTGGACGGCGCGGAGGTGATGGCCGCCCTGCTGGAGGCGCTTCACGAGGACAGCCGGCGCCCCTCCTGAGCGGGGCCGGGCGCGGGCGGATCGGCGAAGGTCGACGGCAGCACGGCCCGGCCCCGGACCGCCCCCACCGGCACGGGACGGGATCGCCGCGGGTCGGCGGCGGACAGCCCCTCGGCCCGCAGGGCCACTGCGCGCACGGGGTCGCCGTGCGGGCCGAGGGCCTCGTGCATGGCGTAGGCGGCCTCGGCGAGTTCGCCGGGGTCGGAGGTGGGCTCCGGCAGGGTGCGGCTGCGGCTGACGGACGAGCCGCCGGCGAGCCGCACGGTCAGGGTGAGCCCGGTGGCGGTGCGGCCGGTGCTGCGCAGCCGGTCACCGAGGCCGAGCCCGAGTTCGAGGACGGCCCGGCTCAGCGCGCCCCGGTCGGTGGCGTCGGCGGTGAACAGGCGGTCGGCGGCGAGCGAACCGGGCGGGTGCCCAGGGGTGATCGGGGCGGGGTCGAGACCGTGCGCGCGTTCCCACACGCCGCGCCCGGGAGCGGCGCCGAGGATCGCCTGGACGTCGGGCAGCGGCGCGGCGGCGACCCTGCCGACGGTGTCCAGCCCGGCCGCGACCAGCGCACGCACGGCTTCCGCCGTGATCCCGGGGAGCGCCGCGACCGGCTTGGCGCGCAGGAATCCGGCGACGGCCCGCGGGTCGGAGTCGACGGCCCGGATCCGGCCGACCAGGACGTCGTACGCGGCCATGGCGGCGACCGTGCGGCTCCCGGCGACGCCGATCGTGAGGCCCACGTCGTACAGGGCGGAGGCCCGGGTGCTGATCATGAGGGCGAGCTGCTCGGGCAGCAGCCCGTAGAAGCTCACCGCGGAGCGCACATCGGCCACGACCGCGTCCGGCGGCTCGGCGCGGACGACGGGGGTGAACTGGCCGACGAGCCCGGCCAGCGCCGCGAGTGTCGCCGGGTCGGTCCCGCTGCAGCGGATGTAGAGCACGCAGGGCCCGGGGTCCTGGTGCGGCTCGGCCTCGACCATGGTCTGCCCGCCTCCACCTCGTTCGAACAAATGCTCGAATTCGAGTGTAGGGCATTCCAGCTCCCCGTGTCCGGCTCATAGGGTCGTCGCATGACCCTGACCGCCGTGCAGCGCCGAGCCCTGCTGGAGTCCGACGCCAACACCGGGCAGCTGGGCGCGCGCGAACCGACCTGCGCGGCGCTGGCCAGGCAGGGCCTCGCCGTGCGCTACGGCCGCACCGGCGCCTGGTACCTCACCCAGGAGGGCCGCCGGGTGCGCTCGGAACTGGCCCGCGTGGGGCTCCCCCACCCGGAGGCCGGGGCGACGCCCGGGACGGAGCCGGAACCTCGCACGGAGCCCGCCGAGCGCGGCTTCGCGGCCGACGACGGGCACGGCACGGGCGCCGCCGCCCCCGGTCGCGCCGCCGAGGTCGCATCGGCCTGGTCGGGGCTGCTGGAGATCCGCCGCGTCCTGCAGGACGGCGACACCACCCGGCCCGCGCCCTGGGAACGCGAGCGCCACGTCCACGCGGTGGCCCTGGCCCTGGAGGCGGCTGGACGGCCACCGTCCGCGCGCGACACCGCCGGGCGGCCCCCGGTCGCCGGCTACGCCGTCGCCCCCGCCGCCCAGAGCGGGGTCGCCGAGGTGTCCTGGCGCTCCCCCGCCGGGGACGCCCCCGGCACCGCCGAGGCCGAGCTGGCCCGGTGCCAGGGCGTCCTGGAGGCGTACGGCTGGCAGTGCACCCTCCACCACGACCGCCGGCGGCGGGCGTTCCTCCTGGTCTCGCCCCGCCGGGCCTGAGGGAGCAGGATGGAGGCAGCGACCGTAGGAGGTCCGCCATGAAGTCCAATTCCTCGGACGCCGATCCGTACCTCTACGCGGAGACCCCCTCCCAGGCGGAGGGCGAACGGATCTACGACGACGCCGAGCGAAGCACGATGGAGATCCACCCGGACGTGCCCCGGACGACCCCCTCCCAGGCGGAGGGCGAGCGCATGGACGACATCCCGTCCCAGTGAGCCGGCGGCGCGGGCCCGCGCCGTCCGTCCGAGCGTCCGTCAGCGATCCCTGCGGGACAGCACCGCCAGGGCGAGGACGAGGACGGCCAGCCCCGCCCAGGACAGCGGCGTGGGCCGCTCTCCGAGGACGGCCACCCCGAGCAGGGCGGCCACGGCGGGCTCGGCGAGGGTGAGCGTGGTCGCGGCCGAGGCCGGCGTGTGCCGCAGTCCGCGCCCGAACAGACGGTAGGCCAGGAAGGTCGTCAGCACCGCGAGGTGCAGGGCCACCCCGGCGCCGCGCGGCGTGCCGAGCCACACCACGCCCGCGGCGAGCACCACCGGGAGGGTCAGCAGACCGGCGGAACCGAAGAGCACTCCCATCACGGCGCCCGGCGCCTGCCCGCGTCCGATGAAGTGCCCGCCGACCAGGGAGTACACCGCGTACGAGAGCCCGGCCAGGGCCGCCAGTGCCACCCCCGCGGCGTCCGTGCGCGCGGCGGGACCGGCGTCCGCGCCGCCGAGCACCAGCAGCCCGCAGCCGAGGACGGCCACGGCCGTCGCGGCGGCCCACCGGCGGCTCGGGCGGTGCGGGCCCACCGCCCAGGCCAGCAGCCCGGTGAAGACGGGCGCGCTGCCCAGGGCGATGACGGTGGCCACGGCGACCCCGGTACGGGAGACCGCCGGGTAGAAGGAGAGCGGGTAACCGGCGACGGCGAGGGCACCGACGGCGAGCAGCGCCCCTCCACCGCGCCCCGCGGTGCGCAGCAGGCTCCGCGCTCCCCTGGCGCCGGCCAGGAGCAGGAGCCCGCCGAGGGTGAGCCCGGCGCCGCCGACCGCGGCGGGCGGGGCGCCGGCGGGCGCGAGGGACGCGGCGGTGCCGGTGGTGCCCCACAGCAGGGCGGCGGCGAGGATCGGCAGCGCGCCCTGGACGAACCGCGGCCGGGGGGCGGCGCCGGGCGCGAGCGGGCGTGCGGGGGCGAGGGAGGGGGTGCTGTCCGGCACGGGGGTGGCCTTTCGTCACGAATCGGTGGAAGCGGATCCGGAACGGGCGCACCGCACCTGCCCCTGGCGGCCGGGCGGCCTGCCGGGGGTGGGGGTCAAAGTCGTCAGTGAGTGCGCCCGGTCAGGCGCACAGCGGCGGAAGGACGACGTGCCAGTAGCAATTCACCCGACGATCCTACCGAAGGGCGGGCATGGCAGGGTGAACGCATGCCGATCACTGATGTCACCGATGAGCAGCCCGGACGGGTCATCGACCTGCGCAGCGACACCGTCACGCGGCCCGGCGCGGACATGCGCCGCGCCATGGCGGAGGCCGAGGTGGGCGACGACGTCTTCGCCGACGACCCGACCGTGGGGGCCCTCCAGGACCGGATCGCGGAGCGGCTCGGCTTCGAGGCCGCGCTGTTCGTCTCGTCCGGGACGCAGAGCAACCTGTGCGCGCTGCTGACGCACTGCGGCCGCGGTGACGAGTACATCGCCGGGCAGTCGGCGCACGTGTACCGCTGGGAGGGCGGCGGCGGTGCCGTGCTCGGCGGGATCCAGCCGCAGCCGCTGCCCCACCGGGCGGACGGGACGCTGGACCCGGCCGACATCGCGGCCGCGGTGAAGCCCGACGACCCGCACTTCCCGCGCACCCGGCTGCTGTGCCTGGAGAACACCATCGGCGGCCGGGTCGTCCCCACGGACTACCTGCGGGCAGCGACCGGGCTGGCGCGTGAGCACGGGCTCGCCACGCACCTGGACGGGGCCCGGCTGTTCAACGCGGCGGTCGCCGCGGGCGGCGACCCGTACGAGCAGGCGCGGCTGATCGCCGGCCACTTCGACAGCGTCTCGGTCTGCTTCAGCAAGGGTCTGGGCGCACCGGTCGGCTCCGCGCTGCTGGGCAGCCGGGAGTTCGTGGGGCGGGCGCTGCGCTGGCGCAAGGCGCTCGGCGGCGGGATGCGGCAGGCGGGCATCATTGCGGCGGGCGCCCTGTACGCGCTGGAGCACCAGGTGGCGCGGCTCGCCGAGGACCACGCGAACGCGGCGCTGTTCGCGGAGGGGATCAAGGGCGTGCCGGGTCTGGTCGTGGGCGACTCGCAGACCAACATGGTCTTCGCCGAGCCGGCGCCTGGACTGTCCGCCGAGGAGGTGCAGGAGCGCCTCGCGCGGCGCGGGCTGTACTGCGCCGGCTATCCCGGACGGCTGCGCTTCGTCTTCCACCTGGACGTGTCGCGCGCCGACACGGAGGAGGCCGTGCGCATCGTCCGCGAGGCCCTGGACGGCGCCGCGCGCGGCTGACGGCCCGCCATCTCCCTTTCCCGTACCGGTCGTTCCGCAACCTCCGGTGCCTCCCGTGTGTCCTAGGGGGTGAGGTCGTCGCGCGACGGCCTCAACGGGGAAGGGGAAGCGATGAGAGCGGGAGCGTCAGCGGGACGCCGGGCGGGGGCCGCCCTCGCGGTGGCGGTGATGGCCGTGACACCGGTCGTGGCGGGGGGCGGCACGGCGCAGGCCGCGTCGTCGTGCACGACGAGCAAGGGGCCGTACCAGAAGCAAGTGGAGAAGTTCCTGGGGCGGCCGGTGGACGGGAAGCAGTCGGCGGCCGACTGCAAGGCGATACGCGCCTTCCAGACGAAGAACGGGATATCCCCGAACATCGGCTACGCGGGCCCGGTGACCTGGGGCGTCATGAAGATCATGAACGCCCAGAAGGCCGCGGGCAGCAATCCCAACAAGGCCGGCAAGTGCCCCACGAACAAGGGGCGGATCGCGTGCGTGGACCTCACGCGGCAGCTGAGCTGGATACAGGACGGCAAGAAGCTGAAGTTCGGGCCGGTCCCGGTGCGGACGGGCCGCAACGGCTACGAGACGCGCACCGGTTCCAAGAAGATCTACTGGCGCCACAAGGACCACTGGTCGACGCTCTACAACGTGGCCATGCCCTACAGCCAGTTCTTCGACGGCGGGCAGGCGTTCCACTCGATCGCGGGCAGCGTGTGGTCGCCGCCGGGGTCGCACGGCTGCGTGAACATGCGCAGCGGGGACGCCAAGAAGTACTGGAGCCTGCTGAAGAACGGTGACGACGTGTACGTGTACGGGCGCAAGCCCGGTACGTGACGCGTCGCGGCGCCGGCAGGGGCGGCCGGGACCGGGCGGGACTCCGCGCGGGCCCGCCGCCCTTCTTGGTCCAGACCTCTTGACGGCGCTTGGGGGCGGCAGTTCAATCACGGCGTGAACTAAGCCTTGAACGCATACGGACGGGAATCCCGTGCCCCCACGCACGAGGGTTCAAGAGATGTCAGGTGCATGACTAGTGACCTCCGTCCGTCACCCCCCCACGACCGTCCCGAAAGGCAGCGCCCCTGTGAAGGCACTCCCCCCACGCCCCCGCCCGCGCCGACGCGTGCGCGCCCGCGGCCTGCTCACCGCCGCCACCGCCGGACTCCTCGCCCTCGCCGCCCTCACCACCACCGGTCCCACCGACCGCCCCCTCCCCGCGGCCCCCGCCGCCACCGCCGCCGTCACCACCTTCGCCGACGAGTTCGACGGCGCGGCCGGCAGCGCCGTCGACGGCGGCAAGTGGCAGATCGAGACCGGCGACAACGTCAACAACCACGAACGGCAGTACTACACCGCCGGGAACCGCAACGCGGCCCTCGACGGCCAGGGCCACCTCGTCATCACCGCCCGCAGGGAGAACCCCGCCGGTTACCAGTGCTGGTACGGCAGTTGCCAGTACACCTCCGCCCGGCTCAACACCTCGGGCCGCTTCACCACCACCTACGGCCACGTCGAGACCCGGATGAAGATCCCGCGCGGCCAGGGCATGTGGCCCGCGTTCTGGATGCTGGGCAACGACATCGGCGACGTCGGCTGGCCCGCCAGCGGCGAGATCGACATCATGGAGAACGTCGGCTTCGAGCCCGGCACCGTCCACGGCACGATCCACGGCCCGGACTACTTCGGCTCCGGCGGCATCGGGGCGGGCTACACCCTGCCGGGCGGCCAGGCCTTCGCCGACGCGTTCCACACCTTCGCCGTCGACTGGAGCCCGGACGCCATCAGCTGGTCCGTCGACGGCACCGTCTACCAGCGGCGCACCCCCGCCGACCTCGGCGGCCGCCCGTGGGTGTTCAACAAGCCGTTCTTCGTCATCCTCAACCTCGCGGTGGGCGGCTACTGGCCGGGCGACCCCGACGGCAGCACCGCCTTCCCGCAGCAACTGGTCGTCGACTACGTCCGCGTCACCACCTCCGACAGCGGGGGCGGGGCCGGCACGACGGGCCGCATCACGGGCCTGGCCGGCAAGTGCGTCGACGTCGCCGGGGCCAACCCCGCCAACGGCACCCCCGTCCAGCTCTACGACTGCAACGGCACCGCCGCCCAGCAGTGGACCGCGGCCTCCGACGGCACCCTGCGCGCCCTGGGCAAGTGCCTGGACGTCAAGGACTTCGGCACCGCCGACGGATCCCAGCTGCAGCTGTGGGACTGCGGCGGCGGCACCAACCAGAAGTGGGTCCTCTCCGGTGCGCGCGACATCGTCAACCCGCAGGCGAACAAGTGCCTGGACGTCACCGGCAACAACTCCGCCAACGGCACCCGGCTCCAGTTGTGGACCTGCACCGGCGGCGCCAACCAGAAGTGGACGCTGACCCCCTGACCTCCTGCCCCCTGCCCCCCGACCCGCTGACTCACTGACCGCCGCCGCGCCCCTTCCCTCAGGGCGGCGGCCCCCTGGAAACTGACGGTCCGTCATGACAGTGTCATCCCATGACGGAACCGCTCCCCCTCGCCGGACGCGCGGCGCTGGTCACCGGCGCGTCCGGCGGGATCGGTCTGGCCGTCGCCGCGGAACTGGCCGCCGCGGGCGCGCGCGTCCTGCTGACCGCCCGCGACCCGGTCCGGCTGGGGGCGGCGGCCGGGCGGCTGCGCTCCGCCGGGCACACCGTGGCCACCCTGGCCGGGACGGTCGCCGATCCCGGCCACCTCGCGGAGTGCGCGGCGCTCGCGGTGCGCGCGCTCGGCGGCCTGGACGTCCTGGTCAACAACGCCGCCACCAACCTCCCGTACGGTCCGCTGGTGGAGGCCGACCCGGACCAGTGGCGGGCCGCGTTCGCGGTCAACGTCGAGGCGCCCCTGCGGCTGACCCAGCTGGCGTGGCGGGTCTGGATGCGCGAGCACGGCGGCGCGGTGGTCAACGTCTGCACCGAGGGGGCCGGGCACGTCGGGCCGAACGTCGGCGCCTACGGCACCAGCAAGGCGGCGCTGCTGCACCTGACGGCGCAGCTCGCGGGCGAACTCGGCCCGGCGGTGCGGGTCAACGCGGTCTCCCCCGGCCTGGTGCGCACCGAGATGGCGCGCTTCGTGTGGCAGGACGCCGAGCGCGCGATCGCCGCCGGGCTGCCGATGGGACGGATCGGCGAACCCGGCGACGTGGCCCGGGCCGTGCGCTGGCTCGCCTCCGACGAGGCGGCCTGGATCACGGGCGCCGAGCTGGTGGTGGACGGCGGGACACGGGTCCGTGCCGCCCGCACCGGCGGCACGGGCGGCGTGGGCGGCACGGAGCGGTCGGGCGCCGGCGGCGGTGCCGCCGACGCCGTGCGGGAGCGGCTGCTCGGCCGCCGGCCCGCTGCGGAGGGTCAGAACTGCACGTCGGAGCAGGCGTAGAAGGCGTTGCCGGTGTCCGCCACGGACCAGACGGCCAGGATGATGTGCCGTCCGGTCCTGCTGGGCATGGTGCCCTGGTGGGTGACGGTGGCGGGCGGCCGGGCGCCGTTGTAGTTGACGGTCAGGAACGGTGTGAGGGTCAGCGCGGAGCGGGTGAGCGGCCGGCTGGGGTCGAAGCCCTGCTTGGTGATGTAGTACCTGAAGTCGCTGGTCGCGTGCGAGGCGGTGAACTGCCAGCGGAAGCTGTAGTTCTGACCTGACGTCACCTTCGTGGTGGGCCAGCCGGTGCCGCCGCGCGGGTTGTCGAGCTGGGCGAACCGGCTGTTGCCGCCGGCACAGAGGGTGCCGTCGGACGGGCCGGAGGACGGGAAGCCCTTGGGGCCCTCGACGCTCTGCGGCTCCCACTGGATGTCGCCGCAGTTGGTCACGGTGCCGTTGGCGCAGAGCTTCTGACGGCTGATGGGGGCGTCGGTGTAGCCGTGGCTCCAGGCGCTGCCGGTGCCGAGCACGGACAGCCCGACGAGGCCCAGGCCGATGACGGCGGCGCCGAATTTCCTGTGCATGCTTCGCTCCTCGGAGAACGTGGGGGAGTTCTGAGAGCAGTGCGCAGCCCGCAGGCACTAGGTCTAGACCAACAGTGAAGGTACTCCCATGAGTTGGTCATGTCTAGACCAAAAACAAAGGGGAGCCCCGGCCAGGACGGGGGGATCTGGCCGGGGCAGCTGGGGGTTCGCCGCGGACGCTCCTGGGTCCGCCGGGCGATCTGAAACTAGTTTAACAGTGAAAGAGGAGTGCTTCGTGCCACTCAAACTTGTCAACGTTGTGGTGCCCCGCACATGCGTGGGTCCAGCACCCGTTGCAGCCGGTACGCCACCGGCCGGAAGCCCACCTGCGGCCAGTGCGCCGCCGACACCGGCGAAAGCGCCGGCCAGCTGGCCGTGATGTGCCGGTAGCCGCTGTCGTACGCCCACGCCAGCGCCGTCGCGAGCAGCACCCGGCTGATGCCCTCGCCCCGCGCGGCCTGGGTCACGTACGCCTCGACCAGTTCCGCGCACCCGTCGGGCACGACGGGGCCCGGCGCCGCCGGTGTCAGCACCACCATGCCGATCTCCTCGCCCCTGCGGGCGGCGACCCACGCCCCGCAGCGCGCGTCGGCCAGGGCGCTCGCGTAGTGCGTCCGCAGCCTCGCCAACGCCCCCTCGGGCTGCGGCCGGAACACCGCCGTCCCGCGGTCCGCGCGTGCCGCCTCCACCGCCATCCGCCCGATCCGGTCCAGGTCGCCGGGCCCCGCGCGGCGCACCGACAGCGCGTCCACACCGCGCGGCTGCCGTCCGCGCGGCCGCACCGCCATCAGGCCCCGCACCCGCTCCAGACCGAAGCCGGTACGGAACCAGGCCGAGGCGACCGCCTCGTCGGCGGGCAGGTCCACGTAGTGCACCGGCCGGCGCTCCGCGACCAGGCGCGCGGCCACCGCCGCGTACAGCCCGCGCAGCACGTCCTCCCGCACCCCGTCCCGGCCGCCGCGCAGCGCGTGCCCTCCGTACGAGACCAGCGCGGAGCGCGGATGGGCGCGCAAGCCCGCCCGGTCGTCCTCCGCGAGGTCGAGCGGGGTCGCGGCGAGGTAGCCGGTGAGCGACCCGTCACCGCCCCGGGCGAGGACGGCCTCCACGCGCGGCTCGGCCAGGATCTTGCCCAGCAGCTCCTCCCCCGGCGGCGGCGCGGTGGTCCGGCCGGACTGGTGGGGCAGCGCCTTGCGGGCCCTGGCGTGCCAGCGGTCGAGGAGGGCCGCTGCCTCGGGGACGTGCTCGGTGGTCAGCGGAGCGATGGCGACAGTCATGGTGGTCCGCGACGCTAACGGTCACGGCGGTGCGGCGGCAAGGGCCGCCGGGTCACCCGGTCCAGGCCGGGTGCCGCGGGTCGTCGGTGTGCACCAGAACGTCCGCGCTCTCGCCGGGCGCCGTCTCCTGCTCGTAGCGGGCGTACGCCGGGAGCGTCCATCGCTCGTCCTGCGGTGTGCGGCGGGCCAGGGCCGCCCCCGACATCCGCAGGTGGATGCAGAGGTCGAAGGGGAAGCCGTAGCCCTGCAGGAGCGCGCCCTCCAGCAACAGCACGCCCCCGGGCGGGAGTTCCTCGTACCCGGCCCGCGTCGCGCGGTCGGTCACCGGGTCCCGCAACGAGGGCAGTACCCGCCCGGTGCCTCCGGGTGCGAGCGGGTCGAAGACCTCCCGCCACAGGGCCCCGGTGTCCAGCCAGCGCTCGTAGTAGGCGTCGGAGTCGTGGCGCCCCGGTTCGTAGCGCTGCGAGGCGGGCCGCCAGTAGGTCTGTGCCCGCACCCGGACGACCGGCCGGCCCCTGAGCCGCAGCGCCTGTGCCAGCGCCTCCCCCAGCACGTCCGGGCGCGCGGCCGGGGCCCCGTCGATGGCGACCCTGGGACGCTCGGCGCCGTCGTCGGGCTTCAGCTCCAGCACGCGGTCCACGACGGCCTCGGTCAGCCGTTCCCAGGTCACAGGCGTCAGTCGCACGCCCCCATACTGCCGGTCGAGGTCCCCGCCCGCGCAGGCGGCCCGTGTTCACCCCTCGCCGGACACCTCGCGCGGCTCGCACGGCACCCGCAGGTCGACGGTCGTGCCCTCGCCCGGGGCGCTGCGGACGGCGAGCCGGGCGTCGATGAGCTCGGCGCGCTCGCGCATCGCGGACAGGCCCATGCCCCGGGTCTGCGGCGACGGCGGCTCCGCGGCGCGGAAGGTGCCGCGGCCCGCGGCGGTCGCCGCGGCCATGCCGTGCCCGTTGTCGGTGATCGCCACGTGCACGGAGCGCTGGTCGCTCTCCAGGCTCACCACGACGCGGGTCGGCTCGGCGTGCTTCACGGCGTTGGTGATCGCCTCCTGGACGATCCGGTACATCTGCGCCTGCGTCTCGGCGGTGAGCAGGCCGCCGACGGTGTCCGCGTGCGCGCCGAGCCGCAACTCGGTGCGGATGCCGTACGTCTCGAAGGAGCGCCGGCACAGCGCCTGCAGCGCCGGGCGCAGCCCCAGCTCGTCCAGGACCACCGGACGCAGGTCGACGATCAGGTGCCGCAGCGAGGCGATCTGGTTGCCGACGAGGCCGCGTGCCTGGTCGATGGCCTCCCGCATGGCCTCCGGCCGCCCGTCCGCGGCGGCGGTGGACAGCACCACCTGGACCGCCCCCAGTTCCTGCAGGGTGTCGTCGTGCAGCTCACGCGCCCAGCGGCGGCGCTCGCGCTCCTCGCCGTCGTGCCGGGCCCTGACGCGCTCGCGGCGCAGCCTCGCCTCCCGGCGCGCCGAGGAACGCACGGCGAAGAGCGCGTAGGCGACCAGCAGCAGCGGCAGCACGTGCAGGACGTTCAGCGAGGGCTGCTGGGCGACGCGGACCGTCCCGGCCACCGTCAGCATCAGCGCGAAGGCGATGGCCACCACCAGCCACAGCCGCTGCCGCGGCGCCACCAGGGGGGTGAGCAGCACATAACAGACGGCCGCCGCGAGGGCGAGGACGAGCTCCCAGCCCTGCGAGCGGTCGGTGACCTCCATGACGGTCGCCGCCGCCAGGAGGCAGGTGCCCAGCCCCTCCAGGGCCAGGCGCGTCCCGGTCCTTCCAGGGCCGGACGGCGTCATGCCACCAGCCCGCGCTCTCTGGCCGCGGCGATCAACTCGGCCCGGCTGTCCTTGCCGAGCTTGTCCCGCAGCCGTGACCGGTGGGTCTCCACCGTCCGTACGGAGACGAACAGGCGCCGGGCGATCTCCTGGTTGGTGTGCCCCAGCGCCAGCAGGGTCAGCACCTGCGCCTCCCGGTCGGTGAGCGGCTCCTCGTGGTGCCGTTCCGCCAGGTCCAGGTCCTCGACGGCGAGCCGCGCCCCCAGCGAGGGCTGCACATAGGTGGCGCCTCCGGCGACCTGGTGGGCGGCGGCGAGCAGTTCCTCGGCGGCGGCCTCCTTCAGCAGGTAGCCGGCCGCCCCCGTGCGCAGCGCCTCCCGGGCGAACGCCGGGTCCTCCTGCATGGTCAGCACCAGGATGCGCGTCCTCGGCGACTCGGTCAGCAGTGCCGGGATCGTCGGCAGGCTGGACCTGCCCGACATGGTCAGGTCCAGGACGAGCACCCTCGGGTGGTGGCGCCGGACGGCTTCCATGGTCTCCGGAACGGTGGACGTCTCGGCGACGATCTCGAAGGCCGGGTCGGCGGCCATCAGCAGCCGCATGCCCGCGCGCACCACCAGGTGGTCGTCGGCGAGTACGACCGAGATGACCGGGTGCGGCTGCCTGCCGTCGGGGCGGCTGAGGACGTCCATAGCACACACGGTAGATCGGGCGCGCGCGGCGGGCAGCCCGCGCCGCCGGTGTTGCGGGAAACCCGCAGTCACCTCTGCGGGAAATCCCGGATGACCTCTGCGGATCGACGGGGATGCGTTCGCCCGGCCGGAGAGGCAACCTCGAAGGCAGAAGACAAGTGTTTGAAATGCCTACCAAACACTCCGCCGACCCCGACCTCACCCGAGGCGACCGTCATGCTCTGTGCCACCCTCCCGCCCCAGGCCGGCCCTGTGGACCGGCCGTGGTCCTACGATGCAGCCCAGCAGCTCGTGGATTCAGCCGTGCCCACCGTGGCCGACTTCGCCGCCGTCGAGGTCTCGGACGCCACGGTTTCGGAGCAGGCCGCCATCTCCGGACTGCCCGCCACCGGACTCACCTTCCGCCGGGGGGCCTTCCGGGCGGCCCGGGGCACCGCGATCCCGCGCGCCTACGAGGTCGGCGACGTCAGCAGCCTGCCGCCCAGGACTCCGTACCACGCGTCGCTGACCGACCTGCGGCCGCACCTGGTGATGAACCTCCGCCCGCAGACGGGGTGGCTCGCCCGCGACCCGGTGCGCGCCCCCCTGCTGCGGATCACCGGCACGCACTCCCTGCTCGTGATGCCGCTGGACGTCGGCGGTGTCGTCCTGGGGGTCGCGGCCTTCTACCGGACGACGGGCTCCCCCTCCTTCTCCCGGGCCGACCTGATGGCGGCCGGCCGTCTGGCCCGCAGGGCCGCCCGGCTGCTGGACGGTGCCCGCCGGCGCCTGGTCCAGAACGCCGCCGGACGGATCCTGCAGCAGGCCCTGCTGGCGCCGCAGGGGCCGCGGGTCACCGCGATCGAGGATCCCCGGGGGCATCTGCCGCCTGCCGCGGCCCCGGGGGCCTGGGTGGACGTCATCCCGCTGCCCAGCGCCCGGGTGGCCCTGGTGACCGGTTCGGTACGCGGGCAGGGCGTCCCCGCGGCGACGGCGATGAGCCAGCTCAAGGCCGCGGTCCGGGCGCTGATACTGCTCGACATGAGCCCTGGCGAGGTCATCTCCCGGCTCCACCGGCCCACCGCGACCCCCGTCGCCGACGAGGCCGACCGGTGCCTGATCGTCGTCTACGACCCGGTGGCCTGCCGCTGCACCGTGGCGTGCGGCGGCTACTCCGCCCAGGCGCTGCCCGCCACGCCCCTGGATGCGGCGGAGGAGGATGCTCCCGTGCCCGGCGAGCCGGAGGTCACCGAGTGCGACGTGCCGCCCGGCAGCGTGCTGCTGCTGAGCTGCGGCACGGACGGGCTCCCCGTCGGCTCGGAGGGCGCCGGCCAGGTCACCGGGCTGCGCGTGCTGCCCGCCGGCGGCGAGGTGGCGGCCGACCCGGCGACGGTGCTGGACGGCGTCCTGCGTACCGCCGCGCCCGGCTCGGAGCCGGTGCTCCTCGCCGCCCGCACCCGCGCCCTGGACGCCGGCGACGTCGCCACCCGCGAGGTGTCCAACAACCCCGCGGCGGTGGCGGAGGCACGGGCCTGGACGGACCGGCTGCTGACCGACTGGAAGCTCCCGGAGCTGTCCTTCACCACCACCCTGGTCGTCAGCGAACTCGTCACCAACGCCATCCGGTACTCCACGGGGCCGATCCGGCTGCGGATCATCCGCGACCGGGTCCTGGTCTGCGAGGTGTCGGACTCCTGCAGCGCCGCCCCGCACCCGCGCCACGCGGCGCCCAGCGACCAGGACGGCCGGGGGCTGTCCATCGTCGCCCAGCTCACCGACGCCCAGGGCACCCGCTACACCGAGACGGGCAAGACGGTCTGGGCCGAGCAGGTGATCACCCCGCCGGTCGCCGCGTAGGCCCGGCCGTGGCCGGGCCCACGCGACATCAGGCGTCAGCCGGCGTCAGTCGGCCGGGTTCTCCGAGCGGTCGCCGCCCCAGAGCGTGTGGAAGGAGCCGGGCTTGTCGACCCGCTTGTAGGTGTGGGCGCCGAAGAAGTCGCGCTGCCCCTGGATGAGCGCGGCGGGCAGCCGCTCGGCCCGCAGGGCGTCGTAGTACGCCAGCGCCGCGGAGAACCCCGGTGCGGGCACGCCGAGTTGTGCCGCCGTGGAGACGACCCGCCGCCATGCCGCCTGGGCGTTGCCGAGTGCCTCGGCGAAGTGTGCGTCCGTCAGCAGGGTGGGACGGCCCGGCTCGGAGTCGAACGCCTCCTTGATGCGGTTGAGGAAGCGCGCCCGGATGATGCAGCCGCCGCGCCAGATCGTCGCCATCGAGCCCGCGTCGATGTCCCAGCCGAACTCGTTGCTGCCCGCCTGGATCAGGTTGAACCCCTGGGCGTAGGCGACGATCTTGGAGGCGTACAGCGCCTGCTCGACGTCGTCCGCGAAGCGGTCGCCCGCCGCGCTGTCCAGCCAGGTCTCCGCCGGTCCGGGCAGCCCGCGCGAGGCGGCCCGCAGCTCCGCGCTGCCGGACAGCGACCGTGCGAAGACCGCCTCGGCGATGCCGGAGACGGGGACGCCGAACTCCAGGGCGTTCTGCACCGTCCAGCTGCCGGTGCCCTTCTGGCCGGCCTGGTCCAGCACCACGTCGACGAACGGCTTGCCGGTGTCGGCGTCCGTGTGGGCCAGCACCTCCGCGGTGATCTCGACGAGGTACGACTCCAGGCGGCCGGAGTTCCAGGTGCGGAAGATCTCCGCGATCTCGCCCGGCCGCTTGCCCGCGGCGTGCCGCAGCAGGTCGTAGGCCTCGGCGATGAGCTGCATGTCGGAGTACTCGATGCCGTTGTGGACCATCTTGACGAAGTGCCCGGCACCGTCCGGGCCCACATGGGTGCAGCAGGGCACCCCGTCGACCTTGGCGGCGATGTCCTCGAGGATCGGGCCGAGCGACTCGTACGACTCCACGGAGCCGCCCGGCATGATCGAGGGACCGTTGAGGGCGCCCTCCTCGCCGCCGGAGATCCCGGTGCCGACGAAGTGCAGACCCTGTTCGCGCAGCGCCTTCTCCCGGCGCCGGGTGTCGCGGTAGTCGGCGTTGCCGCCGTCGACGACCATGTCGCCGGGCTCCAGCAGCGGCACCAGCTCGTCGATCACGGCGTCGGTGGGGGCACCGGCCTTGACCATGATGATGATGCGCCGGGGCCGTTCGAGTGAGTCGACGAACTCCTTGAGGGACTCCGCCGGATGGAACTCGCCCTCGGCGCCGAACTCCTCCACGAG
The DNA here is from genome assembly GCF_042733315.1 of Streptomyces sp. NPDC059718. Taxonomy (NCBI): domain Bacteria; kingdom Bacillati; phylum Actinomycetota; class Actinomycetes; order Kitasatosporales; family Streptomycetaceae; genus Streptomyces; species Streptomyces sp. NPDC059718. The sequence continues at coordinate 26,738 of NZ_JBHWGA010000060.1, forward strand.
GGAGCGCGTCCTGGCCGGGGTGCGGTTGTACAAGGCCACCGGGTGGCCGTGCCGCGCGAGGTTCCGGGCCAGGTTGCGGCCCATGACCGCGAGTCCGGTGACGCCGATGCGGGCCTGCTCCGCCATCTGCGGTTCCTCTCTGTGCTGTGGTGCGGGGGGCACGTACGGCGTCCAGCCTGTCAGCGAACCGGCCGGGCGGCCGGGATTCCGGCGGATCCGTCAGCTGCCCGTGCCGATCCGGCCCTGACCTGCTACACGGGCCACCGCACGGCGCAGCCCCCTGGCCGGCGGCGCGGGAACGGCTCCGACGACCTCGGCCGCCGGTGCCCGGGCCTGGGCCGCCCTGAGCGTCCCCATCGCCGCAGGTGGTGGCGGAGGCGGCAGCAGGGGCGGCGCCACGGTGTGGTCGCCGAGGGCCTCGCGCAGCCGGCGCGCGTCCTCCGGGAGGTCGCGGCGCCAGGCCCAGCCCAGGAAGGGGCTCAGCAGCAGCATGCCGCCGCCGAGCTGGCAGGTGACCTGGAGCTGGACGAACGCGCCCCGCGAGTGCGGCAGCATCCGGAACGCGAACTCGGGCGTCTGGGTGCCCAGCGGGCTCCACATCCGCCGGCCGCGGTAGGCGATCCGCCGGCAGGGCTGGTAGACCGAGCATTCCAGCCGGTGCTCCCGGTGGCGGCCCGGATAGTGGTAACGGTAGACGGCCCGCTCGCCGGGGGGTACGGCGTCCGCCGCCACGGCGGCGATACCGGAGTTCCACGACGCGAGGTTGCGGGCGTCGGCAAGGAAGGTGAAGACCTCTTCCACGGTACGGGTGACGATCACGCTCGTAGACACCGTCGGCATCGCAGACCTCCCCGGTGCCGGCGCGGCCAGCATGTGAGCAGAGTGGCTTCTTGGCTCCTCACCGACAGCCTGCGTCCAATCGGGCGGTGTGTCGTGGCGGGTGAGCCGTCCGGGTGAATCCAGGGTGCGTGACCGGCGCGAACGGTATGCCGGCGGACCCTCACCGTCAGTGCCCGAGGGGCTCCGATCCGCTCCTGCGGTCGCGGAATTCGCACCACACTGCCTTGCCCGAACCGTGCGGCTCCACACCCCACGCGTCGGCGAGCCGGTCGACCAGCAGCAGACCTCGCCCGGACACCTCGCCGTCGCCGGGCCGGCGCCGGCGCGGCCAGTTCGCCGCGAGGTCGTGCACCTCGATGCGCAGCCGCCGGGTGGCGTCCGGCGTGGCGTGGGCCAGGGACGCGTCGGGGAGCATGCGCAGGGTGAGCACGGCGCCGCCGTCGGTGTGCACCAGCGCGTTGGTGATCAGCTCGCCGGCGGCGAGTTCGGCCTCGTCCACCCGGTCGCGCAGGCCCCAGCCCGCCATGGCGTCACGGACCATGGCCCGGGCCTCGGAGAGTGCCTTGGGGTCGCCGGGGGCGATGTGCCGGTGCAGCCGGTGCGGCGGGTGCGGGGAGGCGTCGCTGTCGCGCCGGAGCAGCAGCAGGGCCATGTCGTCGTCGGTGGCCTGCTCGCCCATGACGGCGGTGAGGTGGTCGGCGAGGTCCCCGACCTCGCGCGGGCCTTCGCCCAGCGCCCCGGACAGCCGCCGCACGCCGACGTCGAGGTCGGCGCCGGGCCGCTCGACGAGTCCGTCACTGAACATCAGGAGGGTGTCGCCGGGGCCGAGTTCGGCGGGGGTGACCGGGTAGTCGGGCCTGCCGAACTGGGCGGACAGGCCCAGCGGCAGCCCGCCCGCGGTGGGCAGCACGCGCACGGTGCCGTCGGCCTGCCGGACCAGCGGGTCGATGTGGCCCGCCCGCACCAGCAGGGCGGAACCGGTGGCCGGGTCGACCTGCGCGTACAGGCAGGTGGCGAAACGGTCGGTGTCGAGCTCGTACAGGAAGGCCGAGGCCCGCGCCATGACGCTGGCGGGCGGGTGGCCCTCGCCGGCGTAGGCGCGCAACGCGATCCGCAACTGGCCCATGACGGCCGTGGCGTGGGTGTCGTGGCCCTGGACGTCGCCGATGATGACGGCGACCCGGCCGCCGGGCATCGCCACGACGTCGTACCAGTCGCCGCCGATGTCCCGGGCCAGCCGCGCGGAGCGGTAGCGCACCGCTATCTCGGTGCCGGGGATGCGCGGGATGGTGCGGGGCAGCATCGCGGTCTGCAGACCCTGCGCGATGTCGTGCTCCTGGTCGAAGAGGATGGCGCGCTGCAGGCTCTGCGCGATGCTGCCGCTGAGCGCGATCAGCAGGTGGCGCTCCTGCGGGGAGAAACCCTGCTTGTGCCGGTACAGCAGGCCCAGGGCGCCGATGGGCTGGCCCTGGGCGATCAGCGGGAGGTACGCGGCGGCGGAGGCGCCGAGCGGCTCGATGTGCGGCCACAACTTGGGGTAGCGCCGGGCGAACTCCTCGCCGGAGGTGATGAAGCGCGGGACGAGGGTCCGTACGACCTCGCTCATCGGGAACTCGTCCTCGATCCGCGTGTACTGCAGCGACGGCACCCAACTGCTGGCCTTGGCGTCGCTCACCACGTGGACCCGGCCCGCCTCGACCTGGCCGAGGAAGAGGCTGGCTATGCCGAGCCGGTCCATCCTGGGGTTCCCGGTGAGGGCCGCGGTCACGTCGCGCACGGTCACGGCCCGGGCCAGCGACGCGGTGACCTCCATGACCAGGTTGCTCTCGGTCGGGTGGTCCTCGTCCGCGCGCAGGCACTCCGCCGCCTGGGCGAGTTCGTCGGTGGCGTCGCTGACGATGCCGATCACCCGGTTCGCCCGGCCGGTGCCGTCGCGGACGATGCGGCCCTGGAAACGGATCCAGCCGCGGCGGCCGTCGCGCCGGGTGAGCCGGCTGAAGGCGCGGAAGGAGGAGTGGCCCTCGCCGAGGGCCTGGGTGATCGTCCGGGTGACGTCGCCGGCCTCGTCGGGTGCCAGCCGGGAGAACAGCGCCTTCGGATCGCCGTCGAAGTCCTGCGGGCGCAGGTCGACGGTCCGCAGGGCGTGTTCGTCGAGGTGCATGCGGTCGCGGTCGAGGTCCCAGTCGAAGCCGCCGACGTCGTTGAGCGACATGTGGGCGGCGGCGGGAGCCGGCCAGGCGACCGTCGCGGGCGCAGGGGGCGCCCACTCCCGAGACTCAGCCATCACGCCCTCCGGACCTGCTCCCCGCTGCGTCGAGCCGCACCGGAACGGTGACAGCGTACCCATAGTCCGGTAGGGGGACATGCTACAGACGGGACCTGTGGGAGAGCCGGGTTTCCGCCGGTTCCGGGAACGCTCCCGGCGGCCGCCCGGCCCCCCTCCGCCGTCCGCCGGACGGCTCAGCGGGCGGCCGGCGGCGCGTACTTGTAGCCGACCCGGCGCACGGTGACGATGCTGCCGCGGTGTTCGGGGCCGAGCTTGCGGCGCAGCCGGGCGATGTGGACGTCGACGGTGCGTCCGTCCCCGACGTGGCCGTACCCCCAGACCGTGGTGACGAGCTGGTCGCGGGTGTGCACGCGGTGCGGGTGCGCCACCAGGTGGGCGAGCAGCTCGAACTCCAGGTAGGTGAGGTCGAGTGCGCGGCCCCGCACCTGGGCGACGCGGCGCTCGCCGTCGACGGTGACGGGCAGGTCGGCGGATGCCGGGGACGGGGGCACCGCCTGCCCCTCGACGGGGACGAGGACGAGGTAGCCGACCATCGGCGGCCCGCCGACGCCCGTGGGCATCAGGTGGCCGGGGGCGGGCAGCCAGGTCGCGCCGGGCGGGAGGAAGTCCGGCACCGGCGGGACGTCACCGGTACGGACGGCGCGCAGGTGCTGACGGTTCACGGCGGGCAGGGGCAAGGACTGGGTGCTGGAGGACATGGAGGTCTCGGCTCTCGCGCGAAGGGTCGTGGGACGACGTATTGCGCGGGACCACCGGGAGGCCGGCAGCGGGCGGCGACCGGGGGCGGCGTCAGCTGTGGGCCGGGGTCCGCGCGGGGACCGCGCGACAACACTCCCGGTCGAACTGGTACTCCTGCCTGGACGGCCAGAACGGCTCGAGGTCGCTGCGACCTGTCGCGGTGTCAGTGAGGCTGGCCATGGCACCCATTGAACCAGACGCGACGCCCACCGGGACAGGGATGGCTCGCTTCACGGCCCTGACCAGGCATTACAGAGGTTGCGGCGCCGGCTGGGGTTCGGGCTCGGGCTCCGGCTGCGGGGGCGGCGCGGGCACGGGGTCAGGAGTCGGTCCGGGGACCGGGTGCGGGGCGGGCGGTACGGGGTCGGGCGGGAAGGGGGGCACCGGGCTCGGGGCGGGCGGCACGGGCGGCACGGTGGCCCGGCGTGCTGGGGCGGTCATGGCGGTCTGCCTCCTGGGACTCGCCGGAACGGATCTTGCGCTGCGCTTACCCGGCCCTCCTCGTCCTACCCGTCCTATCCTCAGCCTCATGACCTGGTTGCGCGCCCTGCGCCGCAGTGCCCGCGAAGGGCTGCGGATCGAGCGCGCCGGGCTGGAACCGCTCGTCGCGCTGCGCGCCGCCGCGGGCGTCGCCATCGTCATCGGCCTCTCGCTGTGGCTGGCCGGCCCCTCGGTGGCCGCGTCCTCGGCCTTCGGCGCCTTCGCCTCCGGCATGGCCACCTTCCAGCGCAGCTGGCGGCCCCGGCCGGTGCTGGCGCTGGTCGCCGGTGCCGGTCTGGCCGTCAGCACCTTCCTGGGCTACCTGGCGGGGGCGCACTGGTGGGTGTTCGTGGTGCTGCTGGCGGTCTGGGCGTTCCTGGCGGGCATGGCCTGGGCGCTGGGGCCCACCGCGGGCATCGTCTCGTCCCTCACCGTCGCCGTCATGCTGGTCGTGATCACCCTGCCGACCTCCGTGCTGGGCGCCTTCGGGCACGCGCTGGTCATCGCGGCGGGCGGGGTCGTGCAGGCGGGGCTGATCGTGCTGTTCCCGGTGCGCCGCTGGGGCCGGCAGCGCGACGCGCTGGCCGACGCCTTCGCGGCGGAGGCGGACTACGCGCGCCGGCTGCGGCACGACCCGGTGGCGCCGTTCGACCCCCAGCCGCTGATGACCGCGCGCAACGCCGCCGTCATCACCGACCGGCAGGCGCGGCGGCGCCCGGCGGCGCTGCGCGGCAAGCGGGTGCTGGCCGAGCGCATCCGTCCCGTGCTGGCCTCGCTCGCCGATCCCGCGGTCGGCGCCGCCGCCGAGGGTCCGGAGCGCGACCGGGCCCGCGAGCTGCTGGCCGCGGCGGCCTCCGTGCTGGATGCGGTGGCGCGCGCGGTACGGGAGGCCCAGCCGGTGCGCGTACCACCCGAGGCGGACTCCGTGGTGCTCGTCGACCCCGTTCCGGAGGAGCGGCTGACCGGGCCCGCCCGGCGCACCGCGCTGCGGCTCGTCGCGCTGCTCAGCGAGGCGGTCTCCTCCGCCACCGGCCGCGGCGGCTCGGTGAGCAGCGACACCGCCCATCTGCGCCGCCCCGGCGTGGCCGAACTCCTGCCGCTCGCCTCGCGCACCGTACGGCGCGAGGCCCGTTTCGACTCGCCCGTCTTCCGGCACGCCGTCCGGCTGGCCGCCGTCACCCCCGCGGGCTACGCGCTCGGCGTGGCCCTGCCGCTCGGGCACGGTTACTGGGCGCCCCTGACCTCGGTGCTGGTGATGCGGCCCGACTTCTCCCAGACGTACGGCCGCAGCGTGGCCCGCTTCATCGGCACCCTCGCGGGCGTCACCGTGGCGACCGCCGTGATGCAGTCCTTCGCCCCGGGGCCCTACCCCTGCGCCGTGCTGGCCGTGGTGTCGGTCGCCCTGATGTACGGCCTCCTGCGCACCGGCTACCTGGTCTCCCAGGTGGCCGCGTCGGCGTACGTGGTCTTCCTGCTCGGCATGGCCGGCTCCAGCTGGACGCAGACGGTGCCCGACCGCGTGCTCCTCACGCTGCTCGGCGGGATGCTGGCGATGGCCGCGTACGCGCTCTTCCCGGCCTGGGAGACCCCCCGGCTGCGGAACCGGCTGGCCGACCGCATCAAGGCCACCGGGCGGTACGCCGCCGCCGCGATGGAGGCCCATGCCGCCCCCGCCCGGGGACGGCGCGAGGCCGTGCGCACGGCCCTGCTGGACGCCCGCGCGGCCGCGCTCGCCTGGGACCAGGCGGTCGCCCGCGCCGACGCCGAACCCGTCCGCGGCCGCGGCCTGTCCCGCCGCGCCGCCGACGGCGCCGACGCGGCCCTGTCGGCCATGGGCCGCGTCCCCATGCTCATGGAGGCCCACCTCCCGGCCCCCGACGCCGACCCGGTCCCGGACGCCGCCCCCTTCGCCCTGCACCTGCGCACGGCCACCGCGGACGCCGCCACCGCGGTCCGCGAGCGGCGCCCCCCGGACTTCGCCCCCGTCCGCGCCACGCTCGACGCATGGCCCCCCTCGGACGCCGACCGCATCGTCCGCCGCAGCGCCGAACTGCTCATGGAAACCCTCGACGACCTCGAAACCGCCCTCCGCCCCCGCCCCCGCACGCGCCCCTCCCGCCGCCGCTGACGCCTCCCGGCGCGTTCCGGGTGGGCCGGTCCGGGGGCCGCGCCGCCCGCGCCCGAGGCCACCGGGCAGGGATCCTGCGGGGCCCGCAAGCCTCCGGAGCGGGCGGCCCTCCCGGACCTGCACCTGTTTTTCATGGACGCCGCCGCCGAGCCGGCCCACCTGACCAGACCGAACGGCGGCTTCGCCATCGGGTTCGGCCTGTTCACCCCCGTACAGCCGCGGCTCGGTGCGCCTGGAGTCGCCCGACCCCTCGGTACCGCCGACGATGCTGACCGGGCTGCGCATCTCCCGTGCGGTCGGCGCCGCGGCTCGGTCGGCCCCCCGTTACGGCGGGGAGCTGTTGCCGGGTCCGGCCGTCCACGGGGCCGACGAGCTGCGGCGGTTCCTGCGGCCGCACGCCGGCACGTCTTTCCCCCGGTCGGGACCCGCCGCATCGGCGGCAACCCGGGGACCGCGGTCGCCGGCACACGGCTGCGGGTGCACGGTGTCGACCGGCTCCGCGACGTCGACACTTCCGTGAGGCCCGCCGCCCGCCCGCGGCGAACACCAACGCCGCCGTCCTCGCGATCGCCGAGCAGGCGGCCGGATTGACCGGGACGGCGGCGTGAGCGCGCCGGGCGTCAGCGGATCGGCATGCCCGACAGGGTGCGGGCGATGACGAGGCGCTGGATCTCGCTCGTGCCCTCGAAGATGGTGTAGATGGCGGCGTCGCGGTGCATGCGCTCCACCGGGTACTCGCGGGTGAAGCCGTTGCCGCCGAGGATCTGGATGGCCTGGGCGGTGACCTTCTTCGCCGTCTCGCTCGCGTAGAGCTTGGACATCGAGCCCTCGGCCGAGGTGAAAGGCTTGCCCGAGATCGCCATCCAGGAGGCGCGCCAGACCAGCAGGCGGGCCGCGTCGATCCGGGTGCGCATGTCGGCCAACTGGAAGGCGACGCCCTGGTTGTCGATGATGGGGCGGCCGAACTGGGTGCGGGTCGTGGCGTAATCGAGGGCGACCTCGTACGCGGCGCGGGCGGTGCCCACCGCCATCGCGCCGACGGCCGGGCGGGAGGCCTCGAACGTCGCCATGGCGGCGTTCTTCACGCGCTCGCCGCCCTTGGCCCGCTCGCGGGCCCTGGCGAGGCGCTCGTCGAGCTTCTCCTTGCCGCCGAGCAGGCAACTCCCCGGGATGCGGACGCCGTCCAGCACGACCTCGGCGGTGTGCGAGGCGCGGATGCCGTGCTTCTTGAACTTCTGCCCCTGGGAGAGTCCGGGGGTGCCCGGCGGCACGATGAAGGAGGCGTGGCCCTTGGAGCCGAGCTCCGGGTCGACGACGGCGACGACGACGTGGACGTTGGCTATGCCGCCGTTGGTCGCCCAGGTCTTGGTGCCGGTCAGCACCCACTCGTCCTTGGCCTCGTCGTACACGGCGGTGGTGCGCATCGAGCCGACGTCGGAACCCGCGTCGGGCTCGGAGGAGCAGAAGGCGGCGACCTTCACGTCGTTGACGTCGCCGTACATCTGCGGGATCCAGGTGCCGATCTGCTCCTCGGTGCCGTTGGCCAGGACGCCGACGGCGGCCAGGCCGGTGCCGACGATGGACAGGCCGATGCCCGCGTCGCCCCAGAAGAGCTCCTCCATGGCGATCGGGATGCCGAGGCCGGTCGGGTCGAAGTACTGCTGGGCGTAGAAGTCGAGCGAGTAGAGTCCGATCTTCGCGGCCTCCTGGATCACCGGCCAGGGGGTCTCCTCGCGCTCGTCCCACTCCGCCGCAGCCGGGCGCATGACGTCGGCCGCGAAGCCGTGGATCCAGTCGCGCACCGATTTCTGGTCGTCGTTGAGCTCGAGCGAGAAGTCGCCCATCGTCCCCTCCACGTGCTTGTTACTTACGGTAACGCCAGTGTGTTACCGGCTGGTAAGGGATGTCAACCGGACGAGGGGTGTTACGTTGCGCAGGCGCGAGGAAATTCGAACGGGCGGGGAGGCTCGGGTGGACACCAGCCAGCGGCATGAGCGGCGGACGCCATCCGCGGCGGAGGAGCGGCGCAGGGAGCTCCTCGAGGCCGCGGACCGCGTCGTGCTGCGGGACGGGCCCGAGGCGTCCATGAACGCCATCGCCGCCGAGGCGGGCATCACCAAGCCCATTCTGTACCGTCACTTCGGCGACAAGAGCGGGCTTTACCGAGCCCTGGCCAAGCGGCACACCGACGCCCTGCTCGCCAACCTGCGCGCCGCCCTCGACGCCCCCAACGAGCGCCGCGACCGCGTGGAGGCCACCCTCGACGCCTACCTCTCGGCCATCGAGGCCCGGCCGCAGGTCTACCGCTTCCTGATGCACCCCGCCGAGAGCACCGCGGACTCCGACCGCGGTTTCGACATCGGCCGCCACTCCGCCCCCGTGCTGCGCCGCATGGGCGAGGAACTGGCCGACGTCATCGCCGAGCGCCTCGACCTCGGCCCGGAGGGCCAGGTGGCGGCCCGGGTCTGGGGGCACGGCATCGTCGGCATGATGCACGCGGCCGGGGACTGGTGGCTGGGCGAGCGCCCCGTCGCCCGGGACGTCCTCGTCCGCCACCTCGCGGACCTGCTCTGGGGCCGCCTCGCCGCCGTGGGCGACCGCCCGGGCGCGCCGCGTCTCTAGGCCCTGCCGGGCGCCCAGGGGGCCCGGCGGACGGCGCGCAGTGCGCGGCGGCGGCGCAGGCCGGTGAGCCGGTCGACGAACAGGCCGCCGCCGAGGTGGTCGCACTCGTGCTGGAGGCAGCGGGCGAAGAAGCCGGTGCCCTCCACGCGCAGCGGTGCGCCGTCGGCGTCGACGCCCTCGACGGCGGTCTCGTCGTGCCGGGCGGTGCCCGCGTGGACGCCCGGCAGCGACAGGCAGCCCTCCTCGCCGGTCACCACGACCCCGTCGTTGTGCACGACGCGGGGGTTGACCACGTACCCGAGGTGCCGGACGTCCTCGTCGTCCGGGCAGTCGAAGACGAACACCCGCAGCGGCACGCCGATCTGGTTCGCGGCCAGCCCCACCCCGTCGTGCGCATACATCGTGGCGAACAAGTCCTCGACGAGACGGGCGAGTTCGGCGTCGAAGACGGTCACGTCGCGGCAGGGCTCCCGGAGCCCGGGGTCACCCAGCAGCCGCATCGGGCGGACGGTCCCGGAGCTGCCGGGGATGGGGGCGTGTCGCATGCGGGCCAGCGTACGGGGACGGCTCGTTTCAGCGCCGGTGGGGGAAGTGGATAGGCTGATCGGCGACCGATGCCTTCCGGCCGGTGCAACGGCCCGGGGCACGCACTCCGGCCCGACCGCCGGGGAGGTGCGCGGGGCCGGACGCGAGGAGGATGTGGAGACGATGGCAGGCAATGCGGAGCCACTGTCGCCGCGGGCGAAGCTGGCCGTGACGGCGGGCAAGGCCGCGGCGGCAGTGTCGCGTGCGGCGGGGCGCGGCAGCGGGTCGGTGATCGGCGGCCGGGTTGCCCTGAAACTCGACCCTGATCTGCTGGCCCGACTGGCGACCCATCTCGACGTCGTGCTCGTTTCGGCCACCAACGGCAAGACCACCACGACGAGGCTGCTCGCCGAGGCGCTGCGCGCCAACGGCGAGGTCGTCTCCAACGCCCTGGGCGCCAACATGCCCGCCGGCATCACCTCGGCGCTCGCCGGCGGCTCCGAGGCCCGCTACGGCGTGATCGAGGTCGACGAGAAGTACCTGGCCGGCGTGGCCCGTGACGTCAAGCCCAAGGCCATCGCCCTGCTCAACCTCTCCCGGGACCAGCTGGACCGCGCCGCCGAGACCCGCATGCTCGCCGAGAAGTGGCGCGAGGGCCTGGCGGGCTCGGACGCCATCATCATCGCCAACGCCGACGACCCGCTGATCACCTGGGCCGCCTCCTCGTGCCCGACCGTCGTCTGGGTCGCCGCGGGCCAGGAGTGGAAGGACGACGCCTGGTCCTGCCCCTCCTGCGGCGGTGTCCTGCAGCGGCCGGCCGAGGACTGGTTCTGCGGCGAGTGCGGTTTCCGCCGCCCGACGCCGACCTGGGCGCTGTCCGGCGACCACGTGATCGACCCGTACGGGTCCGCGTGGCCGATCCAGCTCCAGCTGCCCGGCCGTGCCAACAAGTCCAACGCCGCCGTGTCGGCCGCCGCGGCGGCCGCGTTCGGGGTCGACCCCAAGGTCGCCCTGGAGCGGATGTACAAGGTGCAGGCCGTCGCCGGCCGCTACGACGTGGTGTCCTTCCAGGACCGCGACGTACGGCTGCTGCTGGCGAAGAACCCGGCCGGCTGGCTGGAGACCTTCTCGCTGATCGACGGCCCACCCACCCCGGTGATCCTCTCGGTGAACGCCCGCGGGGCCGACGGCACGGACACCTCCTGGCTGTGGGACGTGGACTACACCCGCCTGGCCGGTCACCCGATCCGGGTCATCGGCGACCGCAAGCTGGACCTCGCGGTCCGGCTCGAGGTGGCGGGGCTGCGGTTCGAGGTGTGCCAGGACTTCGACGAGGCGGTGCGCACCTCGCCGGCCGGCCGGATCGAGGCCATCGCCAACTACACCGCCTTCCAGGACCTGCGCCGCCGCGTCGGCAACTGACCGAAGACCCGTTTCGACAGGAGAACACGCTGTGAGCGACTCCAGCCTGCGTCTGGTGTGGGTCTACCCCGACCTGCTGAGCACCTACGGAGACCAGGGCAACGTCCTGGTCACCGAGCGCCGGGCCCGCCAGCGGCGGGTGCCGGTCACCCGGATCGACGTCCGGTCCGACCAGCCGATCCCGACCTCGGGCGACATCTACCTCATCGGCGGCGGCGAGGACCGCCCGCAGCGGCTGGCCGCCGAGCGGCTGCGCCGCGACGGCGGGCTGAACCGCGCGGTCGACAACGGGGCCATCGTCTTCTCGGTGTGCGCCGGCTACCAGATCATCGGCCACGAGTTCGTCAACGACCTCGGCCGCCCCGAGCCGGGCCTCGGCCTGCTGGACGTCGTGAGCGTCCGTGGCGAGGGCGAGCGCTGCGTCGGCGACGTGCTGGCCGACATCGACCCCGCGCTCGGTCTGCCCCCGCTGACCGGCTTCGAGAACCACCAGGGCGTCACGCACGTCGGCAAGCAAGCGCGCCCGCTCGCCCGGACCCGCTTCGGCAACGGCAACGGCACCGGCGACGGGACCGAGGGCGCGTACAACGACACCGTCTTCGGCACCTACATGCACGGCCCCGTCATGGCCCGCAATCCCCAGATCGCGGACATGCTGATCAAGCTGGCGATGGACGTCAGGGCGCTGCCGCCGGTCGACGACCATTGGTACGAGGCGCTGCGCGCCGAGCGCATCGCGGCGGCGTCCCAGCCCGCCTGAGGTCCGCAACGTCGCGGGTCCGACCGGGGGAAACGGGGCCAGGGCCTGGTTGTGTCCGCAGTGCGGGCGGCGTTTCCGCCGCCCGCACCCGGCTCGATAACGTAGTGAGCAGCGGTGCGCGTCGCCGCGGGTCCATCCGGACGACGGCGTCCGGCGCCCGGATCGATCTTTCAGGAGTAACGAGCAAATGCGTATTGGTGTGCTGACGAGCGGCGGCGACTGCCCCGGCCTCAACGCCGTCATCCGGTCGGTCGTGCACCGCGCGGTCGTCGACCACGGGGACGAGGTCATAGGTTTCCACGACGGGTGGAAGGGCCTCCTCGAGTGCGACTACCGCAAGCTCGACCTCGACGCGGTCGGCGGCATCCTGGCCCGTGGCGGCACCATCCTCGGCTCCTCCCGGGTCCGCCCCGAGCACCTGCGGGACGGCGTCGAGCGGGCCAAGGGCCACGTCGCCGACCTGGGTCTCGACGCGATCATCCCGATCGGCGGCGAGGGCACCCTCAAGGCGGCCCGGCTGCTGTCCGACAACGGCCTGCCGATCGTGGGCGTGCCCAAGACGATCGACAACGACATCGCCTCCACCGACGTCACCTTCGGCTTCGACACCGCCGTGACGGTGGCCACCGAGGCGCTGGACCGCCTGAAGACCACCGCCGAATCGCACCAGCGCGTGCTCATCGTCGAGGTCATGGGCCGCCACACCGGCTGGATCGCCCTGCACTCCGGCATGGCGGCCGGTGCGCACGCGATCGTCGTGCCGGAGCGTCCCTTCGACGTCGCGGAGCTGACCCAGCGGGTCGGCGAGCGCTTCTCCGCGGGCAAGAAGTTCGCGATCGTCGTGGTCTCCGAGGGCGCGAAGCCGCGCGAGGGCACGATGGACTTCGAGTCGGGCGTCAAGGACGTCTACGGCCACGAGCGCTTCACCGGCATCGCCACCCGGCTCTCGATCGAGCTGGAGGAGCGGCTGGGCAAGGAGGCCCGCCCGGTCATCCTCGGCCACGTGCAGCGCGGCGGCACCCCCACCGCCTACGACCGGGTGCTGGCCACCCGCTTCGGCTGGCACGCGGTCGAGGCCGCGCACAACGGCGACTTCGGCATGATGACGGCGCTGCGCGGCACCGACATCACGCTGGTGCCCCTCGCCACCGCCGTCGAGCACCTCAAGACCGTCCCCTCCGAGCGCTACGTCGAGGCCGAGTGCGTGCTGTGACGCGCTGATCGCACTCCTCGAACCGCCCCCGGTCGCGAGCGCGACCGGGGGCGGTTCTAGTCTGGTGCGGGCGCACCCGCCCCAACCGGCACATTGCCGACGGCGCGGTGCGTGCGGCAGGCACGACAGGAGAGTGACGGATGGACCACGGCGGACACGGGATGACGGCGGAGCTCCCGCCGTTCACCCTCGGCCGGGGGCTCGAGTTCAGCGGGGATCCGGTCTTCCTGGCCGGCTGTCTGCTCGCGCTCGCGCTCTACGGCTGGGGCGTCGTACGACTGCTGCGGCGCGGCGACCGCTGGCCGGCCGGACGGATCGTCGCCTTCGTCGCCGGTGTGCTGTCCATCGCCCTGGTGATGTGCACCGCGCTGAACGACTACGGCATGGTCATGTTCAGCGTCCACATGGTGCAGCACATGGTCGTCAGCATGGTCTCCCCCATCCTCCTGCTGCTGGGCGCCCCGGTGACCCTGACGCTGCGGGCGCTGCCGACGGCGGGACGCGGCCGCAAGGGCCCGCGGGAGCTGCTGGTGGCGCTGCTGCACAGCCGCTACCTGCGGGTGATCACGCATCCGGCGTTCACCATCCCGCTGTTCATCGCCAGCCTGTACGGGCTCTACTTCACCCCGCTGTTCGACACCCTGATGGGCAGCCGGACCGGGCACATCGCGATGATGGTCCACTTCCTCGCCGTGGGCCTGGTCTTCTTCTGGCCGATCATGGGCGTGGACCCGGGGCCGAACCGGCCGAGCCATGTGATGCGCATCCTCGAACTGTTCGCCGGGATGCCGTTCCACGCCTTCTTCGGCATCGCCCTGATGATGGCCAGCGAGCCGATGATCGGCGCCTTCGAGCACCCGTCCGCCTCGCTGGGGATCGACGCGCTGGACGACCAGACCGCGGCCGGCGGCATCGCGTGGGCGTTCAGCGAGATCCCGTCGGTGATCGTCCTCGTGGCGCTGCTGATCCAGTGGTACACCTCCGACCAGCGCCAGGCGCGTCGCAAGGACCGCGCCGCGGACCGCGACGGCGACGCGGAACTGGCAGCCTACAACGCGTACTTGGCATCCTTGGAGGCACGGGGTCGCGGCTGACGGGGCCGCCCGCCGCGAAGGGAGGCCCGCGATGGGCGACCAGGTACGGATATCGGGCGACGCGCTGCAGTTGCCGGGCGGCGTCACGGTGCGCTTCATGCGCACCCTGCGGCTTCCGGAGACGGGGACGCATCCGCTCCCACCCGGGATCGGCACCTTCCCGCTGCGCCGGGTCTCCGACCATCCCGGCACCGCCCCCCGGGAGTGGCTCGCACGGGGCGGGGTCATGCTCCCCGTCTACCAGCGCGAGGCCATGTGGCTCAGCTTCTCGGCCTCCGCGCCGGCCGCGCTCCAGGTGGGCGTCGGCAAGGTGTGCGCGGTGTCGGGGCGGCCGTGGAGCGACCGGCTGTCGCAGGACCCGCAGAACTACGTGGTGCTGCCGCGCCAGCCTTGGCTGGACGGCATCAACTCGGGCTCCGGGACGATCCGGCAGTTCGTGGCCGTGCCCCTGGGCCTGGGCGCGACCGTCGAGGGCCAGGTCACCGGCGAGGAGGTCTGGGGCGGGGTGCAGCTGCAGGTGTCCGAACTCGGCGAGGAGCAGTTGGCGGCGTGGCGGGCGGAGCAGCGGCGCCGGGAGAGCACGCGCCGCGCGGCCTTCGGCGGCTACGGCGGCGCCCCGGGGGCGATGCCGATGGCCGCCCCGGCGGCCGCCCCTCCGCCGGCCCCGGGGGGCGTCCCGCGTCCGGCGGGCGCCGCGCGCCGGGCGGGAGGCGCGGAACGGTCCCCGGTCTCCATGGGGCTGGGCGCCGGTGGCCGCATGCGGCAGGAGGTCTACCGCGACGACCGCAAGCCCTCCGACTGGCGCGCGAAGCCCTCGGGCCGGGTCTACGTCCACCTGACGACGGTGCCGGAATGGCGCCGCATCACCGGCGAGCCGGCTCCCCCCTCCCCGGTCAACCGCGCCGCGTACACCGCCGCCGGACTGCCCTGGTTCGACTACTACGACGCCGACGCCGAGGACCTGGCGGCGCCCGGCACGCTCACCCAGGTGAAGCCGGTCGGCGACTGGCTCGGCGAGGACGAGTCGCCGTGGGTGGCGCCGCACCCGGGTCAGGTGCAGCAGCTGGGGGACGAGGGTCAGGTCACCGACGGCGACTGGTAGCGCACGGCGGGCGGCGGCGGGACCATGGAGTCCGGGCCGCCGCCGCGCGGCCCCCGGGGAGGAGGCCAGGGATGCCCACACCTGCCAAGGCGATGATCACGTGCACGGTGGCGTGTCTGGTCGCCGTGACCGCGTACACGGTGGCGCTCGGCCCCAACGGATGGGTGTGGTTCGCCTGGGTCGTCCTCACCCTGGCCACGATCGGGGTGTTCGCGATCCGCACGCCCCGCTGAGGCTTCCCGGCCGCCGGCCCGTCCTCAGGGCCGTGCGGCGGCGGTCCGCGCGTCGCGGGCGGCGATCGTCCCGATGCGGCGCAGGTCGTCGGTGAGGTCACCGCTGCGGTCGAGGTGGGCCGGGACCAGTCTGCCCACGAGCCACCGGAACCAGGCGGGCGTGTTCCTCATCCGGTAGGTCTGCACCACCCGTGTCCCCGTGCCCGCCGGCTCCAGTGCGATGGTCCAGTCGGTGCTGTCGGGGAAGAGCGGGGTGGCGACGGTGCGCCACGTGATCCGGTGCGGGGCCTCGAACGCCACGATCTCGCAGACCCGGCTCCACCTCATCAGCCGGCCCGATCGGTTGCGGCCGCGGAAGCGGGCGCCCGGTGCCGGCGTGCTCGCCCCGCGCAGCCAGGTGACCCGGTGGCACTCGTGGCTCCACTCGCTGGTCCGGGTCACGTCCGCGACGACGCGCCACACGGCCTCGGGCGGCGCGTCGACGACCACCTCGGTGCGGCACGTCCGGGCGACGCCCCGCTCCCTCCCGTTACCCCTCACTGTTCCTCCCCCTCCAGGTCGTGTGCTCGGGTCTCACGCGTCGAGCAGCCGGTCGATGACACCGGCCACCCACTGTTCGTACTGTTGCGGTGTCCAGCCGGAGATCCCGGTCAGCAGGTGGTAGACCTCGACGCCGAGGACCGCCCACACCCCGTCGAGCTCCTCCCGGGTCACCGCACGCCCCGTGACGCCGGTCATGCCCTGCTCGACGCTGACGCGCCGGCGCCGCTGGTTGTCCCGGAGCTTCCCCGCCAGGTCGCCGTTGGAGGCGGCCGCCTCGCGCAGCGCGAGGTGCACACCGGCGGTGCGCCGGTGGATGGCGGTGACCAGCCGTGCGGCGGCGGCGATCCGCTCCTGCCGGGTCCCCGACGCGAGTCCGGCGAACTCCGGGCGTTCGGCGAGCGCTTCGGGCTCCGCGTCGCCGACGACGGCGACGTCGAGCGCGGCCATCAGCAGTTCGCCCTTGGACCGGAAGCCCGCGTACAGCGTCTCGACCGACACCCCGGCCTCGCGGGCGACGTCACGCATCCCGGTCGCCGCCCACCCCCGCTCGCCGAACAGCCGGACCGCCGCGGCCAGCACGACGGCCCGGGTCTCCCTCGCCTGCTGCTCGCGTCGCGGTGACCGGTACGCGCGCCGCGCCCGGGGTTCCTCCTCCGCCGCCATCAGCGGACCGCCCCGCGCCGCTCGGGGTCCTGCGGCCGCCACCATTCCGCCAGGCGCCGCCGGTAGGCGCGGGCGAAGCCGTACAGCAGGATGAAGCGCGGGACCGGGGGCACCAGAGCGACCACGATCCGGTGTCCCTCGGGGTCGATGCCGTCGAGCAGCCAGTGGCCCTCCATGCCGAGCTGCGTGAACGACTTGGACTTCACGTTGTACCGCTGGTCCCAGGCGTGCCACTCGGCCTGCGTGAGGGTGGCCGACACGACGGGCATGGCCTGCTCGACCTCCCGCTCCAGGTGCGGTACGAGGACGGCCGTCAACGCGTCGAGCGCCGCCAGCAGTCTGACGCGCGCCTGGTCGGAGGCCGTCTCCGCGTACCGCCGGGCGGCGTCCGTCACGGTCACGGCCGCCGGGGTGATCCGGCGGTGGTCGGCGTCCAGGGAGTCCAGCAGCGGCCCGGTGGCCGGGTCGCGCTCGCGCACCAGCGGCCACAGGCCCTCGTCCTCGCCGATGTGGTGCGCGTGGAGGAACTCCATCAGCCACACGACGTGCCGGCCGACCGCGCTGCCCTGCCCCGGCCGAGGATGCGGCTCGGTGGACAACACCGTCCGTGTGCGCTCCAGGTCACGGCGGAGCGCGCCGTGCACGATCCCCATCATCCGCGTGTCCGCGGGTGCGGAACCCGTCCCCATGCCGACCTCCCCGTCGCCGTCCTGCTCGGAGACTAGGGCCCGGATATTTTCATTGCAACGTCGTTCCGGTGAATTCTGGGCCTCGTGGGCACCACCACCCCTCACGCCCCGGCGTGGATGCAGGCCGTCAGGCCCTCGTCCCTCGTCCGCCCCCTGTCACGGAGGCGACCACCTTGGCGATGACGGCCGTCACGACGAGGCTCCCGGTCAGGACCACCCCGACGCCGACCACGAAGAGGCCGCTCGAGTCGTCCGACCAGTCGACGAAGGCGGCGGCGGTCAGGCCGAGCGTGGTGCCGAGCACGGCGGCCATGACGAAACCGCGGGACGCGGCCCGGCACACGACCGCCAGGAGCGTCAGAACCAGCCCTGCGACCTGCCAGGCTTCGTAGGGACCGGTCACGGTGCCGTCGGGCTGCACATCACGGTGCCTGTCCCAGCCCAGCCAGGCAGCCCAGTCGGCCGACGCGACGACCGCCGGCAGGAGGATCGGCAGCAACGGGGAAGCGGAATTCGCTGTTGATCGGCGCATGACCCGAGCGTCCCGCCCCGCCTGTGCACCGACCAGAGCGCACGTGCTCAGCTCCGGCCGAGTACGTGCCCCCACGCGGCAGCCGCGAAGGCCCCGTGTCAGGCGGGGGCGTGGCGGGCGAGGCCGGAGACGAGGAGGTCGAGGCCGAACTCGAAGCGTTCGTCGCCCTCGTCGCGCATGAGGGCGTCGACCATGCCCGTGATGTGGGGGAAGCGCGCGGGGGGCAGCGAGCCGAAGTACTCGCGGATGCGGGCGATGTGCTCGTCGAGGGTGACGCCCGTCCCGCCGAAGCCCTGGCTGCCTCGCAGGCTCTCCTCGACCGCGGTGGCGGTGACGAAGAGCGCGAGGGCGTCCACGCCGTAGGCGCAGACCCGGTCGGACAGGCCGCCGGCCTTGAAGATCGCGAGCATGGCCTCGGCGTTGAGCAGGGCGTTGGGGCCGAAGGGGATGCCCTGGCCGATGGCGGCGCGCGCGAGGTCGCGGTGCGCGACGAGGACGCGGCGGCCCTGCCGGGCCATCTCCTTGATCTGCTCCTGCCACCGCTGCGGGTCGGGCTCGGGGCGGGTCACGTCGGCCTGGATGCGGTCGAGGAGCAGCTCCAGCAGCTCCTCCTTGTTGGCGACGTGCGCGTAGAGCGAGGCGGCGCCGGTGTCCAGTTCCTGGGCGACCCGGCGCATGCTCAGCGCGTCGAGGCCTTCGGCGTCGACGACGTGCAGGGCCGCGGTGACGATCGCCTCGCGGCTGAGGCTGCGGCGGGGGGCCTTCTTGCGCTCGGCGCGCCAGGGCGGGACGGGGACCGATGTCACGTGCTGCGTACCTCCGGGAGCGGAACACGAACAGCGTACTTGACACGAACGCTGTTCGTCTTCTAGAACACTGTTCGTTTGAAACGAACGTTGTTCGTCCGATCTCGCGGAGGCCCCCATGACCACCCAAGCCCTCTCCCCGCCGGCACCCCCGGCCACCGGCCACCCCCTGCGCAAGCTCGGGCTGGCCGTGATCCTCGCCGTCGAGATCATGGATCTGCTCGACGCCACGATCGTCGGCGTCGCCTCGCCTTCGATCCGTGCGGACTTCGGCGGCAGCTCCACCCGGATCCAGTGGATCACCGCCGCCTACACGCTGGCCTTCTCCGTGCTGATGATCACGGGGGCGCGGCTCGGCGACATCGTGGGCCGCCGCCGGATGTTCCTCGTCGGGCTCGCCGGGTTCACGGTGTGCTCCGCGCTGTGCGCGGCCGCGGGCTCCGCGGGGATGCTGATCGGCGGGCGGGCCGCGCAGGGGCTGTTCGCCGCCATGATGGTGCCGCAGGGCCTCGGCATCCTGCGCCAGATGTTCCCGCCGAAGGAGCAGGGGGCGGCCTTCGGTGCGTTCGGGCCGGTCATGGGGCTCGCCGCGGTCGCCGGGCCGGTGCTCGGCGGGTTCCTCACCGACGCCGACCTGTTCGGCTCCGGCTGGCGCTCGGTGTTCCTGATCAACGTCCCGATCGGCGTCGTCGCCTTCGCCGTCGCGCTGCGCATCCTGCCCGAGGGCCGCTCGCCGCACGCGCCGCGGCTGGACCTGCCGGGGTCGGCGCTGGTCAGCCTCGGGGTGCTCATGCTGGTGTACCCGCTGGTCCAGGGCCGCGACCTGGGCTGGCCGCTGTGGACGTACCTGTCGATGGCGGGCGCGGTCCCGGTGCTCGGCCTCTTCGCCCGGTACCAGCGGCGGCTGGTGGCGCGGGGCGGTTCCCCGCTCGTCGAGCCGGGGCTCTTCCGCCACCGCGGCTTCTCCGCCGCGCTCGTGGTGGGCGTCGCCTTCTTCGCGGCGATCAGCGGGCTGATGCTCGTGCTCACCCTGCACCTGCAGGTCGGGCTCGGCTACAGCGCCCTGCACGCCGGGGCGTCGATGATCCCCTGGTCCGCCGGCACGGTCGTCGGCGCGGTCCTCTCCGGTGCCGTCCTCGGCCCGAAGTACGGCCGGAGCACCATCCAGGCCGGCTTCGCGCTGTCGGCGGTGGCCGTCGCCGCGCTGGCGCTCACCGTGCACCTGGCGGGCCAGGGGGCCACCACCTGGCAACTGCTGCCCGCGCTCCTGCTGAACGGCTTCGCGATGGGCCTGGTCATGGCGCCGTTCTTCGACATCGCCCTCGCCGACGTCGAGGAGCGCGAGACCGGATCGGCCTCGGGCGTCCTCAACGCCGTGCAGCAGCTGGGCGGTTCGGTCGGTGTCGCGGTGCTCGGCACGGCGTTCTTCTCGTACGCGGCCGACGGGGGCACGGTGCCCGCGACCCAGTGGACGGCGCTCATGGCCGCGGCCGCGTTCGTCGCGGCCCTGGCGGCCGCCTTCCTGATGCCCCGCCGCGCCCGTGAGGGCGCGACGGGACACTGAGGGTCCACCGGGGCCGGTGGCCTCAGGCGGTGTGCAGGGTCAGGCCGTAACGGGCCAGGATCGGGTTGACGGGCTGGAACCAGGTCTCGCCTCCGGAGGAGCAGTTGCCCCAGCCTCCGGAGGTGACGCCCTGGGCCTGGTCGCCGCTGATGAACGAGCCGCCGGAGTCGCCCGGTTCCGCGCACACGTTCGTCTTCGTCAGGCCGTACACGCTGCCCTGGCTGTAGTTCACGGTCTCGTTCTTGGCCAGGATCGTGCCGCAGTGCCAGTGCGTGGTGGACCCGGAGCGGCAGACCGACGCCCCCACCGGCGCCTCGGCGGAGCCGCGCACCAGGGCGTCGGGGACGGTGCCCCAGCCCAGCACCACCGGGACCGTCCACCAGCCGCTGCCGACGTTGACCCAGCCGTAGTCGTTGCCTGGGAAGGTGCCGCCCTGGAAGGCGCCGACGTAGGAGCCGTCCCAGCCGTACACGGCGGCGCCGGGCTGGGCGCAGTGCCCGGCGGTGACGAAGCCGCCGTACACGGAGAAGCCGATGGAGCAGCGGATGTTGTGGCTGTAGTACGGGTCCCCGCCGACCGTCCCCGCGGCGAGCGTCGCCGGTGCCTGCGCGGCCCGGCGTACCGCGGTGACGACGGCGCCGGGTGCGGCCCGCCGGGCGGAGGCGACGAAGGCGTGCACCGCCGCGGTGTCCCGCGCGCCCGCGCGGACGTCGACGACGACTCGGTTGGCCCGCGGGTCGACGCGCCAGCCGGTCACGGCCGCCGGAGCGGCCCCCGCCCTGGCCCCGCGGTCCAGGACCGCCTTCGCCGCGTCGAGTTCGCCCGCGGAGTGCTCGACGACCCGTACGGCCGCCCCGGTCCCGCGGACGGCCGCGGCCTTGCGTTCGCCGGTCACGGCGACGACGAGGGTGCCCGTGCGCGCGTCGAACCAGGACCCGCCGTAGTCCGCGCCCGCGGCACGCCGGGCGGCGGGCTCCAGACGGGTGGCGGCGGCCTCGTCGCGGAGGCGTTCGCGCGCCTGCGCCCGGCTCAGGCCCAGGTCGCCCGCGAGGGCCCGGACGAGCCCGGCGGACGGCGTGCCTGCGGCGGACGCGGATGCTCTCCCCGCGGCGGGTGAGGCGGCGGCGGGAGTGAGCGCGGTGGAAGTCGCGCCCAGTCCCGCCAGGACGAGCAGCACGGACAGGGCGGCACGCGCGCTGATCCTGCGTCTCATGGCAGTTCCCCTTACTGGTGTGGGAGGAAGTGGTGCAGGGGAGGTCGTGAGAGCGCTCTCAAAACTGACGTCGCCGCGAGCCTAGAGGTGACGATTAGTCATGTCCATACCAATCACTCGGCGCGCGCGTGCGGGCCCGGTGACGCACGGCACCCGCCGCGCCTAGACTGACCATCCTCGAACCGCGTTGTGACCTGGCAGAACGCCGTCCCGGAGCCGATCGGCGCCAGTTGGGAGTCAGTCCGTGTTCTACTACGTGCTCAAGTACGTGGTCCTCGGCCCGCTGCTGCGGGTGCTGTTCCGCCCGAGGATCGAGGGCATGGAGAACATCCCTGAGGAGGGCGCGGCGATCGTCGCGGGCAACCACCTGTCGTTCTCCGACCACTTCCTGATGCCCGCGATCCTGCCGCGCCGGATCACCTTCCTGGCGAAGGCCGAGTACTTCACCGGAACCGGCGTCAAGGGACGGCTGACCGCGGCGTTCTTCCACAGCATCGGGCAGATCCCGGTCGACCGCTCCGGCGGGAAGGCGGGCGAGTCGGCGGTCCGCGAGGGGCTGAAGGTGCTCGCCAAGGGCGAGCTCCTCGGCATCTACCCCGAGGGCACCCGCTCCCACGACGGACGCCTCTACAAGGGCAAGGTCGGCGTGGCCACCATGGCCATCCGCGCCGGGGTCCCGGTCGTCCCGTGCGCGATGATCGGCACGTACGAGATCCAGCCCGCCGGCCGGCGGCTGCCGCGCATCAAGCCGGTGACGATCCGCTTCGGCGCGCCGCTGGAGTTCTCCCGCTTCGAGGGCATGGACAACGAGCGCTTCGTGGTGCGCTCGGCCACGGACGAGATCATGTACGCCATCCTCGGCCTGTCCGGCCAGGAGTACGTCGACCGGTACGCGTCCGAGGTCAAGGCGGAGCAGCAGGGCCAGTCCGGCATCGGCTCCCGGCTGCGCCGCAGCGCCTGACCGGTCGCACCCTGGGCGGTTGCGCCCTGGGCGGATCCGCGCACGGCGAACGAGCCTGGCCCTGCCGTCACCGGCCCGCCTAGCGTCGCCGTCATGACCAGAACTGCGTTCGTGATCGGGGCGACGGGACAGATCGGCCGGGCGGCGGTACGCGCCCTCGCCGAGGACGGCTGGGAGGTGCGGGCCGCCTCCCGCGGGGGCGGCGGTGACGTGGTGTGGCCCGACGGGGTCCGGCCGGTGGCCGTGGACCGCGAGGACACCCCGGCGCTGGCGGCGGCGCTCGGCGAGGGCTGCGACGTGCTGCTGGACTGCGTCGCCTACGGGCCGGAGCACGCGCGGCAGCTGACGGACCTGGCGGACCGGATCGGCTCCGCGGTCGTCGTGTCCAGCTGCTCCGTCTACGAGGACGGCCGGGGCCGCAGCCTGGACACCGGCGGGGAGCCCGGCGGCGCGCCCGTCTTCCCGGTGCCCGTCGCGGAGACGCAAGCCGTGCTGGCCCCCGGCGAGGGCGGCTACTCCGCGCGCAAGGTGGCACTCGAGCGCGACCTCCTCGCGGCGGAGGAGCGGTTGCCCGTCACGCTGCTGCGCGCCGGGGCCGTCCACGGCCCGCACAGCCTGCGGCCGAGGGAGCTGTACTTCGTCAAGCGGGGCGTGGACCGGCGGCCGTTCCGGGTGCTCGCGTACAACGGCGCCAGCCGCTTCCACCCGGTGCACGCCGCGAACCTCGCCGAACTGGTGCGGCTGGCCGCCCGCCGCCCGGGCTCCCGGGTGCTCAACGCCGGTGACCCGTACGCCCCGACGGTGGCGGAGATCGCGGACGCCGTCGGCGCGCTGCTGGGGCACGAGACGGAGACGTACACCGTGGACGGCCCTCCCCCGGCGAAGAACGTCGGCGACACCCCGTGGACGACGGCCCACCCCTTCGTGCTCGACATGTCGGCCGCGGAGCGCGAGCTGGGCTACCGCGCCGTCACCGGCTACGCGCAGTCGCTGCCGGAGAACGTGGCCTGGCTGGTCGAGCGGCTCGGCGGGCGGGACTGGCGGGAGGCCTTCCCCGTCCTGGCGTCGACGTATGACCGGTTCGGCGACCTGTTCGACTACGAGGCCGAGGACCGCTGGCTGGCCGCCGGAAAACCGCTCGCCGGGCCCCGGGAGCCCAACTAGCCTCGGGGCGTGGGAAAGGACCGGACATGAGTGCGCGCCTGCGGGCCCTCGCCAAGGAGACGGAAGGCCTCGTCGCGACCGGCCGTTACCGCACGGCACGCGGCGTGGAGGTGGCGATCGGGGAGGCCGTCGCGCGGGCCGTGCGGGGGACGCGGATGTACGGCCCCGGGCCCGTCGATCCCGGCCCCCGCACGGAGCGCACCGGGCCCACGTCCTTCGAGGTGACCGGCGAGGACAGCCTGCAGGCGGCGCACCGCCTGGTGCGGGAGGCACCGGGAGTCCCGGTCGCCGTGCTGAACTTCGCCTCGGCGCGCAACCCCGGCGGCGGCTACCTCAACGGGGCGCAGGCCCAGGAGGAGGCGGTGTGCCGCGCGTCGGCGCTGTACACGACGCTGCTCACGGCGAGGCAGTTCTACGACTGGCACCGGGCCGACCGCAGCCCCTTCTACAGCGACCGGGTGATCCACTCCCCCGCCGTCCCGGTCTTCCGCGACGAGCACGGCGTCCTGCTGGACGAGCCCTTCGAGGCCGGCTTCCTCACCTCCGCCGCACCGAACGCGGGGGTGATCGCCCGCCAGGATCCCGGCGCCGCGGACCGGGTGCCGGCCGCGCTGACGGCGCGGGCGGGCAGGGTGCTCGAGGTCGCCGCGGCGCACGGCTACCCCTGCCTGGTGCTGGGTGCCTGGGGCTGCGGGGTGTTCCGCAACGACCCGGCGGCGGTCGCGGCCGCCTTCCGCGAGCACCTCGGGCCGGGGGGCCGGTTCGCGGACCGCTTCGGCCGGGTCGTCTTCGCCGTACTGGACCGGCGCGCGGACTCGCCCACCCGGGCGGCCTTCGCCGCCGCCTTCGCCGGGTAGAGGAATCACATGAGCGACAAGCGCAACATCGACACCGTGATGGACGCCGTGGACCAGAAGTGGATGCCGCACGTCCTCGCCGAGGTCAACGACTACGACGTGAAGGTGGCCAACGTCGAGGGGGACTTCGCCGAGCACGCGCACGCGGACACCGACGAGTTCTTCCTCGTCCTCGCCGGGCGTCTGCACCTGGAGTTGCCGGACCGTACGGTGACCCTCGGCCCGCACGAGGTGTTCACCGTGCCCCGCGGCGTCCCGCACCGCCCGCGCGCCGAGGAGGGCACCCGCATCCTGATGTTCGAGCCGCGCGGCACGGTCAACACCGGCGACGGCAACGAGGGCACGGGCACGACCGGGGTGCGGCTCGGATAGCCGCCCGGGCCCGGAACGCCGGACGGCCCCCCCCCGCCCCCCGGGGGGCCGCCGGGGCCGGCGCCTGTGTTCACGGGGGGGGGAGCGCGTGGGGGGCCCCCGCGGGGC
>NZ_JBHWGA010000061.1:0-3923 GCF_042733315.1 Streptomyces sp. NPDC059718
GGTTAAAGCCCGCTTTCGAATTCCGCCTTTCGGCGGAATTCGCCCCGAATTCGCCTGACGGCGAATTAGATGTGGTTGCTGATAATCGCCTGACGGCGATTATGTGGGCGTGGTGAATTCCCCGTAGGGGAATTCTTGTGGTGGGGTGGTGAATTGCTGGGGAATTGCCGCGCCGTTGGCGCGGCATGTGTCGCGGGAATTCCGGGCGCAGCGTTGCGGCCGCCGTTGGCGTCCGCCCGGTCGGGCGCGGCCCGTCGCGGCCGCGCGTGTATCAGGTTGACTGCCTGTCGGACTTTGGTGGACGGTGCCCCTACCGGGGCTAGGGGCGGACGTTGACGGTGTCTCGGGTACGTGTCGACGGCGCGGCGCGGCCGCGCGGATGCGCGGCCCGTTCCGGCTCGGTTCTGACGGCCTATCGGCCGGAATTACAGGCCGGTTTTTTAATTCCCGGCATTCCGGAGCCGGCGACTCCATTCCGAGAGAAATGCAATTCCCTGAAAGGGAATTACCGCACGCGCACAGAATTCCCGAACACGTGACGCCGACACCCGTCCAGAATTCCCGCACACGCGCCCTACCGGGCGCACACTCACCCATGCCTGCACCGTACACAAACACGCGCGACACGACGTCAGAACTGACGCACAATCACACGAAAGAGGAATTCCCTACCGGGAATTCACCGCCCCGCCGACACCCCACGGGACACGCCGCCGCGCCCCGCCACCACCACGCCGGGCCCATCAGCCCGGCCCCCACCCACACCCCCACAGCACAGCGCAGCGCCCCCACCGGCACCCCAACGCCACCCAAGAGGCCCCACCACACCCACACCCGCCACACCACCACCCCACACCCACACACGCGGACAGGCCCCACAGAGGGGAAGTCAGACCAACACCCCACCCAGAAACCCCACCTGACCAGCAGAAACACCGTCACGCCCGCACAGCGTGCGCAACGGCCGCCGCAACGGCCCGCGCAACGGCCGCCGCAACGCTCTTTGCAACGGCTCACGCAACGCCAAGAACCGCCCCTGTACTGCGGGGATATCTACCGACGAGATCGCTAATCGTGGTACTATTCGTGATGTCGGAACGGGTTGGCCCCCGAACCGGCGGCCCAGATCACAACCCACCAGGAGGAACCTAGTGGCACTCAACCCGGACGAGATCGCGAAGCGTTTCGCCCCCGCCCCCGACGACGCCGAGCGCATCGCGAAGAAGAACGAGATCAGCTGCGCCGCACACGCGCTCGCCGCCCTGATCAACGAGCTCGTTCCCGGATCGCGCGAGGAGTCCGAGGCGGTCACGCACGTGGAGACCGCCGTCATGTGGGCACACGCCGCCATTGACCGCCGGTACGTGCCGCGCCAGCACTGACACCCCGCCGGGCGGCGGTTAGCCCCGCCGCCCGGCCCCACCCCGAACCGCACCCAGCGAGAGGACCACTCATGACCACCAAGAACCCCATGGACGGCCGTTTCTGGCGCATCGAGGCGTACGGGAACGGTGGCAAGCTCGCCGAGACCGCCCACACCCCCGCCGCGCCCCAGGTGTGGGCGGACATGGCCGCCAGGATGGCCCACCGCGCCACCACCCCCCAGGGAACCGGGTTCGTCGTCGCCTACCACGTGTCCGACGTCGTGACCGTCCTGCCGGACGGGACCCCCCAGGCCGCCACCGGGATGAACTACCGCCGCGCGCCGTTCCTGCCCGGCATGGAACACCCGTTCTCCATCTCTGACGCCGTACGGGGCGCCGCCGAAATCCTCGGCCCGCCGTGGAGCGCCCAGCCCGGCCCCTACGGGACGACCGGCCTACTGTTCGGCCCCCGCGTCCGCCCCCAGGTGATCGGCGTCGACGAGGCGACCGGCCACCTGTACATGCAGCCGCACGGCAGCGAGCCCGCGCCCCGCTTCGACATCGTCATCCCCGAGCGCACGGCCGCAGGACTCACCGTCATCGCTCACGCGCTCGCCGTCATCGCTCACGAAAAGTTCGCGTAGCCGCCCCAGGCCGGGCGGCGGTTGGCCCCGCCGCCCGGCCCCCATCCCAAACCACGCACCACCCAACCCAAGGAGCACACCCGACATGACCGCGAAGAAGACCACCGCCGCCCCCGCCGAGCCGCAGGCGACCGGCACCGCCCTTGAGCAGCTGGGCCGACTTGTCGCGCTGCACCCCGATCAGCTGGTCACCGACGAGCAGAACGCCCGCAAGGAGAAGGGCAACAGCGAGCCCGACGCCGCGCTGTTGGCGTCCGTTCTGCGCATCGGTGTCCAGGACCCGATCACGGTCCGCGCGCTGAGCGACGGCCGGTTCGGAGTGATCAAGGGGCAGCGGCGCGCCAAGGCCGCCCAGGCTGCCGCCAAGAAGGCCAAGGCCAACGGCACGGAGCCGAGGCCCGTCCCCGCTTTCGTCCGCGACGACTTGAGCGACGGACAGGCCCTGTTGCTGTCGGTGGTGGAGAACACCCAGCGGCGCGCCATGACCGCAGGCGACACCGTCAACGCCATCGCGCAACTGGAACTGATCAGCGCAACCGAAGTCGACCGCCGTCAGGCCGCCGGAGTGCTGGGCATGCCTCGCACGTTCCTGAAGGCCGCCGACAAGGCCAGGACGCTCAAGCAGGCGAATTTGCACGAGGCCGCCGGATACGGGTTCGACATGATCGAACTGTCCGAGCTTGCCGACGTCGAGGACGAGCCCAACGCCGCTAGCAGGCTGGCCCGCGCCAGGAAGCGGGACCAGGACGAAGGCAAGAAGCAGCGCGGGCACTGGGCACAGATGCTCGCGACTCTCCGCCAGGAGAAGGCCGAGCGGATCAAGGTCGAGGGCATCAAGGCCAAGCTCACCGCCGCCGGGGTGAAGTTGATCGGATACGGAAGCGGCATGACCGGCAATGAGCGCCCGCTTGAATCGCTCACCACCAGCGCGGGCAGGCGCATCACGCCCAAGGCTCACGCCAAGTGCCCCGGACACGCCGCGCGCGTCGCTCGCGACGGAGAGGTCACGTTCTACTGCACCAACGCCGCAGCACTCGGCCACAAGGACGCCAAGGACGCCGAGGACGCCAAGGCCAAGGCCGAGGAGCGCACCAAGCGGAAGCACACGGTTGCGATGAACAAGCAGGCCCGAGCCGCGCGCGAGGCCCGCCAGGTGTTCATCAAGGAACTGTGCGGCCGCAAGCAGATGAGCGACGCGGCATGGCTGGTCACGCTGACCACCATCATGAACAACCCGGACCACCACAAGCAGCTGGTGAACCGGACCGCGCCCAGCGCGCTTATCTCCCAGTTCACCGGGTCCGCCGAGCCCGAGGGTTGGGCCGCGCCGTTCGCCACGCTCATCAACCGCGCCGGACGCGCCCGCCGCCCGATGCTGCTGTTGGCCTACGCGGCCGCAGCGAACGAGGGTCTGATGGTGGACAAGGCTTGGCAGTCCCCGAGCGAGGGGGCCGCCGCTTGGCTCGCGTTCCTGAAGGTCGAGGGTTACACCCTGTCCGAGCACGAAGAGGGCATCACCACGGCCGCCACCGAGAAGCCCACCATCACCGCCGCCGCGCCGGACGAGGACGCCGACGAGGACACCCCGGAGGAGGGGCCCGCCGACGCCGACGGCCCCGCCGAGGAGGCCGACGACACGGAGCAGCCCGAGGCCGACGCCGAGGAAGAGCCGGAGGCCGAGGAGCCCGCCGACGCCGCGCCGGACGAGGAGGCCGACGCCGCCGACGAGGCCGAGGAGAAGCCGGAGGCCGACGACGCCAGCCCCGCCCCGGAGGAGACCGAGGAGCCGCAGGAGGCCGCCCAGGAGGCCGAGGAGGGCGCCGAGGAGCCGGAGAGCGGCGCCCAGGGGGCGTAGCGCCCCCGGCGGGGGGGGGGGCCGCCCCCCGGCCCCCCCCCCCCCCGCCCCCCCCGGGGC
>NZ_JBHWGA010000061.1:3933-50788 GCF_042733315.1 Streptomyces sp. NPDC059718
CCGCGGCGGGCCCCGCGCCCCCGGCGCCGGGGGCGTGGGGGGGTTGGCGCCCGCGGCGTTGTATGACGGTCACGGGGGCTCGGCGACGGGCCTACGAGACGGCGGCCCCGCGGCAGCCCGCCGCGCGGCACTTTCGTGTGCCCGCCCGGCGGTCGCCCTCACGCCGGCCGAGCCGTTGCGTGGCCCGTCGCGCCGGGCCGGGGTGTCCGTCGAGTCATCACCGGGGCCGCCGACCGGAGCTCCCCGCGCGCGCAGCGCGAGTTCCCCGCCCGGGGGAGTTCCCCGCCCGCCGAGGGTTGCCGAGCTCCCCGCCCCGCCGGGAGTTCCCCGCCGGACGGCCGACCGCGCCGCATCGACGCGCCGCCCCGGAAGCGAGGCGGACCCGGGCAGCACGAAGGGGCGGACGCGAGTTCCCAGCGTCCGCCCCTTTTGGCGTGTGGCGGTCCGACGGTTGTCCGCCGAAGCGGACCGCTTTCGCGGCTGGCCCAACCGTCGGACCTTCCCAAACCACAACCCAGCGAGGAGGCCGAAACCGGTCCCGCGTGAGCTGCGATGTACGCCCAGCATAGCGAACCGCCCGGCAAGGTCTGTTCTCCCGCGCACCCCCGCCATCTGTACTAACAGTGCTAGAATTAGTCACGTCGGAACGGGTTGGCCCCCGGACCGGCGCCCAGACCACAACCCAGCGAAAGGCAAGCAATGGACCAGCAGCAGCGAGACGAACTCGACCGCGCCACCCTGTCAGCCGCCCTTGATGCCGCCATGACCCCGGTTGTCGAGCAAATCCGCCAGATGGCCAAGGAACAGGGTCGGGACCCGGAAACCGTGCTCGCGTCCCTCCCCGATGGGATCTTCGCCCCCCTGGCGTTCGGCTACCTCTGCGGTCAGCTCAGCGGGCAGAGCGGCGAGGACCGCCGACGTACCGCCGCCCGCATGACGGCCCGCGCGCTCCGTCACGACGGCCACGCGGACCTGATTCCGCTGGCCATGACGTTGGGCCGCTACGGCGACTAGCCGCCGCGCCGGGCGGGCGCCGCACCCACGGCCCCGCCCGGCCCCGTACCCGCCCACCACCCCGAGGGGATCCGTCATGCCGCTTTCCGTCCGCCGCCCGTCCCAGCTGGTAATCCGACTGTCGGTCACCGGCCGCGAAGGCACCCGCCATCAGTCCTGGTCGATGCCCGCCGCCCCGTTCGGCACGCCTGCATGGCAGCTGCCGACGCTCGCCGCATACCTGGTCAGGCTGCACCGCGCGAACGCTGCGCCGTCCCTTGAGCAGTTCGCCGCGCTGCTCAGCGAGCGGACCGCGAGCCCCATCCCGGCCACGCAGCACGCGTACGGCTACGACCCGTTGCACGACCCGCGCGTGTCCTGCCTGCTGGACTTCCACGCCGAGGCCGCCCAGCGCAACGAGACGTGGCCGCGCTGCTCCCTGGTCGTGCTGGAGCAGGAGACCGGCCGATGCGCCCCGTGGGACCGCATCACCCGCCACCGGGGCGCGCACGCCGTCATCACGGCCACGCACCGCGAGATCACGGCCGAGCACGAGCACTGGGCGGACATTGCCCGCACCCGCCCGAGCCAGCAGGCCGCCGACGTCTGCGAAATGGCCGCGCGACTTGCCGACTGGACACGGCGCGCGCACCGGACCGTCAAGGCCGAGCAGGAGCTCATGCGCGCCGGACAGGCCCGCCCCGCCAGCTGACCACCGACCCGACCCCGGCACCACCGAACGCGGGCCGCACCGACCGGTGCGGCCCGCCGAGGTCAAGGAGGACCCCCATGCCCGTTTTCCTGGAACCGCCCGCCCCACAGCCCGGCGGACCCGACGGCCGCGGCTGGAACCGGCTATCTCTCAACGCCCACATGGCGAGCCCGAGCCCGCAGTGCGCACTGCGGCCGCGCACCTTGCCCACCCTGTGGGAGTCGCAGGACACCCGCCGCGCCCGCTGGGGAAACTTCGGGCCATGCGTGAAAGGCCGCCGCGCGTGCGACGACGCATGCCCGGTGTGGGCGGCGCTCCGGCAGCCGGCCGAGCGCATGCCGTTCCACGCCGCGCGCGTGCTGGTGCGCATGGTCACCGAGCAGGACCCCGACCCGGCGGCCGCGTTCAACGCCACCGTACGGACACAGCTGTACGTCACCGACCGGCCCGAGTCCCCCGCCTGGCGCACCACCGCCCCGGAATGGAGCTTCGAGAGCATCACGCGCGTACGTGGCTGGGAAATCGGGCGGCGCCACGTCGACGAGCACGGCGAGGGTTTCTGGCTGCACCGCACGCCGGCCGAGCCCGCCGCCCACGCCCAGGTGGGCACCCGCGCCTATCGGAGCATGACCCGGCACGTGGTCACGATCCCCGGCGGCCGCGCGGTGCTGCTCACCTGCACCGGTGAGTGCCGCCACGACGAGGTGATGTTGAACGCCGTCAGTCAGGCCACGCCCGACCGCACCGACGACGGCCGCGTCCCGTTCTCCCTTTGGGATCCGGTGATCCTGCCCGAGGTCACCGACGGCCGACACCTGGGAATCGCTCACGGGCACAGCAACGTCACGCTCACGCTCGCCCCCGCCCGGAACCACGCCGCGCCGTACGTACAGGCGATCCTGTCGGGTTCCGCATGGACCCGCGAGCGGATCACCGAGGCCGCATCCGCGCTGGTCAGACACACCACGGCGTGAAAATCACCACCCGGACACACGGCAAAAAGTGCTAGTATTTGTCATGTCGGAAGGGGTTGGCCCCCCGGACGGCACCCAGACCACACCCACGGCGAAGGAGCCACCATGTCCAGCGACCGCACCGGCCGCATCCTGGCCCAGATCGACGGCGCCTTGAGCGTGAGCGCCGACGCGATGCGGGCCGCCCCCGTCCCCGAAGGGGCCGTGTCCCCCTCCGACACCGGCCCGGCCGAGCCGTTCGACGGCGAGGATAGCGGCGAGCCCGACGTCGTCATCTTCGTCGTCATCGACCCCCGTACCCGCGCGGACATGCTCGCGGACGGCGACCTGGTCGCGGTCCCCGAAGACCTCGCCCGCGAAGCCCGGTTCCCGGACCCCGTCGCACTCACCCGCGCCGCGTGGGACGACTGCGTCCGCTGGAGTGACGCCGACACCGACCGGCAGACCCCGCAGCAGGAGACCGCCCGGCTGAGGGACGTACTGATCACGGCCCGGTACGGCATCCGGCAGGCACGCCATGACCGCACCCGCGTCCCGTTCGAGATGAGCCGCGTCCCGCGCGACGGCAGGGCGCGCGAGGCCGAGCAGGTCACCTTGTCCGTGGGCATCGGGCTCGGCGACAACGCCGAGCCCGTGATCACCATCCGCCAGCCCCACGAGGACTGACGCCCTCCCCGGGTGCGGGGGCCGCGGCCCCCACCCGGCCCCGCACCCCCACGACAACGACTGTGGAATGCCGCCCCCCCGGGGTCCGGTGCCGCGCTCCCCTCGCGGCACCGGACCCCGACGTCCACGTCGTCTGACACCCGGCCGGCCGCCACTCACCGCCCCGCCCCGGCGCCCGCACCTCGCGGGCCCCGGCGGGTGCGCGTGCCAACTCACCGACTCCGCCGAAGGACTCACCATGCCCGACGCCACCTCCCCCCAGCCCTCCCCGCCCGCACCTGTCGTCGCTCCGCGCGTGCCGCTGCCTGGCACGCAGGTAAGGCGCTGCGAGCCGTTCCCGTGGGTTCAGGGTCCGTACGTCGTCGTCGACAACCTGCTGTTCCACCTCCGCTACGAGCAGACCGTCGTCGGCGACGGATACCCCGCCCGGAAGGTCGGCTACAGGACCGAGGCCACCGGCAAGGACGTGCGCAACTGGCTGCGCGGCAGCATGCGCTTCTGGCTGTCCAGTGAGGCCAGCGTCACCGATGACGGAACGATCTACTACCGACAGACCAGGAACCACGCGGCAGTACGCCTCATCCCCGACCCCGCATCGGACCTGCTGGTCACCGTCCCCGACCAGCAGCTCACCGCCGACGCCTACCGCGTCACCGGCAACGACCGGCCCCCACAGCTGTGGACCCCGGCCACACTGCGCGCCGTCATCGCGTACGTCACCGCTCCCGGCGTCGTCGACTGGCCGGA
Source organism: Streptomyces sp. NPDC059718 (assembly GCF_042733315.1). Taxonomy (NCBI): domain Bacteria; kingdom Bacillati; phylum Actinomycetota; class Actinomycetes; order Kitasatosporales; family Streptomycetaceae; genus Streptomyces; species Streptomyces sp. NPDC059718. The sequence goes on from NZ_JBHWGA010000061.1 coordinate 8,026, forward strand.
CGGCTGGGCCCACATCGCGCGCGACGGAACCGTCACGTTCGCCCGCGGCGGGGACCCGTGGAGCACACCCCCGCGGTACACCGCCGAGCCCACGGACGCACCCGCCGGCTGGGGACCGCAGTGCGCCACGTGCCGCCGCCACCTCAGCGAACACGACCCCGACCGCGGGGCGTTCGGCACCCCGTGCGACGAGTTCCGCACCGAGCCGCAGCCCCAGTAGCCACACCCCCGGCAGCTGCTCACCGGCCGTCACTCACCGCCCCGTCCCGGGGCCCCAACGCGCGGGCCCCGGGGCTCCCCGGCCACCTCACCGCCCCGACAGGAGAACTCCCGATGTCCGACACGCACGCCCCCGCCCCCAGCACCGACGAGCCCGCGCCAACCGTGGCCCCGCGCGTTCCACTCCCCGGCATCCCGATCCGTGCATGGGACCCCCTCCCCTGGTATGGAGGCCCGGCTTTCCCCGGCATCAATGACGTCCTGTTCCACGTCCGCTACCGGCAAGCCGTCATCGGCGCCGGGCACCCCGTGCGTCAGCGGGTCGGCTACCTCCCCGAGGTCGCTGGCAAGGACGTACGCACTTGGCTCCGCGGGGCTCTGCGGTCCGAGGGATGGAGCGAAGCCGCCATCACCGAGGACGGAACACTCCACTACCGGAAGACCAAGAACCACGCCGCACTGCGATTCACCCCCGACCCCTCATCGGACCGGCTGCTCACCGCCCCCGGTCGGCAGGTCACCGCCGATGCCTACCGCGTCACCGGCAACGACCGGCCCCCGCGTCTGTGGACCCCGGGCACCCTGCGCGCCGCCGTCACCTACGCCACGGCCCCCGGAGCGGTCGACTGGCCGGACGGTTGGGCCCACATCACCGACGGCGGAACCGTCACGTTCGCCGGCCGAGGGTTCCCCTGGAGTGGCTCCCCGGAGTACACCGCCGAGCCCGCGCACGCCCCCGCCGACTGGGGACCGAAGTGCGGCACGTGCCGCCGCCACGCCAGCGAGCACCCCGAGCACGGCACGTGGGGTACCCGGTGCGACACCTTCCGCGCCAAGGCCCAGGCCACGTAGCCACGCGGCCGGCCGCATCCCGCGGGCCCGGGGCAACTGGCCTGCCCCGGGCCGCCCATCCCAGCCCACCCACCACACCGAGGAGTCCCCATGCTCGAAAGCACGCCCGACCTCGCCGGCCTCGCCGCCCAGGTCGCCGCCCTGTTGGGCGGCGGATGGACCGCCCGCCCCCACAGGAAGTGGAGCGGCATGCAGCAGCTCAGCCACCGCGACGGCCGCACCGTGATGCTGTACCGCAGTTCGCAGGGTTCCCGGGAACGCCTGTACGCGTGCGGCGAGTTGCCCGACGCTCCCAGGGACCTCACGGTGGACACCACCCGCATCGACGCCGGCGAGATCAGCATGGCGCCGGACAAGACCGCCGCCCGGGTCGCCGCCGACATCACCCGCCGCCTGCTGCCCGCCGTCACCGAGGCGCACCAGGTCTGGCACGCCAAGGTCGCCCGGCTACGCGCCCACGAGGACCGGCGCCGGACGGTCGCCGAGCGGCTCGGTGCCGGCCCCGGGATGTCTCAGCCCCGGCCCGCCGCGCACCAGCACAGTGACACCTGGCACCTGCGCTGAAGCGGTGCCACGCGCGGGGCGGACGGCCGAGGCGCGGCGTACGCGATCACGCCGCAGGCGCGCGTGACGGTCGGCGCCAACGACAACGGCGAGCGTGTGCGGATCGAGCTGTCCGATCTGTCCGCGCACCAGGCCGAACGCGTCCTGCTGGCACTTCAGGACGTGTCTCCGGCGGCTCCCGGGGACGTCCTGAACTGACGCGGCCCCCCGTTGGCCTCGCCCCCTGAAGGCCGGGGGGCGGGGCCTCAGCCATGCCCGCCGACAGCCGATCACCTCACCCGAGACGGCATAACTAGTGCTAGAATTTGTCACGTCGGAAGGGGTTGGCCCCCCGCCCCGACAGCCCAAGCCGCAACGCCTACCGGGAGGACCTGTGACCACTAGCCCCACACCCGCCGACGGACCCGCCATCGCACCGGAGGCCGAGCAGCTGCCGATGCTGCTGGTCGACGTCGACGGCGTCCTGAACCCCCTAGGGCTGCCAACGCACCGCCCGGGATTCGTCAGCTACGCGATGAAGCCGGACGTGTGGATGGTGCAGCACCCCGGCAAGGACGAGGACGACGTCCCCGACCTCGACGTGTGGTTGAACCCCGCGCACGGCCCGGCCCTGATGGCGCTGCCTTTTCAGCTGATCTGGGCGACCACGTGGGAGGGCGAGGCCAACGACTGGATCGGGTGGCGTATCGGCCTGCCGAGGGACGTCGACCTGCCGTTCATCGCGTTCGGCAGTCAGGACCAGCCGCCCCGGCCCGACGGTACGTACATCAAGACGTGGCCGATCGTGGAGTACGCCGCCGGCCGCCCGTTCGCGTGGATCGACGACCAGATCGGCGAGGCCGATCACGAGTACGTCGCCGAGCACCACGGCGGCCCCGCACTGCTGCACGAGATCGACCCGGACACCGGTCTGACCGATGCCGACTTCCGCGCGCTGGCCGAATGGGCGGAGTCCCTGACCCGCGCCTGACAGCTCACCGCCGACGCACGACAGATGGCGCCCGCCCCGACCCGGGGGCGGGCGCCGTCTGCTGTCCACTCACCGCCGCTGGATTGGCCTCCGGACGGCACTCCAGACCACACCCAGGAAGCAGGAGGGATCAGCCATGCCCCGAACCAGGCGCAAGGACGCCACACCCGAGGAGCGCGCCAAGTGGGCCGCCAACCGCGCTCAGCACGTCGCCGACCTGAAATCCGAGTTCGACGACGCGGTCTCACAGCTGGTCACCAGCGAGGGATGGGCCGCGGTGCTGGAGTCCGTCGCTCGTTTCCGGCACCGCAGTTTCCGGAACATGATCCTGATCCTGCGGAAGTGCCCGCACGCTACCCACGTCGAGGGCTACACCCAGTGGCAGAGGCAGGGCCGCCAGGTCCGCCGCGGTGAAGACCCGATCTACATCCTCGCACCGATGCCCATCCGCGCGAAGGACGCCGAGGGCGACGACGCCGGCGAACCCGAATCGGACGGGAAGAGGGCGCGACCGCGAACGTTCTTCAAACCGGTGCGCGTATACGACATCTCCCAGACCGACCGCATCGATGGACAGCCCGACCCCGAGCCCGTCAATGCGGCCCCGCGACTCACCGGTGAGGTCCCCCCGGGGATGTGGGCAAGCCTGGCCGACTACGTCGCCGCCCAGGGATACACCGTCGAGCGAGGGGACACCGCCCCCGCGAACGGCTGGACACGCCCCGAAGGACGCATCGTGCGGGTCAGCGACACCCTGCCCGACGCCCACGCCGCCAAGACTCTTTGCCACGAGGCGGCACACATCACGTGCGATCACGTGGCCGACATGGACGAGTACCGGCAGCACCGCGGCCGGATGGAGACCGAGGCCGAATCCGTCGCGTACGTCGTCTGCCGCGCGCTCGGCATGGACTCCGCCACGGTGTCGGTCCCGTACGTGGCCGGTTGGGCAGGGGACACCCCCGAAGCCGTTCGCGACACGATCAAGGCCACCGGACAGCAGGTGATGGCCGCCGCGCAAAAGATCCTGGACGCGGTCGCCCCGGACCGGGAACACGGGGCCGCCTAGCAGTCGCCCGCCGGTGCCCGGACCGACCGTGTCCGGGCATCGGCGGGCGCCGACGCGGATAGCCGACATGGACAACAGCGCAGGTCAGAACGACGTTTGCGATCAAATCCCTACCCCGAAGAAGTGTTTAGGTGATAGAATTAGTCATGTCGGAAGGGGTTGGCCCCCCGGACGGCACCCAGGCCACACCAGCGACCGGAAGGACCGCCATGCCTCGCAGCTCACGCACCGCTCCCACTCCCGCTCCTCAGTACGTCACCGCCCGCGTAGGCGACATGCACCACGTGCAGGACCGCATCAATGGCTACTCCCTCAGCCGCCACAGCACCCCGGCCGAGGCCGAGCGCGCGGCCGGTGACCTCAACGCCAGCCCGGCCGCCGCTCTGGCCGCCGTCACGCTGCTGGACGCCGGGCAGACCGGCCCGGCCGCCGACTTCCGGCGCACCCTGCGCCGCTTCGGGTACGCGTGGTCGCTGGAGCAGTGCGACGCGTTCGAGTTGTGCAGCCCGTACGCGCTCGCGGATTTGGTGTCGACGGGGCACGTGCGGATGGTGTGGAGCTCGCAGGGCGCGCCGTTCTACACCACGCCCGAGCGGTTCAGGCGGCTGCAGGTGATCTTCCACGCGGCCGAGGACGGGGACGTGTACCCCATGACTCCCGCCATGGCGCTCACCCGCCGACGGGTGCGGCTCGCGGCCATGTCGGACGCCGATCGCCGCAACCCGTGCGAGGACCACGGGATCGCGGGCGGAAGGTGCGCGCTCTGCAGGCCGCGCGAGGAGTGGGAGTGCGACTTCGCCGGTTGCTCCCGCAACGCCATCACCCGCGTGACGACGTTCGGCAGCTCCCGCCCGGCGTGCGCGCAGTGCGCCGAGTCGTTCGGCCGGATCCGCCCCCGCACCTGAGGACTTCACTTCGGGCCGGGGACGCACCGCGCGTCCCCGGCCCGACCGCAACGCCGGGACAGGTCGGCCCCTGCCCCGGCATCCCAGACCACACCCGAAGCGAACAAGGACGGCAGACATGCCCATTCCGATCATCTGCGGCACCTGCGACACCGGCCGCTACCGGCCCAGCGGAGCGCTCTACGTCTGCACCGCGTGCGGCCACGAGCTCAGCCGCAGCGACTTCGTCCTCGACCCCGGCGAACAGCTGGTCGAGCACGACGGCACGATGCACACCCGTGAGCGCGGCACCGAGGGCCCGGCCCGCTACACGATCACGCCCACGCACCGGATCCAGGCCGCTCACGTGTGCGCCACCCTCGCCCGGGCCGTCCTCCGTTTCCCCAGCCCGTTCTCCCGGGCTGACGAGGTGTACGCGGCCAACGAGCTCAAGCACGGTCACCGGCTCACGGACGAGGGTCCGTGGGAGCTCACCCTCACCGAGCTGCGCACGGTGCACATCGCGCTGCGCTGGCGGCACCCGAGCGGCCGCCCCATCGATCCCCGGCACCAGGCCATCGCCAACGCTGTCCGGGACGCCCACGAACAGGCGGCCGCTGACGCCACCCAGGCCCGGTAACCCGAAGCCCGCCGCTCCCGGGTGACCCGCACGCTGCGGGTCACCCGGCCCTGACATCTGCCCCGCCTCCCAGGCCGCCGCGCGCCGTCCCGCCCGCGCCGGCCGCCTTGCCATGCCCGAAACCCGCTCCACGCCGCCGAGAGGAAACAGCCATGCCCGAAAACTCCGCGCCCGCGCTACTCCGCCAGGGAAACAGCGACCTGAGGCGAGACCGAATCTGGACGTGGACCCTGCCCGCATGGGTGGTGAAATTGCCATCCGGCCGCCACATCAACGTCTGCCCCAGCGCCGACATCTGCGCAAAACTCTGCTACGCCCGGACCGGAACGTACCGGTACCGAAATGTGCGTGAAGCCCACATGCGTAATCTCCTGCTCACGCTGGAGGACCTTTCCGGGTTCGAGCAGATGATGACCGCCGAGCTCCGGCACCGCCGCTACGCCAAGGGCGCGACTGTCAGGCTTCACGACGCAGGGGACTTCTACAGCGCGGACTACCTGCGGTGTTGGCTGCGGATCATGCGCACCGCACCGCACGTTCGCTTCTACTGCTACACCAAAGAAGTCGCTCTCTTCCGTGAATTTGTGGAGCCCGACCCGCCGCCGAATTTCGGATGGTGCTTCAGCTTCGGAGGACGCCGCGACCACCTGATCGACGTCGACCACGACCGGCACGCAGATGTCTTCCCCGACGAGGATGCACTCACCGCCGCCGGGTATTTCTCACAAAGCGCGTCCGACTTGCTCGCCGTCACGGGACCGCCTCGCGTCGGCATCCCGGCGAACCGCATCCCCCATCTGGTCAAGATGCAAGGTCGGCAATCGTTCGGCGAGTTGCAACGCGACCGTGACGAATGGCGAGCCCGCCGTCGCCGGGCCCCCATTCCGGCAGCCGATTACAGCCCGCTCGCCCCCTCGCTTCGCGCCTGAATTCCGTCGACCTGCTCACCCCGACAGCGGCCCGCCTCGCCGGCGGGCCGCCCCGGCCCATGCACCGCACCCACGGAGGAACCACCATGCCCACGAGCCCCATTGCCGACCTCGCGGACCAGGTCGCCGCGCTGCTCGGCGACGACTGGACGACGTGCCCCGATCCGGCGTGGCGGGATGCCGTCCGGCTGGATTGCCCCGACGGCCGCAGTGTCGCGCTCATCCCGGCAGGCAGTCGCGTCATTGCCCGTGGCTTGCTGCCCGACTTCCGGCACCCCGACCGGCCCCGGGCCCCCGAGATCACGGCCGCCGCCGCGTCTGCCGAATTCGTCTTCGGGCACATCCGCCGCCGCCTGCTCCCCCGCTACGCGGCCGACCTTGCGACCTGCCGACGGCTGGCCGGCGAGGACCACGCGGAGCGTGCAGAGCGCGGACAGGTCGCCGAGAACATCGCACGCGCTCTCGGCGCCCCCGGCATCAGCGACGATCCGACCGCAGCCGTCCAGGTCACGCCCGAGGATCGGAACCGCCGCACCACAGTCCGGCGTACCGGCACAGCCACCACCCGAGCGACGTTCGAGCGGTGATCGACGCCGCCGGGGAGACCGTGAGCCTCTCCGTGCACGACCTCACTCCCGCACAGGCAGTCGCCGTCTGCGCCCTGATTCACCACATCCGCACGTGACGGCATTACTCGGCAAGGCAGTAGCACCCGCCTTGACCTGCGGAAATCGATCCGGTGTCACGCTCCGTAAGCGGTAGAATTAGTCATGTCGGAAGGGGTTGGCCCCCCGGACGGCAGCCCGAACCACTAACCCGCGACCCCAGGAGGAAACCTTGGTAACCCGCGCCATCGTCGCCCGCCCCACCGAGAACGGTGGATTCGCTGGCCGCCATGTCCACGTGGACGGCAGTCCCGACGCCGTCGTGCCGCTGGTGCACGGTTTCGTCCGCTACATCCATCGCGGCAACGTCGAGACCGCGACCCGCTTCCTGATCGACGACCACCCCTTCGGCTGGAAGAGGCTGCCCGCTCCCGACGGCAAGGGGAAGTGCTGGTGCCATGACGAGACCTGGCACGACATGGGCTTGCTCACCAACGACAACGCGCCCGCCGACATCCAGTACGTCTACGTCTTGCACCCGGACCGGCTCGCCGTGCTGGTCGACGGAGACAACGGCTGGGCGGAGACCTCCAGCAGCGCGTGGCCGCCCAGCCCATGGGTGCAGACCCGCGTGTGCATCGGCGAGACGCTCGGCCCCTACGACGCCAGGGTTGACCCCACGCACCGGTGGAACGGGTGGCTGAGCCCGTTCTTCACTCTCGACACCGCACGACAGCTGGCCGCCCGCACTCAGGAGTTGGCCGACGAATGCGGCCACGACAACGTCCCCCACGATCCACGTCATCGACGGCGGCACCGACAGCGAAGGCGAGCCGCGCGCGGTCGTCGTCCACATCCGGTGGCAGTTCCTCGAGGGGAACCCGTCGGCCGCCGTGGTCGTCGAGCCCGACACCCAGGGCCTGTACGGCATTGGCGGCTTCGAGTGGACCTGGCACTTCGCGTCCTGGTGGTGCTCCTGCGGGCAAGCCAACGACTGGCATGAGACGCATTGCGAGGGCTGCGGCAGCGAGCACGCCCCGGCCGACTCCGCTTCGGAGCAGAGCACTCAGCAGATCACGGCCCCCGCCGCCGACCCCTCCTGACCCCACACATCCCCAACGGCGCCCCGCCGTCCAGGCCACCCCCGGCCCGGACGGCGGGACGCCGCCTTTGGCATGCCCAAGGAGCCCCGATGAACCAGCTTGGCCTATTCGGTGACGACGACATCCCGGAGACCTTCACCGCCCGCCCTGCCACCGCCCGCCGCACGGCCGCCCGGCCGGCCGCGGCCCCACGCCCGGCCCTCGCGGCCGAAGGCGAGCCCGACGGCCTGTTCGCCGACCCCCGCCCCGATTTGCCCGCCGTGAAGACCCGCATCCCCGCCCGACGCACCGTCACTCCGGTACTGCTCGGCAACCCGCGCAGCGCCGGCATGCGCCTGGGCGAGGCGGTCGCCGAAGCCTGGCACGCCTCCAACCAGGGCGGATACCGCATGGACATCCCGGTCAGCATCGTCGCCGCCCTGGCCATGTTCCCGATCAAGGGCCACACCGAGGACGTCACCCGCATCATCAGCGGGTGCACGGACTTCGAGCTGCTGCAGGGCTACCGCGAGGTGTACACAAGCGTGTGGAGCTCCCGCCCCGACCTGGGAGCCGCCATGGCCCCGCTGATGGGCTGGCTGGTCGAGGACGGTGTAGAGGAGAAGGTCCATGCCGTCCGGCGGGTGACAGACACCGCGCTGCGGTACGGCGTGCTGCAGATGACGGGCGACCCCGATCCCGCCAACCGGTGCGACGTCGACCTGATGTCCTGGACCGTCACCTCGCTCCGATCGCACGGAGCCCGGCAAGGGCTGGGCGAGTACCACACCCCGCCGGAGGTCTGCGACGTCATGGCCCGCATGACCTGCGGCAACGAAATGCCGGAGAAGGGCTATTGGTTCAGCGATCCGGCCGGCGGAACCGGCGGGATGTTCCGCTCACTGGCTCAGCACCTGCGCGAACTCGGCTTGGACCCGGCCCAGTATGGATGGGCGCTCACGGACATCGACCCGCTCGCGGCCGCCGGGGCGGCCGTCAACGCTCACGTGTGGGGTCTCGGACCCAACGTGCTCATTTCCTGCGGCGATTCGCTGGCCGACCCCGAGTTGCCGCAGAAAGCCGCGCACGCACGGCAGAAGCTCATCGAGGAGCGGGACCAGGTTGTGGGTTACCTCGCGACGGTCGAGGCCGTCGGTCAGGCCATGGCGATGGTCGACAAGCTGATGGCCAACCAGGCGCAGGCTGACTGACGGGCGCCACGGCCCGCGGCCCCGGCCTCAGGGCACCGCGCGAGCGCGCGCGGTGCCCGTTCCGATGCGTGCCAGGGCGCGCATCATGGCTGCTGCCTGCGAAAACGAGACCAACGGACATCGTTTTTAGTGATAGAATTAGTTATGCCGAAAGGGGTTGGCCCCCCGGACGGCAGCCCGAACCACCAACCCACAAGTCCCCGGAGGACCCCGTGACCACGATCACCACCGCGGTCGGCACGCCCGACGAAGGCCACACCGTCACCCTCGGCCTCGAAGACGGCACGACCCGCACGATCACCGTCGTCGTGCCCGTCATCGAGCAGCGCACCGAGCCGCGCCCCGACCTGCTCGGCGGCCCGGTCACCGGCCTGTACGCCGAAGTGCACCACGTGCTCGACGACGGCGGGCACATCACCTTCTTCATGTCCCGGCTGGTCGGCGAGGAGGTGTGGGTGATCGACGCCAAGTTCGGTGCCAACAGCTTCCCCCACTTCAGCCACGGATTCGGCTCCCGCGTGACGATCCCGAGCGTCCTGCCGGACGAGGTCACCGACGTCCTGGACCTCCTCGCGGTAACGCGCAGCCTGGCCGTCGCGATCGGCCGCGACGTGCCGCTCGAACTCCCCAGCTGAGCAGCTGCGCCGGGGGCGGCCCACCCGCCCCCGGCACCGCACTGCCCTTCCCGCTCTTCCCGTCTCAGGTCGCCGCTGCCTGCCCACCGGCGGCCGCATCGAGAGGACTCACCGGCATGACCACGCCCAGCCCCAGCACGCCCGCCGACACCCCGGCCCAGCCGCCCCTGTACCTGCTGGTGCGCACCAACCCGGACGGCCGCATCGACAGCATCACGGTCACTGACGGCTTCGACCCTCGTGACCTCACCTACGACCAGACCGCCTGGCGTCTGCCGGACGCCGACGACGAGCAGCAGGAGTGCGGCATCGCAGGTGACGGCGCACTTCCGCCGGGTGCCGTGACGTCCGGCATGGCCGGGAACGAGGTCGCCCGGGCGTCAAGTCGCTACTGGGATTCCACTCAAGCCCAGCTCCCTCAGCTGCGGCGCATCGCGGGTCTGCTGATGAGCGGACCCGAGACCTATGACGCCCATGTCAGCCCGATCTCCCCTGGTCACGTTGGAGTGGTGGTGACCGATGCCATGTCGGAGACTCTCGCCGTCGCGCTGGACCCGGGGCGCGGCTGGGTCCTGCTGTGCCAGCTGCGGCACGACCCGCACGGCCACTGGGACGAGTACGCCGTGATCGCCCCGGCCGACGCCGTCCCGGAGCGGATCGCCGCAGAGTTCGTCCGGAACGTCGACGACTGGTGACCGGCGCCCGCAGGGGCGGGCCGCTGCTCGGTCACGCCCGCCCCTGCGGCTCGGCACCCCTCCATCACGGGAGGCACACCCATGGACATCGACGCCGACGAACCCCTGCGCCACGCGGACGAGGGGTCCGCCGAACAGCTGCTCGCCCTGGCCGAACAGCTCGGCATCGACCCCGTCGACCTCGACGAAGCCGTGCACGACGCCGCCAGCCGGTACGCGTCGGACGCCTGCAACAGCAGCGGCGCCGTAGACGACGACGAAGCCACTGACGCGCTGTACGACGCGGCGGGCCACTCCGCGGCCGCCATCAACAACACCGGGCTCAGCGCGCAAGTCCCCTACCTGGTGAAGCAGTACGGGGCCGCCAACACGGAGGGCTTCATCCGCGACGCCGCCCCGGCCGGGGCACGCCCGCGCTGACTACTCACCGCCCGGCCGGCCGTCACCACGGCGCCGGCCGGGCGCCTTCTTCCTCATCACCAGCCACTCACCGGAGACACCCATGCCCGCACCAAGTCGTGCCCGACCCGCCATCCTCGGACTGCGGATGCCGCCGGACACCTACACCGTCGCCCGCCGCCGCAAGCACGGAACCGCCGTCGCGGCGTTCGGCGACACCCTGTACCGGGCCGTCCCGGACGCCGTCGGCGGCTGCCACGTCACCCGGACCGGGCAGCCCGCCGACACCGACGACGCCGAGGTGCGTCTCCTCCTGGACTACCTCACCGGCCCCCGGAACGTGCTGCTCAGTGTCTGGGATCTACGGGCGGGCACCTCCAACGCCACCCCCGTCACCGAGCACGCCGTCACCGTCGCGAACGGCCCCTGGCCCCAGGACTTACCGGCGTGGAACACCTGGGCTCTCGGCTACGGCGCGACCTGGCTCACCGCGCACCATCCCTTCCCGGGCCTGTTCGCTGTCACCGCGCAGGACCTCGGAGCCCGCGAGGAGGGCGGTGTGCGCGGTCTGTGGAACCTCGCCAGTTGTCCCATCGACGTCCGCATCGACGCCCCCGGCACGAACGACCCGCGGCCGCTGCCTGCCTCGCGTCCCGCGTGTTCCGACCACGGTCCGATGCAGCTGCACCCCGCGCATCCCGATGCCACTCCGCACGCGGTCGGCAGCTGGTACGGCTGCCCGGCCCGCGACTGCTGGAGCGCGGCGCTGCTGCCCTCCCGGATCGCATGACCAGCGCTTCTCGCCCGATCCGTTCTGTCCGACCCCCATCCCGTGAGGTGAAAGCCATGTCTTCTCCGGCCCTCAGCGAGCGCGCCGCTCGAGCAGCTCTCGCGCACTTCTTCACACCTGAGAACATCGCCGGTGGCTTGGACGCCGAAGGTGCCGTCGGCTTGTGGCGCCGGTTGGTCACCGATGGTGGGATGCCCCGCCTGGCCGCCTATGACGCCGAAGAGGAGCTGTCGGCGGCCCAGTTGACTGCCCGCTTCGTCATCCCCGGCGATCCGGACTGGCCCGCCCTGCTGGACGGTTCCGAGGTGTCCGGGCCGTTGGGGGTGTGGCTGCGCGGTGACGGCGACCTCGCGGAGCTCTCCGAATGCGCTGTCGCGTTCACCGGCAACCACTACGCCACCGCGGCGAGCCTGAGCGCCGCCCGCGACATGGCCCGGGACGTGGCCCGGGCAGGGCGAACGGTGGTCGCCACCCTCGACTTCGGCATCGCCAACGCCGCCCACGCCGGCGCGCATCAGGTTCCGGCCCCGACGCTGGCCGTGCTGCCGTGCGGGCTGGACCAGTACCACCCGCGCGACCAGGACGTCCTGGCCCGCCGGGTGCTCGGGCACGGCGGGTTGCTGGTGAGCTCGTGCCGCCCCGGCCAGCCGGCCTGTGGGTATCACGTGGCGGGCGCCGCGCGGCTGACCGCAGCCCTGGCGAGGGCAGCGGTGATGTTCGAGTGCACCCGCGACTCGACGCCCCTGGACGTGGCCGCGGAAGCACACCGGCTGGGCCGGGTTCTGCTCGCAGTTCCGGCCAGCGTCGCCGTAGCGCCCGATGTCGACGCCCGGGGCCGCTGCGAGGGCAACAACCAGCTGTTGTCCCCGGTACGGGCCCGTCCCGTGCTGGACGCCTCCGGTGTGCTGACCGCGCTCAGCTGACCCCTGCTCCCGTGGGTGGTGCCTGGCCCGCGCCGGGCCAGGCACCAACGGATATGAGTCCGAAGCCAGCCGGCTCGGCCTGTTCACCCTCGCGAGAGCCGCGACCTTGCCTGCCCCACCCTCGCCCCTGATGGAGCCGTCATGCCCCTGAGCCTTGCCGAGTTCAAGCGCCGCGCCGCGCTGTGCCAGACCTTCGAAGTGGAGCATCACCGCTTCCCGGACCGGACCGGTCCCCGCACCGTCGACAGCATCTCCAGCACCCGCATCCGTGCCACACGGCCGGGCGCGGAGCGCGCGGAGACCAACACGGCCTGGCCGAAGGCGAGCCAGTGCCGGATCGACGGAAACCGCATCACCTTCCTGCACGAGACGGACGGGAGCGACTTCTTCACGTACGTCTTCCCGTTCGAGGTCTGACCACCTTGCGACCGAGCAGCACACCGCCGGGCCGGGACCTCGTGTCCCGGCCCGGATTTCATACCCGCCCTCGATGGAGGAGAGCCCCATGGCTGTTTCCGCACGCCTGCGCACCCGCCTGCACCGCATGGCTCGCTTCTGGCCCGCCGACCGCGCCGAACCCGGATCCCTGCCCGCGCTCCAAGTTGCCGGAGTCCTCGTGTTCGCCTACGTCGACAGCGACGGCCGAACCCTGCGGGTGAGCGTCGACCTGGACACCACGCACCCCGCTTTGGTCCGCAACGGCAAGATCCCGATGCACGTCACAGTCCAAGGAACCACCGTGTACCAAGCCTGACCAGGGGAAACACTGTTTTTCGTGGTAGAATTAGTTATGTCGAAAGGGGGTGGCCCCCCGGACGGCGACCCAGACCACACCGAGCATCCAACCGGAGGAGCACCATGCAAGCGCCCACCGTCGCGCCCGCTGAACTCACCGTCGAAACCGCCCGCCTGGCCGGTGCGCCCGGCAACCTTCTGGCCCTGGCCGAGACCGCAGCCCCGCGCGGCTGGAAGACGCAGATCCGCCACGGGGAGCGGTGGGAACTGACCGTCTCCGGCACCCTGGCCCACCAAGACGGAGCCGTCACCGGTGAGCTGATCATCGCCTGGCACGCCACAACCGGCAGCTACCTCCCCAAGCACACCCGGGCCACGCGAAACGGTGAGCCGTTCGAGGCCGCCCCCAGCTACAAGCGGGTACGCAACACCGTGCTCGGGGCCCGGCTGGTCGATGCTGCCGCTGAGGAGTCCGGCCTCACCGTGCACGGCTACACGGTCGATGAGTGGGGACAGACCGCGGGCGAGCACACCGACCGGGCATCCGGCGCGTACGAGCACGTCGCCAACGTCCTCGCCGACGCCGAGCGGCGCCGCGAGCCCTGGGCGCGGAAGACGACACCCCTGATCCGCGCGCACCTCCAGGTCATCAACCGCCTTGCGATCCGGGCTCACACCACCTCCGGAGATGCCTACGTCGAGCGGTACGCGGCGGACGAGGGCAGGGAACCGGACACCCGTCGGGCGTATGAGCTGGCCGGGCGTGCCCGGGCGCTGGCCGACCGGGCGGAGACCTTCGCGAAGGAGGTCGACCGCATGTTGCCCGACGCCGAGGCGGAGTTCGCCGCGATGCAGGCCGTGGTGGAAGCGGAGGAGATCATCCGCCGGGAGGACGCGGCAGGCGCCCACAGGTACGCGCGGATGTCGCCCCGGCAGTGGGCGCAGTCGGTGATGCGCACGCTCGGCGATGCGGACCAGGAGTTCGCCAGCTGGTACGGCGCCCGTGCCGGGTTGCGTGAGCCTTACGGCACCGCCTATGACCGGTGGCGGCTGGAAGACGGTGGGCCGACACGCGCCGAGACACTGGCGTCCCGCATCCTGCACACGCACACGATGCTCGCCCTGTTCGCCCTCGGGACGGCCGTTGTCCGCGAGCGGGGAGCGGACGACGACCACGGGCGGTCGCTGCTCGCCGCGTGCAAGGAGGGCACCGATCTGCTCGATCGAGGCAAGTGGCGGCAGGCCACCCGCCCCCAGATCCGCGTGCGCGAGGCACTGACCCTTTCCTGGCCCGCGCTGGACCGGGACATCGCCGACGCCTGGGCCGACCGGTGCCCGGTCGAGGCGGCCGAACTCCGCCGCTGCAAGGTCGCCCGTCACGGTCTGCGGGTCCGGCTGAACCGTCGGCACCACCAGCACGCGGCAGCCTCCCTCAGCTAGTAGCACTCGCGAGCGGAGGGGCAGCCCGATCAGCTGCCTCTCCGCTCCGTCTCTGTCTGCCCGGGCCGTCCGGCGATGCCGACGCGCCCGAGGCCACCCGAACCCAACTCGCCCTTTGGAGAACCGCATGTCCGTGCAGATCCACTTCGACCACGCCCAGGGCGGCCACGGCTGGACCCCGGCGCGCGTCATCATCGACGAGGGCCCCCGCCGTCTCGGCCCGTACGACGCCGAGATCAGCTACCACCGCTGGATGGGAAACGTGGTCATCCCGCGCTTCACCGCCGAGGTCGTCCAGCAGCCGGCCAAGGACACCGTCGGCTGGGAGTCCCGGGTGTTCTGGCACGACGGCTACGCCGAAGTCCGCGTCGAGGGCGGCGCGCCCGACAATCAGCCGTGGATCGAGCTGTGCCTGCCCGACGACGACGGCCGCTTCCAGATCGGCGGAAACTCGTGGGTGTGGCAGGCGTACGCCACCACCGAACCTGCCGAGGCCGGACGGCGCATCCACGCCCTGTTCCAGCAGCGGCCCCGCACCCTCGAGACGCTGGCCGAAGTCCCGGCGGTCCTCGCGGCCGCCGGGCTCGTCGTCGGCCGCCGGCATCCACACGGCGTCGACCGCGACGGCCTGCCACTCCCGGACCACTTCATGGACCCGGATGCCGCGGCCCGCCTGATCCACACGATCCACCACGGCCGCGAGGCCGACCAGGACGTCCTGGACCGCATCGCCGCGGTCGTCGACCGCACCGCCGTCGACACCGACAGCTAGCCCCAGCGGAGGGGGCGGCGTGCTGCCGCCCTCTCCGCCCGGCGGGCATCCGGCCCGCCCGCCTGCAAGGACCTGAAGCTCACGCCCAGCTCACCGGAGGACACCGTGCCCGACTCCCGCCTGCCATCGGCCCCGCCGGCCGAACCGCCTCGCACGTCCGCGCCCGCCGCGCTGCCGCGCGTGATCGACCAGGGCGAGAACTGGGTCTATCTCGACTTCAGCGGATGGTCGCTGGCCGTGGAAGCCACGACACGCATGGTGCGCTGGCACAGCCCGACCAGCCCGCCGCTGTCCGGCCTGCCCTGCTTCACCACCGAGGTCGGCGGACCCGAGACCTACAACCACCTCACCGCCTACTACCAGGGCGAATGGCAGCAGCCCGCCTACCAGCCGCGCGAGGCCGCCCAGCTCAAGCCCGGCGACGTGATCACCCTGGACGGCGAACTGCACACCGTGACGGTCGCCGAAGCCGGGCCCCGGGGGAAGTGGCACCTGTTCACCGACCACCCCGACTACCCCGGCCCGTACGAGAGGGACCCGCACGCCATGGTCCCGGTCCACCCGGCCGACTGACGGCCCCGCATAACGGCACTTCTACCGAGGGCGGCGACCCGCGCCGCCCCCGGTGCATTCGGCTCTGTTCGGCGGTTGGCCCCGCCGGCGCGGCCGTCCCAACACCACACCCCGACGTCGAGGGAGCCACCCATGGCAACCCGCCGCCCCGTCATCATGCCCGCCTACCTGAATCCGCTGGTCGACCTCGTCTGCCGTGACGGCGACAACCCCTACACCGCCATGGAGCTGCTGCAATGGGCCGACTGCCTGCTCATCTCGTCATCCGGCGGCAAGGACAGCCAGGCCATACTGTCCTACCTCGTCTCCCTCGCCGACCTCGCCGGAGTCCGCGACCGCATCGTGGTGGTTCACTGCGACCTCGGTGACGTGGAGTGGCAGGGAACCCGCGAGCTCGCCGAGCAGCAGGCCGCCGTCTATGGGCTGCGCTTCGAGGTCGTCACGCGCACCCAGGGCGACCTGCTCCAGCACATCCTGCAGCGGGACCGTGAGCTGAGAGCCCGCGGTGACACCACCACACCGGCGTGGCCGTCATCGGGCGCCCGCTACTGCACGAGCGATCACAAAAGGGGCCAGGTCAGAGCGCTGATGACAGCTCTGGTCGGCGAATTCGGCAACCTGGGACGCCCGGTGCGGATCCTGAACTGCATGGGCATGCGGGCCGAGGAGAGCCCGGCCCGCAAGAAGCGTCCGGTGCTCGCCCTGGACGACGCCAGCAACGGCAAGCGGACCGTGTTGACCTGGCTGCCCCTGCACAGCTGGGACCAGTTCCACGTCTGGTCACAGATCGCGGACTCCGGCCTGCCGTACAGCGCCGCCTACGACTGGGGCATGTCTCGCCTGTCGTGCAGCTTCTGTGTTTTGGCCTCGGAGGCGGATTTGACGTGCGCCGCACGGCTGCGGCCGGCCAAGGCCCGCGAGTACCTGACGGTCGAACAGCAGGTCGGCCACAGCTTCAAGAAGAACCTGTCCATCGCCGAGATCTTGCGCCGGGCCGCGGCACTGGACGCGGCCGAAGGCGAGATCGTGCGGCACCCGCCCGGCACCGCCATGGCCCGCTGGGTCAGCGCGAGCCGAACCCGTGACTACCTGAAGCGGTCTCTGAGCCTGACCGCGTGATCCGGCACCCCTACCTCAATTTCCGGAGGTCT
The DNA here is from genome assembly GCF_042733315.1 of Streptomyces sp. NPDC059718. Taxonomy (NCBI): domain Bacteria; kingdom Bacillati; phylum Actinomycetota; class Actinomycetes; order Kitasatosporales; family Streptomycetaceae; genus Streptomyces; species Streptomyces sp. NPDC059718. The sequence continues at coordinate 25,164 of NZ_JBHWGA010000061.1, forward strand.
CATGCCTTTGACCGACCATCGTCCGGCCTACCAGTTGCCGACGCTTCGGCTGGACCACGAACCGCTCGTACGGGGCGGTACGTACGGCAGTTGGATCCTGCACGGCCCCGCCGGCTGCGTCGTCCAGCGGTACGGCCCGGCCGGCCCGGTCCTGACCATCCACGCCGACCACCCGATCCCGGGCGCCGCCCCCGCCGGGTCCTGCTTCCGCCTCCGGACCAAGTGCTGGGAACTCACCAGCTGGCACCACAACCTCACCGCACACCACCACATCGGCATCGATGACGTCACCGACCACGTACGGCTGCACCGGACGCTGCGCGGTATCTACCGCCGCTATGTGCACGTGCCGCAGCGGCACACGGGACGCCCGAAGTTCCGCCACACCAGCTATGGCCGGGTCCTGGTCCTCTGCCCCGCGGGCCATCTGGTCGCGTCCGTCAGCGCGAATGACTGGCCCGGCTCACTGTGGGAGGCCCGCCGAGGCGATCCCGCCTACACCGTCACCTGCGACGGCACTGTTACCCCGACCACCGACGGCCAGTCTCGGAGGTAGCGTTCCGCGCACTCGCGGAGACTCACCACAGCCACAATGCGCGTTTTTCGCGATAGAATTGATCACGTCGGTCGGGGTTGGTCCCCCGCCCGACTTCCCATTCCACCCCAGCACTCAAGGGATCTTCCTGTGCGCTCACGCACCAGCACCCGCAGTGCGGCGATCTTCTTCGCCGCGATCACCAGCGCCCCCGACAACGCCCGATGGATGGAGGTCACCGTCCGGCACGCCGACGGGACCACCATCACCGTCACCGGTGAGGCCACCCGCACACATCTGATGAACTTCAAGCCCGACGCCCTGGAAGGGCTGCTCGACCAGCTCACCGGCGCCCTGGACCGCGAGGACGGGGGCACCATCGCCGTGACGGTTCGCGCGCCTGCCTGGAATCCGGGGTTCGAGACCTGGGGATGGAACCTCCCCGGAACGCACCCCCTGACCCGCCAGGAGGCCGAGACGCTGGGAGTGTCCGGGCAGAACATCCGCTTCACCGGCCAACACCACCACCTCAACGGCGGGCTGTTCGGCCACTTGGAGTGCGCGCACCTCACCCTCACGGTGAAGAAGGCACTCTCCGGCCGGGGGATCGCGCAGGGACTCCCGGAGCTCACGCTCCCCTCGCCGTGCGACAGCCAGGAGGCTGCTGGTCACGTCCTGCGGAACGCGTTGGCTGCCGCAGGCATCACGTCCGTCGCCGAGGGGGACGGCAGCGGCGCGTGGGTTGCCGTCAACCTCCCATGCGGTGCGTCGATCTGGGTCAACGGCAACGACAACGAGACCGACTACCTGCCCAGGCATCATTCCGGATGGCTGGCCTGCTACTACCCGACCGGCGGGACAGCGGGATCCAGGACGAGTTCTACGTCTCGGAGCGCACCGACATCACCGCCGACACGGCAGGCGTCGTCGCGGCCGTGGCCGACGCCATCCGGCACCACCCGCACAGTCCGGCCACCGCTCGCGAGCTGGACGAAGCCGGGAGCGCTGTCCTGGCCGCGCAATTCACCGAGGCCCGACACGCGGCCCGGTCCGCGCGGCGGGCGTTGCTGGAACTGACCTCGGTGTATGTGGGTCGCCTGATCCAACAACGGCTGCCCGCCGCCGCGACCCTCACCGCCGACGTCGCTTCCGGGGACCTGCGGGCGGTCCGCAGCGCCGACGGCGGCACGCTGTGGTTCGCGCCGACCGACACCACCGGGCTGCCGGTGCAGGTCGTGGAGGAGGTCGAAGGAGCTGTGCGGGAGCTGCTGCAACTCGGCAAGGACGCATGGTCGCTGGACGACGCCGGATGGACGGATCCGGGGCCGGGAGGCGACACCTACGACCTGGCACTGCCGGAGGCGTAGCACGGTAGTCAGCGGGGCCGGGGACGAGAGTTCTTCCCCGGTCCCGCTGCCATTTTCCGGGGCATATCCCGACCTGGGGAAACGTCTTTTTCGTGATAGAATTAGTTACGTCAGGACGGGGTTGGCCCCCCGCCCGGCATCCCAGACCACCCAGCATCCAAGGGAGCAATCCTGTGACCATTCCGACCAGCGAAGCCCGCGCGGCCGCGATCCTGGCCGCCGCCGTCGCCGCCGTCTTCGATGAGAACCAGTTCGTGACGGTGGAGATCCGGGAGCTCGACAAGACAGCCGTCAGCGTCACCGGGGAACTGAACCAGGAATACGACATGCAGTTTCCTGCGGCCGCCATGGACGGGCTGCTCATGCACCTGACCGGTCTCCTGGCCAACGAGACCGCCGCCGTCCTGTCCGTCACCATTCCTGCCCGCAGCGGCAACCGGGACGAGACCGAGACGTGGGCCTGGCACCTGCCCGAGACGACGACCCTGTCCCTCGAGGAGGTCACCGGCCTGCTCGGGCCGGACGTCCACCACATCGACCTGCGGCACCACCGCCCGCTCAACGGCGGGACCTTCGCTCTTCTGGACGGCAGTTGCTTCACCGAGGACGTCAAGGCGTTGCTGTACCGGCGAGGCATCGCCGACTACGAGGACCGACGCCCGGCCGATTCCGGACCGCACCGCCCGGGCACGACCAACGGCGACGTTCTGCGCGACGCGCTCACGGCGGCCGAGATCGCCCACCGGACCGACAGTGACGCGTCCGGCTACTGGATCGCCGTCGACCTCGACTGCGGCGCCACCATTCGCGTCAGCAGCCACGGCAGCGTCGGGACCCCTGCCACCGCACACCGCGGCTGGGTGGCCCGCTTCCACCCGGACGGAGCCGCGCGCACCAGGCACCAGGAGATCTACTCATCCGACAGCGCGGATATCGCAGCCGATACGACTGCGGTCGTCTCGGCAGTGACCGAGTCCATGCACCACCACAGCCACCAGCCCGACGCCGAACACAAGGCACGCATCGACAGCACAGGACGGCAGTTGGATTACGCGCACTCCGTCGCGACCGAGGCACGCGAAAACCTTCTGGTCCTGGCTGCGACCTACGTGGGCAGCCTCCTGCGACCGCACCTGCCGGGAGCGGCCGCCATCACCTTCGACGCCACCAGCCGCACCCTGCGCGCTGTGCGGAACGACACGGGCGAGGCACTGTGGAGCGCTCCGTGCCATGCGGTCGGCCTGCCCGCGGGGCTGATCGAAGACGTCGTGGACGTCCTGGGCGACGCGCTGGGCTACGGCACGGGCACTGCGGCCCTCGCCGACGCCGGGTGGACGAGCTCCGACGAGATCGACCAGGTCTATGACGTGGTGCTCCCGCAGGAGTAGCCGGGAAGTGTCAGCAGGGCCGGGCGTCATCGTGGGCGCCCGGCCCTGCTGCGTTTGCGCGAGCCGCCGGCTGCGGCCTCAGCGCACATGAATTGATCACGCCGGAAGGGGTTGGCCCCCCACCCGGCATCCCAGACCACAGCCTCTGAGAGAGGAAGTCCCGTGACCACTGCTGTGACCAATCCGCCCAGTACCGCCCTGGCAGCCGGGCTCTTCGTGGCCGCGTTCAACACGGTCTACGAGGACGACCCGTGGATGACCGTGGCCATCCATCGCCGCGGGAAGACCGAAGTGTCCGTGACCGGTGAACTCACCGCCGAGTACGCCATGCGCTTTCCGGTGCCCGCCGTGGACGCCCTGCTCACGTACCTGGCCGATGTCCTGGCCCGGGGGACCGCCGCTGTCCTGTCCGTCACCCTGCGAGGCCGTGAACACGAGGCCGAGGCGTGGGCATGGCACCTGCCCATGACCAGGCCGCTGACGGTGGACGAGGTTCCCGTGCTGCTCGGGTCGGACGTCCACCACGCCGACATGAGGTTCCACTACGCGCTCACCGGCAGTTTCGGCGTGCTCGACTGCGTCGCGCTCACCGAGGACGTGAGGGCCCTGCTGTACCGGCGGGGCATCGCCGACTACAAGCGCCCGCGTTCAGCGATCCGCTGGCCGGCAGGCACGAAGCGACGCACCGGCGACGTCCTGACCGACGCGCTCCAGACCGCCGATGTCGCCTGCCGGACGGACAGCGACGGGTCGGCCGAATGGGTCGCTGTCGATCTCGCCTGCGGTGCCACCATCCAGATCAGCTGTCATGGCAGCATTCGGAAGTACCCCGGCGTCCATTCCGGCTGGGTGGCTCGCTTCTACCCCGACGGGTCCGGGAGCGACAGGTTCACCGAGATCTATGCCACGGTCAACACCGACCTCATCTCCGACACCGCGGCGGTCGTCAAGGCCGTAACGGAGTGCATGCGCCAGCACGGCCACGAGGAAGGCGCCGACCGTGCGGCGCTCGCCGCTTCCCAGGCGTGGCAACTGGAGACGGCGCACGCCGCGGCCCAGCAGGCGCGCCACGCGGTCCTGGCCGCTGCTGCCGCCTACGTCGCCGACTTGCTGCGCCCTCACCTGCCTTCGGCGGCAGGGCTGACCGTCGATGGCGCCGACGGCCGGCTTCGGGTGGTGCGTGGGCGGGACGGCAGCACCTTGTGGTCCGCACCGTGCGCGGCGGTGAGTCTGCCCGGCGGTGTCGTCGCCGACGTGGAGGACGCGCTGCGGGACGCCTTGATGTTCGGCGTGAGGACGGCGCTGCTCCCGGACGCCGGATGGACCGGCTCCGACCTGGCCGACGACGCCTTCGACGTCCTGCTCCCGCAGACGTAGCAGTGCGGCCGCATCGGGGCCGGGAGCCTGCTCGGGCTCCCGGCCCCGTTGCGCGGGGTCGGCTGGTCGGCCGGGGACCGGCACGCCACCACTGCCCCCAACACCGTCCGGGACAAGGGGGTCCAGTAAGCCTCCGAAGAAACCTGACCAGCGGAAACGTCGTTTTTTGTGATAGAATTAATCATGTCGAAAGGGGTTGGCCCCCCGGACGGCATCCCAGACCACCCCAGCACAAGGAGTGCCCCATGTCCGTCATCACCTCCGCCCAGGACCGCGTCGCCTCTCTGCGCGAGGCCTACGCCGCCGAGGGCCAGCCGCTCGACGGCCTGACCGACCTCGAGGTCCTCAACCTCGACTACGAACTGCGAGAGCGCGAGGCGCGCGCCGCGCACGACCGGTACATGGGGCTGCTGACCGGCCTACGCAAGCACGACGACGCGGTGCGTGCTGCGGAGCGCCGGGACGCCCTCTACCGAGCCGAGGCATTCGCGGTGCAGGCCGTGGCCAGCAAGTGGGGGTACCTCACGCGGATCTTTCAAGCCGTCGACGTTCTGCCGGATCGAGCCACCGCGGAGCGGGTCGCATTGCTCAAGGGGATCGTGTCCGACGCGCGGCACATGCTCTCCCTCGCCAAGGACGTGCCGACACAGGTGTACCGGCTGGACGACCACGCGGGGCTGGTGACCCAGGCGCGTCACGTCGTCGGCGTGCTGCGCGACCGTGACGGCATCAGCGCCGATGACGTGCTCCGGCTGGTCGGCGAGGCATTGCAGCCGGACGGCAACATCCGCGACCTGTTCGACGTTGCCGACACCGGGACCCGCCGTACGTCGCCGGTGACCGTGCCGCCGTTCGTGACCGCGGACTCGCGGTGGCGCGAGTACGCAGGCGTCCACGCCTTCGAGCCGGAGCCGTCCGGCGCCCGCGTCGTCGCCTACGCGCTCGGTGACGAGTGGCACCTGGACCTGTACTCGCCGATCGGCAGGCTGCTGGCCTACGGCGCCGCGCCGGCCGAGGACGTCGCTGTCCTGGCGGCCGCACTGGTCGGCCGGGCCGCCAGCTGGTCGACGGACACCGGCGGCTACGCCTGGCGCCGGTTCGCCGACACCGCCGCTGACTTGAAGGCCGCGGCCTGAGGGCCCGGGGTGCCGGGTGGGTGGTTGGCCCCGCCCGCCCGGCACCGCTTCCCGAACCACTGCCTCAGCGAAAGGGGGCTTTGTGATGCGCAGGACTGTTCTGTCGTACGGGCTGGGCGCCGACTCCACGGCGATCCTGCTGATGATGCTGGCCGACCCGCGGGCTTTCGGGCTGCGCGAGGACCTGGCCGACCTGGTCGCCGTGCACTCCGTCACGGGCGACGAGTTCCCAGATTCTTTGGCCTACGTGGAGCATCACGTGCTGCCGCTGCTGCGGGCCCGCCGGGTTCGGCTGGTGCAGGTGGCCCGGGGTGGGGATCTGGAGGGCGACGGCATCGTCGTGCTGGACGACACCCGTACCCCGTACCGCATCCACGCCCGCGGGCCGTGGCGGCTGTCGGAGAACCTGGCCGCCGCTGGCACGGTCCCGACCGTGGCCAAGGGCACGCGGACCTGTTCGGCGAAGGCGAAGGGATTCGTCCTGGACTCCTGGGCCGAGGGCGAGTTCGGGACCGAGTCGTTCCGCAGGGTCATCGGCTACCACTTCGGCGAGCTCACGCGCGCGAAGAAGGACACCGCTCTGCAGCAGCAGCGCAACGCCGAGGCTGGCCGCGTCATCTGCGAGCCGTCATACCCGCTCATCGAGGCCCGCATGGACCGGCCCCAGGTGGAGGCGTACGTGCTCGGCCGCACCGGGGAACCGATTCGCAAATCTTACTGCGTTATGTGCTGTTTCTCGGGGGTTTGTGCATCGCGTGAGAACCACGAGGAGCGGCTGCGGATGTACCCGGAGTTGGCAGCTGAAGCGCTGTTGCTGGAGCACCGGTCGATGGCGCTCAACGAGCACTCCAGCCTGTACGCGAAGGCGTCCCTGTACGGCAGGCTCACCGAGGACGAGCGCAACGGCGAGATCCTGCGCGCGTTCGATGTCGCGCTGACCGACGCGCCGCACGCGGTGTACGAGGTGCGCCGCGTGTACTTCCCCCGCCGTACCGATGAGTGCCGCGCTCAGCACGGCTCGACGTGCCGGGCCCCGCAGTGGTGGTGCCGGCACGACCGCACCGAGCACTGCATCCGGCATCACCAGGCGCCCGCAGGCGGCGCCGGGTGCGGCGGCGGACCGCAGTGCATCGAGCCCGCCCGCAAGGGGGCCGCGTGGCGATCGGTGCGCATCGTGCACACCGCCAGCCGCGGGACCGCCGAGGACCTGGTGCGGGAGTTCGCTATCGGCGACGGGGTTCGCCTCGAGCGCGGCGCCCTGTCGGGCATCGAACGCGCCCACTACCAGGCGCCCGAGACCAGCTACCCGGCCGCCGCCGCGTTCCTGGTCGCCGCCCCGGCCGGGGCGGTCGAGAAGCAGCGCAAGGGCTTCGAGAAGGCGTGGACCGGCGTGACCGGCCGCCGCGGCCCGCAACACCCCCTGCTCCGCCAGCTGCCCCCGCCCCCGGCGGGACAGCAGGTCCTGCTCTGACCTTTGTCCCCGCCTGTGGGACGGCGGTTGGCCCGGCCGTCCCACAGGCCTGCCTTTCCCAGACCACATCCCACGTCAGGAGTCCCAGCCATGCCTACTTCCGCCACGACCGCGCCGCTGGCGACGCAGCTGACCTTCGAGCTTCCCGACGACGCCTGCCAGCGCTGGAAGTACCGCGCGCACAGCTTTCGCCGGACCAGCGAGGGCGGGTTCGACCCGGCCCGCTACCGCGTTCACGCCCTGCCTGCCGCACCCGCCCGGGCCTTCGTCACCACCCACCACTACAGCTCTTCCTGGCCCGCCGTGCGGATGCCGTTCGGCCTCATCGACCGGGCCACACCGGGCCAGTTCGGCGGTGGCGCCCTGGTCGGCGTTCTCGCTCTCGGTGTGCCGATGCACCCCGGGGTGCTGACCGGCGTCTTCCCCTGGCTGGCCCCCTACGCACAGACCCTCGAGCTGTCCCGGTTGGTGCTGCTGGACGAGGTTCCGGCCAACGCGGAGACGTGGTTCACGAAGAGGGCGCTGCGTCTGGCCGCGGAGCAGGGAATCCGCGGGATCGTCGCCCACAGCGACCCTCAGCCGAGGGTTCGCCAGACCCCGGACGGTCCCCGCCAGCTGCACGTAGGTCACGTGGGCTGCGTGTATCAAGCCGGCGGGATGGCCTACCTGGGCCGGACGCGGGCGCGTCGTCTGACCGTGCTGCCCGACGGCTCGTTGCTGCCGGACAGGGCGATTAGCAAGATCCGTGCCGGGGAGAGCGGTCACGGTGGAGCCGAGGCACGGCTGGTCGCCTTCGGTGCCCGGCCCCGCGCGGCCCGCGAACCGGGGAAGGAGTGGCTGGAGGAGGCTCTCGCCACCATCGGCGCGACCGTGCTGGATCACCGTGGCAATCACCGGTACGGGCTGCAGATCGGGCCGCGCAACGAGCGCCGGCCGCTCACCGTTACGGCCTACCCGTACCCGAGGAAGCACCAGGCCGCGTCATGACCGGTCGTCGGGCCTCGCCCGCTGCGGCGCTCCAGCCGGATGGGATGGTCTTCTACTTGGGGACGCACCTGGTGCACTGGCTTCGGCTGCCGGAGTTCGCTCAGGTGCCGCTGTTCATGTCCCGTAACCGGCTGATCCGGCTGAAGACGCTGCCCCGGGCGCGGGGGCGGTGGGCGATGGACTCGGGCGGTTTCACGATGCTGCAGCGGCACGGCCGGTGGCCCATGACGGCCGTCGAGTACGTGAGCGAGGTCCGGCGGATCATCAGGGGCGTCGGGTCCATGCCGGACTTCGTGGCCGGCCAGGACCTGATGTGCGAGCCGTGGGTCATCTACGGCACCCCGGAGCTGCCGCCGGGCCACCCGGGATGGTTCCACGGCACCCGGGAGCTGCGCGGCCTGGCCCCGGGCGAGGACGAGCAGGACCTGACAGCCGCGGTGCGGATCCATCAGCGGCTGACGGTCGCCAACTACCTTGAGCTGCGGGAGCTGGCGCCGGACATTCCGTGGATGCCCGTGCTGCAGGGTTGGACGCTCGCCGACTACTGGCACTGCTATGAGCTGTACGAGGCGGCCGGCGTCGACCTCGCGGCGGCACCGATCGTGGGCCTGGGGTCGGTGTGTCGTCGCCAGGCGACGAAGGAGATCGGTGCGATCGTCACCGCGTTCGCTGACCGAGGCTTGAGACTTCACGGTCTGGGCGTGAAAGCTGCCGGGATCACCGGCTACGGCCACCTGCTCGCTTCGGCCGATTCGATGGCCTGGTCGGCCGGTGCACGCCGGGCGCCGCGCCTTCCCGGGTGCACGCACCGGGCCGAGCGGTGCCAGAACTGCCCTCGGTACGCGCTGCAGTGGCGTGCCCGGCTGCTCGGGGTACCTGCCGGGTGGCGCGAGGTCGCCGCCGTGGAGTGGAGTCAGCCGTCGCTGCTGGACGGCTGGGACGCCGCATGGGGCGGCGTTCCGGCCCGGCCGCCCCGGGCCCCGCCTGAATCAACCCCGCGACATAGCAATAACTGTGATATAATTAGTCACGTCACAAGCTGGAAGGGGTTGGCCCCTCGACCAGCACCCAGACCGCAACCGTCCATCGAGGAGTCCCGGCATGACCCGCACCCACCTTCCGCGCGCCCCGCACGGCCGTCCACGCCCGCCGCGCCAAACGCTCCACACCGAGGCGCCGCTGCATCGGGTCGCGACCGGGATCACGAGCACGCACTTCTTCTGCGGTGTCGGCGGGGACACGCTCGGCCTGGCCGAAGCGGGCATCACGCCGGTCGTCGCTCTCAACCACTCCCCTGTCGCGGTCGCCACGCACACCCTGAACTTCCCCGGCTGCGCGCACGACGCGGCGGACATCAACAACTACGACATGCGGCGGCTGCCCCGGACGAACATCCTGTTCGGTTCCCCGATCTGCAAGGAGGCCAGCCCGGCAAGCGGCCTCGCGGCGCCGAAGAAGCAGCTGACGCTCGACGACGCGGCAGCCGACTACGCGCCTGCCGCGTCCTGGGAGCGCACCCGGGCGACCGCCTACGACCTGCTCCGTGCCGCCGAGGTTCACCGCTACGACGCGGTGATGTGGGAGAACGTCGTGCGGTTCGGCACCCGCTGGGAGCTGTTCGACTGGTGGCTGGGGGCCTGGGAGGTCCTCGGCTACGTGCCGCAGGTCGTGAGCGTCAATGCCGCACACGTGGGTGGCGACTCCGGCAGCACCAACGCCCGGGCCCGGCAGGACCGCAACCGGCTGATCGGCGTGATGACCCGCAAGGGCATCAAGCCGCCGGACCTGCGGGTCCGGCCGGAGTGCGTGTGCGCCGAGTGCGGCCCCGTCCGCGGCATCCAGAAGTGGCGCAACCCGCGCGGCCGCCGGCTCGGCGCGTACGGCGAGCAGTACGACTATGTCTGCCCAAACCGCCGCTGCGGGCACCTGATCGTCGCCCCGGTGACGGACGCGGTCGAGGGCATCATCGACTGGGATCTGCCGCTGCGGCGCATTGCCGACGGCAAGCCCAAGCGGAAGGAGTTCACGCCTTACCCGGACACGACCCGTGCCCGGATTCAGGGCGGCCTGGACCTGTACCGGCGGGTCGCCGAGGACGGCCGCCGGGCCCGCGGGGTCATCGTGCACTTGGGCCGGGACACCGCGCCCCGGCTGACCAGCTCGCCCCTGACCACGGTGGCCTGCAAGCCGCATCACGCACTGGTCATCCCGGGCGACAGCGTCGACGGCTCGCTCATGCGCATGCTCGGACCTCGGGAGACGGCCCAGGCTCAGCGACTCCCGGTCACCTACCAGCTGCACGGAACTGAGGCCGAGAAGCGGACCCAGATCGGGAACGCCGTCCCCGTCAACCTCGCCCACTGGGCTGCAAAGCGCCTGATGGCCAGCCTCGTCTGATTCACCATGCACGTCCGCCCTCGCACGGCCGGTTGGCCCCGGCCGGCGAGGGCGCTCCCACACCACAACCCCCAGTCCAAGGAGACGCCCATGTCCGCCATCCCCGAACTGCTCCCGTTGCCCGGTCTGGAGCCAAACAACGTCGGCCTGACCTCCCCTACCGTCAGCCCGCACACCGGGCCGACCGGGGCCGCCAGCGCGCGTGTCACCAGCACCCACCTGTTCTCCGGCGGCTGCGGCGACCTGCTCGGCTTCGAAGCAGCGGGATTCCGTCCCGTCTTCGCTGCCAACCACGCCGCGCCCGCGATCGCCACCGTGCGGCACAACTTCCCCGGAATCGGCTACAGCCAGTGCGACATCAACAACATGGACTTCCGCGCCATCCCCGACTCGCGGGTACTGGTCGGGTCACCGATCTGTAAGGAGGCGGCTCCCGCCGGCCGCCACTCCACGCCGGGCAAGCCGAAGCCGGGCGCGCAGAACGGGAGGGCACCCGGCCCGGAATGGCCCCGGACCCGGGCCACTGCCTGGGACCTGATCCGCGCTGCGGAGATCCACGACTACGACGTGGTGTGCGGGGAGAACGTCGCTGACTTCGCGACCCGCTGGAACCTGTTCGAGCCGTGGCTCAACGTGTGGGACGCCCTCGGGTACAACACGCAGATCGTCTCGATCAACGCCGCTCACATCGGCGGGCCGGGCAACGAGCCCGCCCCGCAGCACCGGCACCGCATCCTGTTCTGCTTCACCAAGAAGCATCTGGAGCTGCCCGACCTGCGGGTCCGCCCCGAGGCGTGGTGCGGGCGCTGCGGCCCCGTGCAGGGCGTTCAGGTGTGGGCGAAGCGTTTCCATGCGCCGAGCGTCCGTAAGGTCGGCACGTACGGCCAGTACCACTACGGCTGCCCGAACAAGCGATGCGGAAGCCGGGTGGAGCCGGTCGTCCGGGCGATCCGCGACCACATCGACCTGTCCAAGCCTGACCGGCGGTTCGGGCTCGGCCGCTCCGACCGGCGCGAGTTCACCCCGTACAAGGACGAGACCCGCCGGAAGGTCGCCGTCGGCCTGGAGCGGTTCGGTCACCGGGAGCCGTTCCTGGTGATCCTGCGCAACCACTGCACGGTGCAGTCCCTGGACGAGCCGATCAGTGCGATCACCGCCGAGGGTAACCACCACATGCTCGTCCATCCGGGACGGAGCGTGGACGACTGCCGTATCCAGATGATCCCGCTGCGGACCAAGGCCCGCGCGCAGCGCTTCCCCGACGGCCACGTCTTCTTGGGCAAGACCGCCGCCGATCTGACCCGGCAGGTCGGCAATGCGGTCCCGGTCAGCGCTGCGCAGTGGCTCGGCGAGCGCGTCATGCCCGTCCTCGTCTGACGCGGCTGCCAAGGTCAGGGGGTGGCCGCACGCATGCGGCCACCCCCTGACCTGCCGCGCCACTTGCACACTTCACGGATAAGTGGTGTAGAGTTGTTTACGTCAGTCGCGGATGGCCCCGCGGCGCTCGCTCCCAGACCCCACAGCCCCGCAGCGCCGGCAGCACCGTTCCGGCGCGAGACACAAGGAGAACCGCCGTGATCCCCGCCGGCCGCACCGCCGTCTTCTCCGACGGCATCGCCGAACTCGCCGACCGCAAGGCGCTGACGCCCGCCTTCGCCAGCCAGCTGCCCGATCCGATCAGCCGTCCCGGGGCCCGCACACGGTACTGGGACAAGGCGCAGATAAGGGCGCACCTGGCGGGCAAGGACATCCCGACTCTCCCCGCGGTGGAGTCCCCGAAGGATCTCCTGGACCGTGAGGAGGCGCGGGAGGAGCTGGTCAAGCTCGGCGTCACGCTCAAGCCCGAGGCGTGGCGCTCGTACATCAACAACGGCTACGCCCCGAAGGCGGACAGGACGATCGAAGGCGTCCCGCACTGGTACCGCAGCACCATCCACGCCTGGCCCGCCAGCCGCCCCGGCGAGCGCGCTGGCGCTGGCCGCCCCAAGGGCAGCAAAGAGTCCACACCCCGCACGCCCGCCACCGACGCCCGCCTCGCGCGGGCCCAGGAGCGCCTCGAGCGGGTCCGCGCCATGGTCAAGGCCACGCCCGACATCAAGGCCGCGCAGATCGCCGAGGTCGAGAACATCTCCGAGCGGCAAGCGCACCGTCTTCTGGCACAGCTCAACGGCTAGTGCGTTGGCCACGAACGTTGCCGGGTGTTGGTGACTCGCCGGTCGGTGCTCGCGGTGCTGGGTTTGTAGGCGTCATCCTCGATATCGACGTGGTCGCTGTTGAGGGTGAGGGCGAAGATGGCAGAGCCGTCATTGATGGGGCGCGTCACGCCTTGCGGCGGCGTTTCTCCTGGGTCTGGGCCAGACGGAAGGAGTCGGTGCCGGTCTCGACGATGTGCGCGTTAAAGGTGACCCGGTCCACGATGGCCGCGCAGAGCCGTGGGTCGGTGAAGGTCTGCTTCCACTCCGAGAACGGGGCATTCGAGGCGATGGCGATCGCGCGTCGTTCCTCACGCTCGGTGAATACCTGGAACAGCAGTTTCGCGCCCGCTTTGTCCAGGTCGAGGTAGCCGAATTCATCCAGACAGAGAAGGTCGACGCGCCCGTAGCGCGCCAGTGTGCGGCCGAGTTTCTTCTCGTCGACGGCCTCAGCGAGCTCGTTCACCAGGTTCGCGGTGGTCGTGTAACGGACGCACATCCCGGCCTCGGCGATCGCAGTGCCGATGCCGATCAGCAGGTGCGACTTGCCGGTGCCGGAGTTCTTGTCGAACTCGAAGTCCTCCAGCCGCTTGGGGCGGGGGAAGTTCGCCTCCCTGACCAGCCGGGTCTTCTTCCGCTCCTCCCGCTGGAGGCACTCTGCTTCCAGCAGGTCGGCCAGGAAGTCCTTGTAGCTGGCCCGCTCCTTCAGTGCGGTGGCGGCGATGTCCTCGAACCGGGCCCGGATCGTGGGCAGGTGCAGGGTCCGGCAGGTCTCGTCGATCACCGTCTCGACTGCCCCCTGGGCGGAGATGTCCTTGCGGGGCTGGGGGATGCGCTCGCCGACGTCGAACAGGGCGGCGGTGGGGTCGTTCATGCGGAACCTTTCGGGCGGTGCGTCAGCAGCTGGTCATAGCGGTCCACCGATGGTGGTGGGCGCCTGTCCTCGGGCAGAGCGATCCGGCGGGCGGTCAGCGACACGATCTGTCCGCCGGGAAGGTCCCCCCAGGGCGGAGGATCGCCTTCGTTGTCCTCCGGCTCAGGGTCCCGGGCGGCGGCCTCGGCCTTGCGAGCCTCGTGGCCACCACGTCCGGGCTGGTGGAACCCGCCTTGACCGCGACCGCGATGCCGAGCTGGACAGCCTCAGCGGGCATCCGCCGGTGCAGCAGCAGGACTTCGATCAACGCGCGGGTGCCGGCCGCGTCCCCGTGGGCTTTCAGGGCAGCCGCCCAGAACGCTTCGTGGACGGCCGTGAAAGAGCCTTCGGCCCGGGCGGTTGCCAGGGCGGTGGACCCGGCCATAGCCCCGGGCTTCACCAGCAGGATCTCCAGGTAGTGGTCGAGCACGTCGCGGTAACTACCCCGCCGCGTCAGCCGGGGATGACGGGCGACGAGGTTGCGCCTGTCGAAGACCATCAGCTCGTTGCCCCGCAGCAGGACGCGTACCCTCTCGCCGATGAAGCGGGCCGGCACCGAGTAGTAGCACTGACGGACCGTGATCCGGCTGGTCCGGTCGACCTTCGGCGTCAGCGTCAGCCCGCACTCGAAGCCCTCAGCGGGCAGTGGGGCCAGTTCCTCGGCTTCGGTGCGGAAGTTGAAGCCGATTGTGGTCAGCTTCCCGCGGAGCATTCGTTCGTCCTCCGCCTCGTCAATCGCCGCAAGCCGTGCGTTCAACTCCTCCAGCGAGGGGACGTCGGGAACCGGGACCAGGTGGGACCTGCGGAAGCGTCCGCCCTCCTGCTCGACGCCGCCCTTCTCGTGGGCGCCTTCCTGACCGGGCATGCAGTAGAAGGCGTCGAAGCCGTAGTGCGAGCGGAAGATCGTCCATCGCTCGGATTCCACGCGGTTACGGTCGGTGCAGACCCGCCGGACTGCGGGCTTGAGGTTGTCATAACGAATATGCCTGGTCGGGACACCGCCCAGCACGCGGAAGGCTTCCGCATGGCCTTCCATGAACGATTCCTGGGCCTCGGAGGCGAACACCCGGTGCACGGCCTTGCCGGAGTAGGACAGTCGCAGCGTGAACATGTGGCACTTGACCGCCTCGCCGGCGACCCGGACCCACACGTCCGCGAAGTCGACCTCGGCTTCTTCGCCGGGCAGATGGGCCTGCGGCACCATTCCAGCGAGATGCTGGCGGCCCTCACGCTCTTCCGCCGCGATCTCCGGGCGCCGCTTGCGGGCGTAGTCCCGCAGCGTGGAGTACGAAACCCGGTCGAAGTCGTGTTCCTCGGCCAGCCGCTTCTGGATCCGCTCGACAGTGTGCTTCTGCTTGCGCGGAGCCTTCAGATCCTCCCGCAGCATCGCGTCGATCCACTCCGCGGCCGGATCCAGGATGCGGAACTTCCGCCTCACCGCCTTGCGCGGCGGAGGGACCGCCGACGCGATCGCCTGCCGCACCGTCCGGCGGTGAACCCCGTACTTCGCGGCCAGAGCCCGCTGCGAGACCAGCGGATCGAGACGCCTGTCACGACGGATATTCTCGAACAGCTCAACACGCGACAGACGCACCCCGGCCTCCCGACACGGCCATGACCAACGACACGGCCTCCGACATGACCGTGAACGACGGACACACCCTGACGGGATCGGGCAGACAGCCCACACCATTCACTCAGACGAGGGCATGTCGTCACTCACCAGGACAGGTGGGGCCAAATCAAATGCCGATCAACTGGGGCCAGTCCAACCTGCCGCAGTGGAGCCACTGGAACCTGTCACAGAAACCCGGTAGAGGATTACTTCGACCTCGTGGCCGTTGGGGCAACGGCAGCGCCAGGGGACGCCGCCGGTTTCCCGGGTAGGGCTCCAGTGGCTGGAATCCCCGAGATCGAATCTCCTCCTCGGGTCCGGCATAGGGCATGAACCTGGCCTTCTCTCTCTTCCCTAGGTTGAACGGCCGGGCGGCGCGCTGAACCACACCGGCATCGTCGCAGAGCCCGCTGACACCCCGGCTTCAGACGGCAGCACGTCCGGCCCGCGGCCCAGACCACCTCGAAGGCGGCTGCCGCAGTTCGGGCTGTCATGGTCAGGTGGAGTACGCGGAGGGGGTGATGCGGTTGCCGGTGACGATGCCGGCGAGCACGGCGCGGTCTGTGGTCGCGCCTCGTGGACGGTGGATGGTGGTCCAGGCGAGTTCGTCGACCCGCTGAGTCCCGCTGGTTTTGGTTTTCGGGGTGAGGTCGAGGACCAGGAGCTGACCGAATGGGGCGTTGGTGTTCGTGTACTGCGCCGCTTGGGTGAGGTACTTGCCTTCGATGTGGTCTCGGGTGTTGCTGTCGGCGTCTTGTTTGATCTCGGTGAGGTAGTGCAGGACGCCGAAGTGCACCATGACGTCGGCTCGTCCCATTTCGACGTTGATGGGCTCCACCTGGACGATGCCGTTCAGGGGGCCGGCAAGGAGCCAGCCGTGGAAATCGCGTTGCAGGTCGTGTTCGGCAGCCTGGCGATGGCCCTTTTCGGGTTTGCGCCGGTAGTCGTAAGGCGGGTCGTCTTTCTTGCCGGGGCCGAACAAGCTGGTGCGGGTCAGGTCGGAGCGGCTCTTCAGGAACAGCAGTGTCTGCTCGACCAGGGCTCCGAAGGTGTGCTTGACGTCGCCGGTGAAGGCGGCGTGCCCTTCGAGCGCGCGCGTGACCTTGATCAGTAGGGGGACGATGAGGGGGTCGGTGGCCTTCAGACGGGCGACGTCGTCGTTGTAGGCGAGGCCTTCGAGGTCGGCGAGTGCGGCATCATCGATGTCGCGGGTGAGGTTCAGTGCCTTGGTCAGCCCGAGACGCAAAACGACGGTGGGGACGATACGCAGAAGCCGTTCTGTAGCAGGCCCGGTGTCGTCGTTGTCGTCATCGCCGTCGGTCTCTCTTGCCTTGGGCGTGGAAGTCTCGCGGGCGTCGATCCTGGCGAGGACGAGAGCTGCCGTGTCGGCATCGAACAGGCTGGCGGGGTCGTCACGGGGCTGGGTGGCAGCGTGCTGTAGGGCAGCGAGGAACGACTGCTCACGCAGGAACCGGTCTTCGATCGCCGGTTCGATCAGAGTGGCCACGCCCGCGGTTGCCTGGTTGCTGCCGATCGGCTGGACGGTGCGGGCGGTGCTGTACGCGGCGAGGACGGAGTCCAGGGCCCGCCAGGGGTTCATCCATACCGGCGCGTCCAGGGTCTCGGCCGCGGCGCGCAGTTGGAGGAGGAGACGGCTCCAGGCGAGATCGGCGGTTCGCTGCGGTTGTAGCCACGTCGGCTGATGGGAGCCATGTAGCCAGGCCGCCCGGCGTTCGAGGGCCTGGGCGATACGGTCCGCCGCGGCGCCGACCTGCTGGGTGTTCCCGGCCGAGAAGCCCAGGACCGCATCGCACACCGCGGTGTAGGCCTCGGCGTCATCGCGTGCCTCCTCCGCAGCCGCGGCTGCGGCGAACAGTTGGCGGGCTTCGGCCATGCGACTGGTGACGTCGGCGATGCTGTCCGAGGCGAGGGCGCGGCGGAGCCGGTCGCAGCCGAGTTCGAACATTGCGTCGACATCGGCTGCTTCATAATGGGCCAGGCGCTCCAGCAAGTCGCGTGCCGTCTCGGTGATCTCGCGCTCCTGGCACCACTGGTCCAGGGCGAGTCCGAGGATGCGGGGCAGTCGCTCGAGGAAGTCTTCCGGCTCGTTGATGGTGAGGTCGTCCAGGGCGTCCCAGACCCGGTAGGGCTTGGCGGCACCGGCGACGGCAAGGCGCACCGCACCTTCCAGGCGAGCGGCCGCCAGTAGCGGTGCCGCCACCACGGTGTCGCCGAGGTCCTCCAGGAGTGCGTTGGTGAGGTCCCGGCCCAGCACGCGTGCGGCGACGGGGCTGTTGAGCAGCGTCTCCAAGGCCGAGTTGAAGGCGAGGACGCTGCGCTGGCCGGCGAAGCCCGCGGGGAACCACTGTGCCGCGTCGTTCCAGTCGGTGCTGTCGCCAGCAGGGTCGAAGGCGTGCACGACGGCTTCGGCCAGCAGTGGGGCGTACGGGCTGGCCGCGACCTCGGCGACCTCCCCGGTGACGGCTTCGGGCGTGAGAGCTACAGCGTGGAACGTGATGGGTTCCCCGGCGGCAGCCAGTGCGGACAGCCGTTCAGCAAGTTGCGCCATGACCGGTCCTTCCGGCTGTGCGACGGTCGGTCACCACAGGGGCTTTCCGTCCGGGGCCTCGATGATGTGGTCGTCCGGCAGTACATCGTGGGCGAGGGCGAAATCGCGCGTGGTGATCAGCACCTGCAGGTGCTTCTCGGAGGCCAGGCTGGCGAGTTCACCCAGCAGCCTGCGGATGTCCAGGTCCTGGACCTCTTCCGCCTTGGGACTGTCGATGAGCAGCAGACCGGGGTGGGTGGATACGTTATGGGCCGCCCCGACGCGCAGCAGGGCGATGATCACAGCAATGCGCAGGCGGAGTCGCTCGCCGGGGCTCTGGTGGCCGAATGGCTTGGTGTGGCCGCCACCCTCGGTCACGTCCAGATGGGCGGCGCGATTGATCTCGACCGACTCCAGAGAATCGATCCCGAAACGCCGCCCCAGCTCCGCGATCTCATCATTGACCGCCGCGAACAGGGCTTGAGAAGCCGACCCGTGGTCCGCCTCCAGTACCTTGACAGCAGATTTGAGGACCTTGAGGGCTTTGGCTTCAACCGGGTCGTCGACCAGCGCTGGAAGCTCGGGGAAAACACTCAGGGCACCCTCCAGCCGCAACACCTCCTCCCGGGCCGTAAGCCGGGCCGGCGCCTGTACGGCGTACTCCGCGCGCCGTAGCCGCTCCTGCGCCGCGTCGAGGCCATCCGACATCCGCTGCAGCTCCGTCTCCGCGCCCTCCAGTGCCTGCTTGGCGGCCTTCTCAGCGGAGGTACTGTCCTCCAGACGCTGCTTCACCTCGACAATGATCTCCTCGGGCAAGGCATCGTCACCCGGCACCGGCCGAGCACAGACCGCGCACGCGTGCTCATCGCGTTCCTGCCGTCGCCGGTCAGCGGCGATTTCCTGATCGCAGCGGGGGCACGCCCGCGGATGCAAGCCATGGAAGAGGACCCGGGCGGTAGCGCTCTCGGTGACATCGTTGAGGAGCTTCGCGTCATGCTGCCGCTGCGCTCGGGCGCGGCGGTGCGCCTGCATCAGCTCTTCCCATCCGTCCTGGGTGTCGGCGACCGCGCGGGCCAGCCGCACGGCCTCGGCCGCCAGATCGGTCAGCGACTCCGTCTCGCCCGAGCTCTCTGAAGTGACGAATGCCAGGCGTTCCCTCGCCTGCCAAAGCTGCGTCTCGATCTGCCGTCGCTCTTCATCGCGCCTGGCGCGAGCGGTCGTGTCCGCAGTCTGGTGAGCCTTGCGCCTCGCGGCCAGGGCGTCCCCTGCCGTCTTCACCCGCGTCAGGGCCGCAGCCGAAGGCAAGTCCAGGAACACCTGCAGGAGGCGACCTGACAGGCCGCTCATCAGCACATCGCCCAGCAGCGCCTTGTCACGGCCGGCAGGCAGGTAGATGGCCCCGAAGTACACCGGCCAGCCGTGGGGTTGGGTGCCTGTTTCCTTGTGGCTGTTCACCAGCGGGTGCAGGTCGAGCCGATCCATCATCAAGGCCTGGATCTGCTCGGCATAGCTCCCGGTGCTGGACGCGCGCAGCACCGGGACGATGTCCCTGGCGGGGTCCGGTGTCCGGACAGTAGCCAACGTGGGGAGATCCGAGCCGGTCAGAAGGACCGCGGAGGTGATCTGCTCATCGGCAAAGTTCAGCCGAAAGCCCATGGGCTGACCGGCGACCTCCGCGTCCAGGTCGACCTCGCGCAGCCACGGCCGGCCGCCGATCGGCTCACACGGGGAGCCCCGCAGGCACCACGTCACGAGCTCCAGGACACTGGTCTTCCCTCGGAAATTCGCCGCGACCAGGGCAGCCAGGCCCTCAGAGAACGGCAGCGAGGTGTCGAAGGGGCCGGGATATACAGATCCCGTACGCACGCCGGCAACGCGCAACCGGTGAGGCCGCACCGTGCGCGGCCGCGCCGGCGGAGTCACCAGCGGGAGGCCGTATCCGGCGAACACATCCCGTACGTCCTCCACCGAGACCTTCGCCTGCTCGGCAATCCGGGTCTCTGCAGCACATCACCGTCAGCCATGGCCCCCTACCCCATCCCCCTCAATCGCTACCTGAGATCGCAGTCTCTCCAGGCGCTTCCGTGCCCGGGCGCTGACCGAGCCGATCCGCTCCCCACGGGCCGCCTCGGCGTACTCACGCTGGAGGTACTGCTGCTCCTTCAGCTGACTGCCGCCCTTCCCCTCGGCCAGCAGCAGCACGAGACGCACGCGGTCGACGTAGTACTGGAAGACCGGTGCCTCCTGAATCACCTCACGCGCGACCTTGCGGCCGGCGGCCAGGAGGAAGTAGTCGTGCTGACGCACCCGTTTGACCGTACCCCGGCGGCGACGCGCCACCAGGCTTGCGATGCGCAGCACAGCGAGCGCATCGTCCAAGGGCTCGTACGCCCCGAAGTGATGGCGCAGCATCGGGTAACGGCGGACCTCGGGCTCCTCTGAATCCAAGATCGCGCTGGCCCACGACAGCAAGCAAGCTCACGCCTCACCTCGTACTCCGCGAGCAGTTCGTCGGCGAGGTAGTCCGGGTTCCTCAGCCAGAGTCCAGCTTTTGCAGACGTACCTGAGTGCGGACAACCCCGACGGCCTCTGTCAGGCGAGGGTCCCCGAGCTCCGCCCCCTTCACCGGATCACACGCGTCATCGATGAGCAGCAGGATGCGTACCGCATCCTGCTCCCGGCTGGGCACAGGACCGTCGGCCTCAGCAAGCGAGAGTTGTTGTTCCACCGAGTAAGGGTAGCGATCGGTAGTCGGAGTTGTGCACCCTGTGTGCAGGTTCGATTCGCTATGTTCAGCGGGGCGGCTCGATGAGTCGGACAGCCAGGCGCTTGCTCTCCTCGTCGACCTCTACCAGGCACAGCCCTCGGCCGGCGGCAAAGCTCAGGAGCCGCGAGTGCTCGGACTGCTGCGGGATAGCGGGAAGCCGGTGCGGGGCGCCAGCGGGGCAGCTTCCAGGGAGCGACGGGCCCACGGCTGGAGGCCCCTGGAAATCGGCGACGACCTCGGTACTGAGGTCGATCTCATACGGCACGAAGCCAGACTACGGGCGGAAGGACGGCGCGACGGCCCGAATCTCGGCATCCGACGCCGTGGCCGGAGGTTCGGCGCGGCCAGCTCGCTCCTCTGCGATGCGCTCTGCCATGGCCAGCATCGCGGGGCTTGCGAGAGCTCGTGCACGAGCGTCCCAGTCAGCCAGGACCCCACCAATCAAGTGCAGCTCGGTGTTGTCGATGTGTTCGTTGAACGCGGCCCGGTGTTCCGCGGGGAAGGGCTGCGCGCACACTGCGGATGGTGGGTGCGGCCTGAGGGACAGGACCGGTGTCCGCGGGCTGGGCGCTCATGCTGTCCTCCGAGTGGAAAACACCATTCGTGTTTGGAGGGTATCCGGGGCATTGGTCCGGTGCCAGCACACTGAGCGATTGGTGCGCGGTAGTGCCTCCCGCGGAGGCACGCCGATCCATAGCCAGGCGGCGGGAACTGGGGGCAGCGACTGAAGCGACTGGGCTTCGGGATTGCTGCGGACGTGTGAGCAGACTGTGAAGGTGATTCCTAGCTTGGGTCGCTTGGGTCGCTCAGACAGCTGGGTGCTGCGCCTTTTGTGTGCGGCAGCAGCGCCAGCGAGCGACTGTAAGCGCTCCGATACGGCGAGCATTGGCGGTCGCTGAACCGCTTCCCGAGGGAAGCGGGCTTGAGTCGCTGGTCGGTCGCTGCGCTCGGTCGCTGAAGAAACCTGCGGGTCAGAGCGACTCTGGCAACCCCACAGCGACCGAAGCGACTCAAGGTTAGAACTATGACCACGTTCCTGCACGTGTGTGTGCGCGTCATAAACCGGACTGCCGGTCGCTTGGGTCGCTCATGAGCCCTCGAGAGACGCTGTGAGCTGGGTGTCTCTCCCGCTGGAGGTCAAGCGACTGAGTCGATCGTCAGTCGCTCTGCCCCGGGTTGGACACAACGACGTGGCCTTTCGACCGGTGTGGCACACCGAAAATCCGTCCTTCGGTAATCTATGTTGACCCTGTTTGGATGTTGAGTCGCTTCGGTCGCTTCGGAAACGCTCGCGAACCAGGCTGACCAGGAGATTTGTTCTCCTGGTCAGCCTGGTTCGCGAGCCTGACGGACAGCGACTGAACGAATTGGAAGGACGCCGTGCAGCCGAGCCTGGCTGAGGACAGCCGCCACGAGCAGCGCTCGTGCTCCGTGGTCTACGCCCGCTGGTGTGCAGCCCAGGGCTGGCCGGTCCTCCCTCTGGCTCCAGGCCGCAAGACCCCCGCAGCAAACTGCGCCCCGTGCCAAGCCCGTCGCCACAGCTCCGCGGACTGTGCCTGTTTTGCCGCCGGCCGGTGGTGCCACGGATTCCACGCCGCAACCACCAACACAGAGCGCATCGAAGCCTGGTGGGCAACCCAGCCGAACTTCGGCGTGGGAGTGGCCTGCGGCCCAGCCGGTCTCGTGGTGATCGACGTAGACGCCCACCATCAGCCCGTGCCGGCCCGCGACCGCCTCCTGCCCGGCATCGCCATCCACGACCAGGTCGACTTGACCGGCCTCGCCAACGGCTTCCACACCTTGGCCCTGCTTGCCGCCCTACGCGGCAAGCCTGACCCGGCCACAGACGAGACCACGCTGCGCGTCAGGACCCCCTCCGGGGGCCTGCACATCTGGTACCGCAATGACGCCACGCGTCGCTTCCTATGCTCCGCCGGGTCCAGCGCCGGACGGGCC
Organism: Streptomyces sp. NPDC059718; assembly: GCF_042733315.1. Taxonomy (NCBI): domain Bacteria; kingdom Bacillati; phylum Actinomycetota; class Actinomycetes; order Kitasatosporales; family Streptomycetaceae; genus Streptomyces; species Streptomyces sp. NPDC059718. Next base: position 47,813 of record NZ_JBHWGA010000061.1, read on the forward strand.
CTTGCCTGGCAGGTCGACGTCCGCGCCACCGGCGGCTACATCATCGCCCCCGGCACGCGCACGGCCGCGGGAACCTACATCCCTCTCGGCCCGGCGAGAAAACCGGCACCGCTCCCCGAGTGGGTGGCCACCGAACTCGCCCGCACCGGACACCTCGACATCCCCGAACCCCGCCGCCCCCAGACTCCCCACAGCGTCCCGCAGCGCGCCCGCCAAGCCGTCATCGCAGCCGGCGGCGGCCGCAACCGCGCCGCCCAGGTCCTCGAGACCGTCCTGGCCGACGTGACAGCCTGCGCCCAAGTCGCCGAAGGCGCAGGGTTCTCCGACAAGCTCAACCGAGCCGCCTACACCGCCGGAGGCCTCGCAGCCGGCGGCTACCTCAACGCCCCCGACGCCGAGCGGATACTGATGGACGCCGCGCTGTACGCCCGCCCCGGACAGGAACGGCGCTGCGCCCAGATCATCCGCAGTGGACTCGATGCTGGCACCCGGCGACCGCTCCACCTCGAAGGACGACCCTCATGACGCCGACCGAGCCAGGGACAGGCGGATTCGATGCGGCGGCTGCGGCCCAGCAGATCCTCGCAGGCCCCGTCCAGGAAGCCCTGACCATCTCCGGCTTCCCAGCACAAGCCACGCCCGCGCCCGCCGCCCCGCAGCCAGCCACCGCTCACGGGCTGCTGCCGGATTCCCTCAGCGATCGTGGCAACGCTAAACTCTTCGTCCACCTCTACGGCCGCGACTACCGACACGTCCCAGGCCTAGGCTGGTACCGCTGGGCAGGCCACCGCTGGCAGCTCGACGAAGAAGACACCGTGCTCTGGGCCGTCGGCGAGATGGCCGAAGCCATCGCCACCAGCGACCCCACCGGCACCTACACCAGCACCGACCTGCGCCGACACCGCCGCCGCGCCCTCTCCACCTCCGGCATGAACGCCTTGCTGATGCAAGCCAAGGCATCCCCGGGCATGGTTATGAACGCCAGTCTCCTTGACGCCGACCCATATGCCCTGTGTACTCCCGAAGGAGTGGTCGACCTCCGCACCGGCGCCCTGGCCTCACCGAACCCCGCGACCCAGCATCACTCCCGCTCCACGACCGTCGCCCCCAAGACCATGGCCACCCCACGCTGGCAGCGGTTCCTCGACGACACCTTCGGCATCGACACCGAAGGCCTACGGACCGCGGACTTCCTTCACCTGCTGCTTGGCTACTCCATCTCCGGCGATGTCGGGGCCCAGGTCATGCCGTTCCTGTACGGGCATGGGAAGAATGGCAAGAGCGTGCTGCTCGACGTGATGCTGCAGTTGATGGGCGACTATGCCGACGCGGCCCCGCCTGGATTTCTGATGGCCAAGGTGTTCGAAGGACACCCCACCGACCTGGCAGAGCTTCACGGCCGTCGCATCATAGTCTGCTCCGAGCTCAAACCCGGCGACCGTTTCGACGAAGCCCGCGTCAAGCTCCTGACCGGCGGCGACAAACTCAAGGCCCGCCGTATGCGGCAGGATTTTTTCTCCTTCCACCCCACCCACAAACTGTGGCTGCTCGGCAACCATCGCCCCGAGGTCAACACCGGAGGTTTCGCGTTCTGGCGCCGGATGCGCCTGATCCCCTTCGAACGCGTTGTCCCCGAGGAACGCAAGATCGACAACTTGGCGAGCGTCCTCGTCCGCGAAGAAGGTCCCGGCATCCTTGCCTGGCTAGTCGCTGGCGCCCGCCGGTACTTCTCCGGCGAGAAGGACCTCGCTGGCCCAGACCGAGTCCAGGTTGCCACCACCGCTTACGCCGAGACTGAAGACCACGTCGGCCGCTTTCTGATCGAAGCCTGCAAGATCGGCGACGGACTGCGCGCTGAACAAGCCCAACTGTACGGCGCTTACAGCCGCTGGTGCAGCTTTGAAGGCGCAAACCCTGTCTCCGGCCGCGCCTTTGCTGCCAGAGTTCGTGAGACTCTGGGAATGGCCTCACCGAAGGAGATGGTCCTGTCTAATTCACGCAAGTACTATCCAGGCATCGGCCTCGTTACCGACCTGGCGACCGAGGAGCGGCAACTGTGAGCGCGTTGATCGACCCCGAAGAACTCGCGCACGAGACCGATCTGGTTTGGCTAGAGGACCCCTGCGCGCTCGAATACGTACGTCAGTCTCTCGACCGACTTCCCTCACGGCGAGGCAGGCCGGCCTACCACCGTGACGGGCGCATGGTGGGCTATGCCATTCTCAGCAAAGACGCCAAGCCATCCCGCGCTTCCGGCACCTTCCGGCGGCGCGTATTCTGGCTCTTGCCGCATGACCGTGACCAGCAGCCCAGCGGTCTCTACTCCACTGGAGCCCCTTCCGAGGCCGTCGACCCCCGCACTGTTGCTCCTCGAGTGAAGGGTTACAAGACCGAGCGCTCTGAAGGGGGCCCTGCTTCACCAGCAATGCTCGAACTCGGGATAGTTCTACCGACAGACTAAGCAAGGTAGTTAGGCTGACCGTGACCGGCAGCGGTCTTTTCGGCTCACTTCCGTGCAGCTTCGACGAGGAAATCAGGAAAGCGACTCTGGATCGCTCTCTACACTCGACTCTCATGAGAGTGGATCCTGACGTGCCTTCGACAAGGGCGCCGCTGGGAGCCTAGTTGACTTGTCCTCAGCGTGTGAACGAACCCTCATAACCCCAGGGCACCGGAAGGTCTGGCATCCGTTTCTGCCAAACTCAAGTCAACTCGACGGAACTGGAGATCTAGTGAGTAATTAGTACTCAAATCGCGAGTGCTGATTGTGATCAGGCTGTTCTGTGGGCGCACTACTGACACGAAAAGTCTGTGCGTGAGGTCAGACCGCTGAGATGGGTGCGAAGCGGAGGGTTAGGCCGAGGCTGTTGGCTTCTTTGACCATGCGGCGCATGGCTCGTTCGGGGTTGCGTTTGGTGAAGTAGTCGGCGCCCAGTTCGCGGTAGGGAACCTGGGCGTGGTGGAGCACGTGCCAGA
>NZ_JBHWGA010000062.1:0-50331 GCF_042733315.1 Streptomyces sp. NPDC059718
GTGGCTGTGCCGGTCTCGGCGCGCTTCACACAGATCTCCAATGTCTTCCGGTACGCGTTTCCCCCGGCCCGCGTGCGTCGCGGGCCACGGCCCTCTGGCCCTCGATCGAGCCTTGCTTTGCATACGTACGACCTGCCGGGGTCGTCGGTCCGTGACCGCATCCCGGGAAGTGTGGGGCAGAACACGTGCATGACCGGGCTCGCTTTCGTGTCCCATGCAACGCTCCTGGCCCATGAGGGATCGGGGCTGGGCTGGCAGATTGCGCACTTGCCAGGGCGTGCCTCTCGACCCGCACGCTGAACTGGTGGGCTTGATGCGCTTCGACAGACATCTGAGATCAGGGGTTGAGTCCCCGGAAAGGATGTCCACCATGGAGAGCATGAGGAAGAAGAAGCCACGTCCTCGCCGCTCGTTCACGCCGGATTCCGAGGCCGAGATCGACCACCACACCATTGGTGTCCGTCAAAGCGGAACAAGCTCAAGAAGCCCCCGCAGGATCCACCGGCGAGGGGCTCCTTAGCTTGGGGCCGACGTGCACACCGTGCCCTCATTGCCCTCGTCACGTCCGCGTAACGCACCTTCCGGGCCGCCGGAAGTAGGGTCCCGCCATGCTGCTTTTCCACTTCACCAGACCGGGGTCATGGCCGCTGATCCTGGCCGACGGGGAGATCCGGCCGACCTGACCGTTAGACCCGGCTGAGCTGCCGGAACTGTCGCGGACCGTGCACCTCACCGCCGATCCGAACCCGGCTGCCCTCCCCGATTCCTTCCGCGACTGCACGGTGCGAATCACGGTGGAGGTGTCCGAGCCAGCACACCGGTGGCATGCCTGGGCCGGGAGCATGTTGCCGAGTTCTGCCGCCGACGTACTGACGGCGACGCACTTTGGCGGCGGTCGGCCCGACGAATGGTTCGTGCTGGAGCGGGCAATCCCAGCCGCCGAATGGGTCTCGGTCATCGACCTGGCCGCGCGGACACCCCTTTGGCCCGAGGCGGTATAGCCGCCAGGCCGGGGTAGCCGCTCCTTAGGATCTCCTGCCCGACCACGAGTGATCCCAGCAACCGGGTCAGGCAGGGGATTCACCACACTGTTGGACCTGCACCGCGCCAATCGAACAACTCCTCGTCCAGATGGAACGAGTCGGGGTCGAGTCCAGCCCGCCGCAGGAACTCCATCAGGTCCCGAAGGTCGTACGCGATGCCGAGGTCCTGGCAATCCAGGCGCACCCGCCGGCCGCCACCCTCAGAAGGCGGCGGATACACGACCACCTGGTGCCCCTCCATACGCTCAGGGTGCCTCCGCCCTAGGACAGGGCGCATCCTGAGAGTGCGGCCCTGCCCGTCTGTCCGCACCCGTCGCGCACTCCAGGGCGGGGCCGTTCATCACTCGGGCGATCCGCCCGGCTTGTGACGCAGAACTAAGGGGAGCACGCTGGAACGAGTGCTTGAGGGCTCTCCCTCCCCCCCTCGATCCCTCGGGCACGATAGAGGCCCCCGCCGCGGCGAAGCGACGGGGGCTTGTCTCTTTCTTCGGACCGGCGCCCGCTTCACGGAAGGGGGCCTCTTCCGCGGCTGCCCGGGCACGCCGGCCACCGCTCGTCGAAGGCGGTTGGACGACCACTCGACTTCCCTCAGGGTGCACCGGCCCGGTCCGACTCGCACCCTGAGAAGCTCGCTTCGAGAGCCTGTCTCCACGCATCGCCGGGCCACGTGAGCGACTATCGGCCGTGCAGTCCGCGGGTTGCACAGCGAGCTGCCTCGTTCTGTGAAAGAGGCGCATGCTGGAGATGCGGCCCCGCCCAAAGCGGACGAGATCCAGCCCTCGGGGGCGGGGCCGCGTTGCCGCAGGTGTCCGCCCGACTGGTCGTGTGAGTGCTCCACTAGGCCCGGGCCATAGCCCGGCGGGCTCGGCAAGCCTCCCGCTGCGCGCGCCGCGGTAGGAAGGTCATGGCCGATGCCGAGCGCTGACCAAAGAAGACGAATCGCGCTGGACTCATCGCCGTCGACGCCCAGGCTTACGGGTCCCGTCGCGGCCAGACGCAACGAAGGGGTGCAGTGCGGTGGCTGCCTCGTCTTCGCGTTGAGGGTCAGTGGCGTGGTGGAACGCGTAGGGCGAGGAGGGCGGTGTCATCGCTGGCCCAGTCGCCGGTGTATTCGGCAAGGAGGTCGCCGATGTGGGTGACGATGCCTTGCGCGTCCAGTTCGTGGCACGCGGCGAGTGCAGCGACGAGGGAGTGTTCGCCGTATTCGGGCTGGGTGCCGGATGAGGCGGTGCGGCGGGCTCGGGCTTCGGTGGCACCGTCGGTGTAGAGCAGCAAGGTGTCCCCGGGGGCAAGCCGGAAGGGTGTGTCGGCGAGGGTTACGTCGGTCAGGACTCCAAGCAGGCTTCCGTGTCGGCCGACCTCCTGAACGCGGCCGTTAGCGCGGCGGATCAGCGCCGGCGGGTGGCCTGCTGTGCACAGCCGGCCTGTGACGCCGGCGGCCGTGGTGCGGAAGGTGGCATAGACGGCGGTCAGAAATCGCTCGCCCTTGCGCTGTTCGATGAGGGCGGTGTTCAGGCGGTCCAGGACGGCCGCGGGGGACATGTGCTGGGTGGCCTCCGCCCGCAATGTGTAGCGGGCCAGGGCGGTGACCTTGGCCGCTTCGGTCCCCTTGCCGCACACATCGCCCATCACCGTGCACCACCAGGGCCCCTTGGCGTGGAAGAGGTCGTAGAAGTCGCCCACTACGGTGGTGCCACCCGCTGCGGGCAAATACGAGGCGGCCGCCCCAGGCCGGGCACCTTCTGCAGGATCGGCGGCAGCAGGCTGTTTTGAAGGCTGCGAGCCAGTTCGGTGGCGGTCCCCAGGGCGTGCTCCGCGACGGCGAGCGAGGTGCGGAGGTTGATCTCATTGCTCACCGCCCGTGCCATCGTGCCCAAGGCTGCTAGTTCATCGGGCTGCCAAGCGTGGGGATTCTCGTCGATCACGCACATGCTGCCGAGTACTTCCCCGCCGGGGGCAAGGATCGGATACCCGGCCCAGGCTCCGATCTTCATGCGCGTGATCGCCGGATGAGCATTTGTGCGGGGGTCAGCGGCGGCGTCCTCGACCACGAACGGGTCCCCATGAAGGCCGACTAGGAAGTAGCAGAAGCTTTCGGCAACTGGGTTCTGCCGTTCGGCCGGCCCCTCGGAGTCCACTCCGACAGTGGATTTCCAGAACGATCGGTGATCGTCGACCAGGGTGATGAAGGCTCGTCCGCAGCCGGTCACTGCGGTCGCAAGCTGGGCCAGGTCATCGAAAGCGGCCTCCGGGTCGGTGTCCAGCAACCCGGTGGCCTCCACCGCAGCCAATCGGTGGGGATCAGACAAGGACGCGGGCAGACCGTCGGCTCGCAACCGGCCAGCGAACACGTCGCCCTCCGGCCAGCCTCTACCAGCTCCCAAAGCGGCCTCCGTGAGATCGGACGGTGCCGGAATGCGTGCAGACCGGCGTCTTCAGAACACTTGCCCAACGGCAACGGTAGCCATTAGCGATACGCGGGTTCCAGACTCGGCGGCGATCGCCACGGGATTGGGTATGGCTGACTAACGTATGGCTTGGTGCGCCGGTGTTTCCACAGCGAGCAACGGGTCGGGCGTGCATCGTCGCCGCCGGGCCCGCTGCTCCTCTGTCCACTCCAGCACTAGGCCCGTGGCACAGCGGTGCTTGCGCACCTCCTTGCGGGCCACATCGTACGATCTCTGCAGGTCAGCCCGGGGATCGAGAACGCTGAGGCCACGCGGAGCGTACGCGTCGGCCCCGACATCGCCGGGGAGCCCCGGCCACCGGCCCCGGGACGACGGGGCCGCGTCGTCGACCAACCCAACCGTCGCGCGCCATCACCGCACATGGGTCGGGCGGCCAGCTGGGTTGCCCCTACGGACTCCGTTCCGCGTGGGCGGGGGTCAGCAGGTCCAGCCACCGCCAAACCAATTTTTCGGGACCGGCGGGAAGGCGTGCCCCTGCACATCTGTGCTGGTGAAGCAGTAAGCGTCACTGCAAGCACACTCGCAAATGCTGCTGACCTGCACTTTCTTGCCAGGGCGATCATGCGGGTCGTCTCGTGCATGCTGACCTCCTCGCCGACCGAGGCCCTGAGTGGGCGGGACCTCGGTCTGCAAGGGCGCTAACCGCCGAGGGACGGGAGGCCGCCCCGGGGAGCCGCCCGACGGGAGGAGTCAAAGGCGGACGGCTCCGCAGGTCGCCTTGCCTCACACCTGCCGCCGAAACCCGGCGAACGAAAACCTCACCACGAATCCGGCTTGGGGAACGCAACGATCCGCATGCGCGCCCGCCCGGGCGGAGCGGTCCGCGCTCGACTTCCAGGGACTCGGCCGTCTTCGAGGTCCGGGCATCGGTCACCGCCGTCAGCCCCGCCGAGCAGCAGCTCCTGGACGGCGACGCGGTCCGGATCGGCCGCGGTGAGATCCCGCCGGACCAGATCCCGAAATACGAGAGCTTCCAGCCCGGGCGGCAGCCGCGGGTGCAAGTGCGGGTGGGCGGCCGGTGGCACGACGGAGTGGTCTGGCACAAGATCCGGTACCGGGACGGGAGGCACGCGGTCCAGGTGAAGGTGACATTTCTGGAAGGCGACGGCTTCCCCGTCGTGTACTGGCGCACGTATTGGTGGAACCCGGACGCGATCCGCGTTGTGCGCTGATCACCTGGAAGGTGGTGCGGCTCCGCCCAAGGTGGAGGAGGGCGAAGCCGCGTCCCATTTCTACCTCGTTAAGGAGGGTGTCAATCGCGATGGTTCACAGCCCGGCCATGACCCGAGCTGCTGACTTGTCGCTGGCGTGCCCTTCCAGAGCGGCCCACTCGGCGACGTCGAAGGGCCAGCCCGTGTCGGAGTAGGCGATGACGACGTGGCGGCCGTCCTGCCGGACGGTGTGCTGCCGGTCGCCAGGCTCAGCCCCGGCGGCTACGACGGCGGCAGCCGAAGCAGCATTGCGGCACAGGTCCACGCGAGCGACGGAGCCCGCATCCGGCACCGGAGGGTGTGTGAGCGCGAAGATGTGGAGGTCCCGCAGTCGGAAGTCGCGCGCGGCTGGGAGCGGCCAGACGGCCGCACCGTCGTGCTCCTCGATGAGGACCTTGCCGCGCTTCCCCTCCCGACCAAGCGAACGGTCGACGTTCTCGGCTTCGTCGACGAGCGTGACGTCGACCCGGTGCTCTACGCCAGGCCCTATTGGGTGGGGGCCGCCGGCGAGCAGGGCCAGCGTCCGTACGCGTTCCTGGTGGAAGCACTGGCCCGGCACGGGACGGTCGCGGTCGCCGAGGTCACCTTGCGCACCCGGGAGCGGCTGGCGGTACTGAGGCCGCGGCACGGCATGCTCGTGCTCCACACGCTGCTGTGGCCGGAGGAGATCCGGGAGGCAGACGACCTGTCGCGGCTCCGGTGACGGAACGGGAGCGGGCGGGGCACGGCCCCGCCCGAGTGCGTGCGACGGAGGTCTGGACAGGCCCGCAGCCCCAGGGTGCGCGACGTGCCGGGCGAGAGCACGCTGCGCAGCGCGACTCGAGCGGTCGTCCTACCGCCATCGAGGACCGGTAGCCGCGCGGCGAAGGGGCTCTGGGAGTGGCCCGCACCAGGCATACGCGCATTGTTGTCTGTGGCCACCTCTACTCGGCCACTTCTACTCGGCGGCCGAGGAGCACGGCACCGGCTTCCACCAGATCCACGCAGGCGACGGAACGCGCATCCGACACCGGCGGTGTGAACGCGAGGACGCGTAGCGGAGGCCACGCTGCTCGACGAGGCGGAGCGGGAGTTTCAGCAGGCCAAGGGCCGACAGCGGCCGAGCCGTGGAGGCGGCCCCTCAGCGCAGCAGACTTTGACGCCTGTGACGCCCTCTCGCGACGATGTAGACGAAGTCGAGCACGAGGACCACGATGCCGATGATCAAAAGATAGAACAGACCATGGGCGACCGCGCCGATCAAACCCAGGATGATCGCCGCGATAATAAGCAGCAGGAAAAGCACCATTTCCGAGCACCTCCTCGACGCAGCTCCGCGACGGGCCCGGTGTCACCGCCACCCCCGCGACGGAGTGAGCGGTGGCCTCCAGTAGGGCGTCTTGCCCCGGGCGGGCCTGGGAAACCACTACGCCGGAGTAACTCACCGCGCGCCGAACCGCCCTGCATTCGACGCTGTCGGCATGCGCGCGATCTGGACCGGCTACGTGTCTTTTGGCCTGGTGACACTGCCTGTCCACCTCTACTCGGCGACCGAGGAGCGCGGCACGGGGATCCACCAGGTTCATGCGCGCGATGGCTCCAGGATCAGGCACCGGAGAGTGTGTGAGAGTGAGGACGTCGAGGTCCCGCAGTCGGAGATCGCGCGCGGCTTGGAGCGGCCGGATGGCCGCACCGTCGTGCTCCTCGAGGAGGACCTGGCCGCGCTTCCCCTCCCGACGAAGCGCACGGTGGAGGTCCTGGGGTTCGTCGACGAGCGGGACGTCGACCCGGTCCTGTACTCAAAGCCGTACTGGGTCGGGGCAGCCGGCGAGCAGGGGCAGCGGCCGTACGCCCTGCTGGTGGAGGCGCTTGCCCGGCACGGCCGGGTGGCGGTCGCCAAAGTCACCTTGCGCACCCGGGAGCGGCTGGCGGTCCTCAGGCCGCGGCACGGGATGCTCGTGCTCCACACCCTGCTGAGGTGCTGCACTGGGACGAGGGTCTGGTCAGCGCCAAGCACCCGAGTGACGTGTTGATCGCCAAGATGTGCGAGCTCGGCAGGTACTTGGGGGCTCGGGTGCAGGGTGACGACGGTGAGCACTACGACAGTTGAGCGCGGACACCGCGAGATGATCAAGAGTTGTGTGGACTTTTGAAGAGAGTGCGATGGCCGCGGGCCACAGCATAAGTGCAGCCCGTTGGCGGGCGATGTTCGACCAGGCCATGTCGAGGATTGCCGGCCGGTTCCGCCGGGTCGAGCCGCGGGCGACGGCCCGCGCCTACCTGTTCGGACTACTCTCCGGCGTCGAGCGGAAGAACTGCTGGCAGCTGGCCGAACAGGCTGGCCACGCCCGACCTGGGCCGCTGCAGCGCCTGCTACGAACCGCGCGCTGGAGTGCGGATGACGTCCGCGACGACGTTCGCGCCTACGTCGTCGAGCACCTCGGCGCCGACGACGGCGTGCTGATCGTCGACGAGACCGGATTCTTGAAAAAGGGCCGCGGTTCGGCCGGGGTGCAACGGCAGTACACCGGAACCGCAGGACGGATCGAGAACAGCCAGGTCGGCGTGTTCCTCGCCTACGCTTCCCGCCACGGGCGGGCCTTGATAGACCGCCGCCTGTAGCTTCCAGAGCAGGCCTGGTGCCAGGACGACGAGCGCCGGGCCGGGGCTGGCGTCCCCGACCACGTGGAGTTCGCGACCAAGCCCTCCCTGGCCGGGCGGATGATCGAGGCTGCGCTGGACACCGGGATCACCACCTCATGGGCGACCGGTAATGAGGCCTACGGCCAGGACCCGGGCCTGCGGGCCCTGCTGGAAACCCGGCGGATCGGCTACGCCTTAGCCGTCGCTTGCAGCACCCGAGTGTGGATCAATGAGGACCGCACCGCGGTCCGAGTGGACGCCGCCGCCGACCACCTTCCCGCCTCGGCCTGGCACCAGCAAAGTGCTGGATCCGGGGCGAAGGGACCCCGCTACTACGACTGGGCCTGGATTGAGATCGGCGCCGACGGCCACACCATCTGCTCGTCCGCCGCAACCCCACCAGCGGCGAACTCGCCTTCTATCTCTGCTGGAACCCGCAGCGAGTGCCGCTATCAGAGTTGGTCCGGGTCGCTGGCACCAGGTGGTGCATTGAAGAGTGCTTCCAGGCGGCGAAAGGCCAGGTCGGACTGGACCACTACCAGGTCCGCCACTGGACCGCAAGGCACCGGCACATCACCCTGGCCATGCTCGCACTGGCCTTCCTCACTGTCCTGGCTGCCGACGCGACGCCGACCAGACCGACCGAGACAAACCGACCCGCGCGGAGCAATGAACCGATCGACCTGACCGTTCCTGAGATCCGCCACCTGCTGGGCGCACTGCTCAGCCCACTCAGCAACACCCCGAGCAGGCTGATGGCCTGGTCAACCTGGCGCAGGATCCACCAGGCCACAGCCCGCCGGAGTCATTACCGACGGCGGATCTCAGCCCTCTCCACCGCTTAGACCACAAAGCCGCACTGGAGTACTAACGGTCGTATCAGAGGGATTGCAGCCTTCTCAGACTTTGCAGCACCGCAGGTCCAGGCCGCCCAAAAAACACATCGCCCTCAATGTCGGATTCTCAAAATCTACAGCACCGCAGGTCAGAGCCTTGATCATCTATATCGGTACCGCAATCTGGCTGCTCCGACACAGACGACGGCACCATCGGTGTCGGCCCGGTCGGCAGCGTCGTGACCATCGCCCCCACCTTCGCCGAGAACCTGCAGACGTTCACCGCCTGCCCGTCCGACGACCCCACGGGCGGCACCACCGAGTGCACCCCGAAGACGGTCCCGGCGGGCTCGCTCTTCGTGCACCAGGGCCCGAGCGAGGACTCCCCGCTCATCCTGGACGCGAACGTGCACCCGGGCGCCACCAGCGGCACGAACGACGTCAGCGACTGGAGCACCACGGTGCAGGCCGGCCAGCAGTTCGTCGTCGCCGACCAGCAGGGTGACTGGACCGCCATCTGGTTCGACGGCCAGAAGGGCTGGATCGACAACCCCAAGGGCAGGAACACCGTCCCGACCACGGCTGTGAAGATCATCACCGCGGCCGGCGCGAGCACCGCGCCGGTCTACGGCACCGCCTTCCCCGACCCGTCCGAGGTCCCGGCCGGCTGGGGCGCCGACCCGCAGAACCCGCTCACGGCGCCCAGCTACGGCATCCCCGCGGGCCAGGCCTACGTCGCCGACCAGCCCCCGGTCAACGGCCAGGACCTCTTCCCGAGCCGGCAGGGCGTCGCCACCGGCACGAAGCAGTACTACACGGTGCAGTTCAACCACCACTACGTGTACGTGAACGCGGCCGACCTCACCGCCACCACGGCCTGACGCCCACACCGCTGACCCACCGCACGGCCCCTCGGCGCAAGGCGGCCGGCCTCCCCGGCCGCCCGCCCGCCGGGGGCCCTGCCGCGTCCATCCGTTGGGCGTGCGGGCAACCACCGTCATGTGACGGTCGATTGCGTCGCTGCCGCGCGACTAGCGTGTTTTCACGTCAGGAACTCGATGAACAGGGGATTCCCATGGCGTGGCGCGGGGCTCGTTCCGCGACGGGGCGGGCGATGGTCGGCCGCCCCGCCGAACGCGAGGCGATCGAACGGCTGCTCGAAGCGGTACGGGAGGGACTCAGCGGCGTCCTGGTGCTCGTGGGCGAGGCCGGGATCGGCAAGACACGGTTGCTGGACCACGCGGCGGCCGAGGCCACCGGCGTCGTGCTGACCCGGCTGGTGGGCGTCGAAGCCGAAAGGCCCCTCGGCTACGGCGCGCTGCACCGGCTCCTGCGGCCGCACCTCCACCGTGCCGACCGGCTTCCCGCCCGGCAACAGGACGCCTTGAACGGCGCGTTCGGCCTCGAAGCGTCGCGCCCGGACCGGTACCTCGTCGGTCTGGCGACCTTGACCCTGCTGTCCGACGCGGCGTCGGAGCTGCCGATGCTGTGCCTGATCGACGACGTCCACTGGCTCGATCCCGAGTCGGCCGCGACACTGGCGTTCGTCGCCCGGCGGCTCCACGCCGACTCCCTGGGCCTGATCTTCGCGGCCAGGGACGGCCTCGACGACCGGGGGCTGTTCGACGCCCTGCCCTCGCTGCGGGTCGGCGGGCTGCCCGCCACCGACGCCCGGGAGGTGCTGGCCCGTGCCGCCGCCGGGCACCTGGACCCGGCCGTCGCGGACCGGATCGTGACCGGCACCGGGGGCAATCCGCTGGCGCTCGTCGAACTGGCCGCGCACCTGGGCGCCGAACAGCTGGCCGGGGTCGCGCCGCTGCCCGAGCCGCTGCCGGTGAGCAGGCTGCTGGAGGAGCATTTCCGGCAGTCCGTGGCCGGGCTGCCGCCGGACACCCGGACGCTGCTCCTCCTCATGGCGGCGGCGCCGACCGACGACATGGCGGTGGTCCGGCACGCGGCGGGCGCGCTGGGCCTGCGGGCCAGTGCCGCGGCCGCGGCCGTCGAGGCCTGCGTGCTGGAGCACGGGCCCGGCGCCGGGTTCCGGCATCCGCTGATCCGGTCCTCGGTCTACGCGGCGGCCTCCGGGGACGACCGGCGGCGGATCCACGCGGCCCTCGAAGCGGCCAGCGACCCGGTCCGCGTTCCCGACCGGCGGGCCTGGCACCGTGCCGAGGCGGTCCTCGGCACCGACGACGCGGCGGCCGCGGACCTGGAGGCCGCGTCGGACCGGGCGCGGGCCAGAGGCGGCTACTCCGCCCAGGCACTGTTCCTGTCCAAGGCGGCCGAACTCACCACCGAACCGGCCAGACGCGCCGAGCGCTACCTCGGCGCGGCACAGGCCCATCTGGCCTCCGGCGACCACGCCGCCGTGCACCCCCTGCTCGACCTCGCCCTCCCCGCCCTCGACCGGCCCTCCGCCCGCGCCCGCGCGCTGCGGATCCGGGCCTCGGCCGAGCTCTTCGACACCCGCAACGACCGCGTCCCCGCCATGATGCTCGACGCCGTGGCCGAACTCGGCGACGCGGATCCCCGCATGACCCGGGAGCTGCTCTACGAGGCCATGCACGCCGCCGTCATCGCCCAGAACACCATGCACCGCACGACCTTGGCCGAGGTGGCCAAGGCCGTGATCGGCGCCTCCCACGACCAGGACGCCCCGGACTGGAGCCCCGACCGGCTGATCGAGGGCCTGGCCCTCCGTACCGCCTACGGCTACGAGAACAGCGTCCCGGTGATCCAGGAGGCCCTGGCGGGGCTCCGCGCGTCGGCCGAACTCCACGACATGGCCAGCCCGCTCAGCATCATCGTGGGCCTCGTGGCGGGCGACGTGTGGGACATCGACGCGTACGCCGGGATCGCCGGACGGCTCGCCGCCGAGAACCGCAGCCAGGGAGCGCTGTACAGCCTCACCCTGTCCCTGACGGTCCAGGCGTACACCGAGATCTGGAACGGGCGGCTGGCCACGGCCGACGCGCTCCTCGCCGAGGCCGACGACTACGCCGCGGCCATCGGCCTGGCGACGCAGGGCGATCTCAACAAGGCCCTGCTGTACGCGTGGATGGGCAAGGAGAGCGAGGTGCGCGCCGTCGCCGCGACGATGGACGCCGTCGCCGCGGAGTACGGACTGGGCATGCTGCGCCAGCTGGCGCTCCACGCCCGGTGCATTCTCGCACTGGGCATGGCCCACTACGACGAGGCGCTGCGCCACGCGCTGCCCGCCTACGAGGAGGACTTCCCGTCGGAGGGCAATCTCATGCTGCCGCTCCTCGTCGAGGCCGCCGTCCGCGCGGGCGACCGGCCCACGGCGGCCCTGGCGCTCCAGCGGCTCGAACACCGCGCGCGGCTGGCCGGGACGCCGTGGGCACTGGGGCTCCTGGCCCGCTGCCGGGCCCTGACCGAAGAGGACGCCGACGCCGAGAAGTGGTACCGGGAGTCGATCGACCTCCTGGGCAGCGTCCCCCTGGCCGCCGAACACGCCCGGTCCCGGCTGCTGTTCGGCGAGTGGCTGCGGCGGCGCAAGCGCCGCGCCGAGGCCAGGGACCACCTGCGGGCCGCGTACGAGTCCTTCGCCGCCTGGGGCGCGACCCTGTTCGCCGAACGGGCCCGGATCGAACTGCTCGCGACCGGGGAGAAGGCGCGCCGGCGCGTACCGGAGACCAGGTCCGATCTCACGCCCCAGGAACGGCACGTGGCGCTGCTGGCCGCTTCGGGACTGACCAACGCCGAGATCGCCTCCCGGCTGTTCATCACGACCTCGACGGTCGAGTTCCACCTGAACAAGGTGTTCCGCAAGCTCGGCATCACCTCGCGCCGGCGGATCGCCGCCGCACTCGGCGGGCCGACGACAGGTTGATCCCCACCCGGCCTCAGCGCTCGTGCCTCCGGGCCCCGGTCGCGCGGCCGGGCCGCGATCCGGACGCAGGTGGACATGCGGCGCCATCGACCGCATGATCGAGTCTTGTGAGCACGACCAATGACCGGCGTCTCCTCGGCCGCGACGACGAACTGCGATCCCTGTTCGGGCACCTGGACGCCGTCGATTCCGGAGGTCGTGCGATCGGGCTGTTCGGGGAGCCCGGGGTGGGCAAGAGCGCGCTGCAGGCGGAGGTCGTGGAGCACGCGCGATCCACCGGGTTCACGGTGCTCACCGCGCGGGGCAGCCAGTCCGAGACGCACCTCCCGTTCGCCGGCCTCCATCAACTGCTGCGGCCCCTGCTCCCCCGCGTCGACCGGCTGCCGGCCCCGCAGCGCGACGCCCTCCTCGTCTGCTTCGCCATGAGCGACTCGATCGAGGTGCAGCCGTTCTTCACCTCCTTGGCGGTCCTGGAACTGCTCGTCGACGCGGCGGGGGAGAGCCCGGTCCTGGTCTGCCTCGACGACCTGCACTGGCTGGACCAGCCGTCGACCGACGTGCTGGCCTTCGTCTGCCGCCGGATCGCCGGTGAGCGGTTGATCGTGCTGTGCACGTCGCGACCCGAGGCCCCGCCGTTCGCCGACCCCCACACGATCGCGTGGACGGAGCTGGACGGCATCGACGACGCCGCGTCGGCAGAGCTGCTGGACGCGCGGGCGCCGCGGCTGCCGCCGGCCGTGCGCGAGCGCGTGCTGCGGCAGGCCCGCGGCAATCCGCTCGCCCTGGTCGAGTTCGCCGGCGCGCTGGAGTCGGGGCGGTACGCGTGGACCGAGTTCGACGAGGACCTGCCCATGACCACCCGCCTGGAGCGGGCGTTCGCCATACGGGCCGAGCACCTCGACCCGGCCGTCCGCGCCGTCCTGACCGTCGCCGCGGTCGACGACGGCGACGACCTCGACGACGTCCTCGCCGCCGCGGGCATCCTCCACGGTTCGCCGGTCGACCTCGGGACGGCGCAGCCGGCCCTCGAACACGGGCTGCTGACCGTGACCGGCGAGCGGTACCGCATCGCCCACCCGCTGGTCGGCTCGGCCCTCCGGCAGGGCATGCCGCCGGCCGCACGCCGGGAGGCGCACGCGGCGCTCGCGCAGGTCCTGACCGGTCATCCGGACCGCGCGGTGTGGCACCGGGCCTCCTCGGTGTCGGGACGCGACGAACGGATCGCGGCCGAGCTGGAACAGGCCGCCGGGAACGCCCGGCGCCGCGGTGCGATCTCCTCGGCCGCCGCGTGGCTCGAACGGGCGGCCGCACTGAGCCCGGACCCCCGGTCGCAGGCCGCACGCCTGCTGGGTGCCGCCGAACTCGGCTTCCAACTGGGCCGGTTCAGCCACGTCGAGCAGATCAAGGCCCAGGTCGCGGGGATGACGCTCCGGCACCGCGACCGGTCGCGGCTGGCGTGGCTCGAAGGCGTCTTCCACGACGGCTCCACGGGTGAACCCGCGGAAGTGCGCCACCTGGTGGGCCTGGCCGAGCACGCCACCGGCGAACAGGACGTCGACCTCGCCATGCAGCTGCTGGTCGGTGCCGCCCGGAGAGTGTGGTGGCGCGATCCCGGTCCCACGCTGCGGCACGAGATCGTCCGGGCCGCGGAGCGGGTGAACCTGCCGGCGCACGACCCGCGGCTGCTGGCCCTGCACGCGCTGTGCGGGTTCCACGAGCGGACGCCGATGGTGGTCGAGCAGCTCGCCCGGTGGCCGGCGGACGCCGACGGGCAACCGGAACTCGCCGGCCTGCTGGGCATCGCCGCCTTCTGCACGGGCGATTTCCGGCACGCCGTCGGCTTCCTGTCCACCCCCGTCCGGGAACTCCGCGCCCAGGGCCGCATGAGCCTGCTCGCCGAGGCGCTCGCGATCCGGGCATGGGCCGAGGTCTACCTGGGGGTCTTCGACCCGGCGCGCTCGGCGGACGAGGCCATGCGGCTCGCCGACGAGACCGGCCAGTCGCTGTGGGCCGCGACCGCGCGCATCGCCGTAGCCCTGATCGACGCGGTGCGCGAAGGCTGGGACACCCGCCACCAACTGCTCTCGGAGGCCGAGCACGTGGCGCTGCGCACCCCGAACGCCGCGTCGTCCCTGCTGGCCGGCGTGCAGCTGGCCCGCGGCACCGCTGAACTGGGCGCGAACCGGCACGAGCAGGCGTACGGCGAGCTGCGCCGCATGTTCGAGACCGCCGACCCCGCGTTCCAGCGGATGCAGCAGGTGTGGGCGCTCGGCTACCTGGCCGACGCCGCCGTCCGCACCGATCGGCGGGCCGAGGCGAGAACCGCGCTGGCCTCCGTCGAGCGGCTCGTGGGTGCCTCCCCGCCCACGGGGGCGGCCATCGCCCTGGAGTACGCGAGAGCGGTGCTGGCCGACCGCGCGTCGGCCGAGTCGCTGTTCCACGCCGCCAGGGACGGCGCGGCTTCCCCGATGCCGTGGCACCGCGCCCGTATCGATCTGGCGCACGGCTCGTGGCTGCGCCGGCAGCGACGTGTCCTGGAGTCCCGCGGACCGCTGCGGGCGGCACGGTCGGCGTTCGACGCCGTCGGTGCCCGCACCTGGGCGAACCTCGCCGACCAGGAGTTGCGTGCGACGGGCGAGCGCGGGTGGCAGCCCACGTCGAACCCGCGCGAACTGCTGTCGCCGCAGGAGACCCAGATCGCCGAGCTGGCCGCGCAGGGGCTGTCCAACCGCGAGATAGGACAGCGGCTGTTCCTGTCGCACCGCACGGTCAGCTCGCACTTGTACCGCATCTTCCCCAAGCTCGGCATCGCCTCCCGGGGCCAGCTGGCCGCCGCGCTGACCCGCCACGGCGATCAGCCCTCGGCCGGTTGACACCCGCCGCCCGGCGGCGGGACCGCGCGGTGCCGCACGGTCCCGCCGTTCGGTGCTCACCGGTACGTGTGGGTCAGGCGGTGGCCCGGGCGGCCGCCTCGACGAGGTCCGCGACGGCTCCCGGATGGGAGACCGACACGGCGTGCGAGGCATCTCGTACCGTCACGGTGCGGGAGTGGGCACGCTGGGCCATGGCCCGCTCCGCGGCCGGCGGGATGGCCTGGTCGGCTCCGGCGACCAGGTACCACGACGGGATGGTCCGCCAGGCCGGTGCGCTGCTGGGCGCGGCCAGCGCGCCCACGGCCACCGGGCGCTGCCCGGCCGCCATCAGGCGGGTCTCGCGGGCCGGCACGTCCGCCGCGAAGACCTTCTGGAAGGCGGCGGGGTCGATGTAGGCGTCCTGGCCGCCGCCGGGGAACGGCCGCACCACCAGGGACGACGGCAGCCGGCTGCCCGGGTACTCACTGGTGATCCCCAGGGCGCTCTCGCCCTGGTCGGGCGCGAACGCGGCGATGTAGACCAGGGCCTTGACGTTGGTGTGGCCCGCGGCGGCGTCGGTGATGACCGCGCCGCCGTAGGAGTGCCCGACCAGGACGACCGGCCCGGGGATGCTGTCGAGGACGCTGGAGACGTAGGCCGCGTCACCGGCCAGGTCGCGCAGCGGGTTCGCCACGCCGAGGACGGGGTAACCCTCGCGCTCCAGCCGCGTCACGACCCCGTTCCAGCTGGAGGAGTCGGCGAAGGCGCCGTGCACCAGGACGACCGTCGGCTTGGCCGTGTGCGCGGCGGCGGGCGCCGGGGCGGAGAAGTGCGGCACGGCCTCGGAACTCGCCGGGACGGCGAGCAGGGCCGCGGCCACCAGCGCGGGGATCACCACGCTCCTGCGTCGCAGCAGGGCCCGTCCGGACGGCACCGGCAGGGTGTACTTCATGTCAGCTTCCCTTCTGGATGTCGGCAACTGATGGAGCGTCACAACGTGGGCGGCGGCCCGGTGACGCGCAGCTTGAAGGCCTCGGCCGAGCCCACGATCGACGCCAGGTCGAAGGCCGGCGGAATGTCCCTGGCGTCGGTCACCGGGACACCGTTGACCCTGAACCACTCCTCGATGCCGGCCGGGCTGAAGACGACGGCGAGCCGCGCGCCCTCGGAACGGACCAGGTAGCTGTGCGGCACACCGCGCGGGCCGAAGGCGACCTGCCCTGGGATCAGGTCGTGGCGCTTGTCACCGACAAAAAAGGACACCTCGCCGTCCAGCACGAACCAGAGCTCTTCCTCGTTCTCGTGCACATGGTGCGGCGGCGCGTGGCCTATCGGGTCGGAGAACTCCATCACGCTCATCGCGTCGCCAGTCGCCCGGCCCGGGAGCAGGATCCTGGCCTGCCCGCCGAGGAACCAGAACGGCTCGGTGTCGGTTGAGGCTTCGAAGCCGGGGAAACTCTTGATCACGATCACTTCTCCAGATGCGGGGAGGGACGGTCGAGGAAACCGAGCAGCATGGCGGTCAGTTCCTCGGGGTGTTCTTCGTAGATCCAGTGGCCGGAGTTGGCGATGGTCACCCCGGTGACGTCGGAGGCGTACTTGTCGGTCTGTTCGCCCTCGGCGTCGCCGAGGCTGCCGGAGGCGCCGATGGCGAGCACGGGCATCCGCAGCGGGGTCTTCGCGAACTCCTCGTTGTCGCGGATGTCCTGCGGGAACACGCGGAACCAGGCGAGGCTCGCCTCGAGGTGGGCGGGGTCGCGCAGGTAGTGCGCGAACACCCGGATGTCGGCGGGGCTCACCGCTCCCCGGACGCCCTCGAACCCGCCGATGAAGCCGGCGGTCCAGGCGACCTCCCGGCCTCTGATCATGTCCTCCGGCAGGCCGTCGGTCAGGTTGAAGAAGCCGAAGTTCCAGACACCGGGCCCCTGTTCGGTCAGTGAGGGGATCGAGTAGATGCTCTTGTCCGGGATCGGCGCCTCGCTGAGGACCAGCTTCTTCACCGTCGCCGGGTACTGCGCGGCGTAGGAGTAGGCGACCATCGTGCCGATGTCGTGGCCGACGATCCGCACGTCATCGGCCCTGTTGAGCGACACCAGCAGCGCGTGCAGCTCGGCGGCCATCGTCTTCTTGTCGTAGCCGGAGGGCGGGGCGTCGCTCTGCCCGGCGCCGGGCAGATCGGGGGCGACGACCGTGTAGTGCTGGGCGAGGGCGGGCATGATGCCGTGCCACTCGTACCAGGTCTGCGGGTAGCCGTGGAGGAGCAGCAGCGTCGGCCCGTGGCCGCCGATGACGTAGTGCAGGCCGATACCGGCGACGCGGGTCTTGTGCTCGCTGAACCCCGCGGGCAACCGCTCGCCGGCGGACGAGGCCGACGCGGGGGCCGCGTTCGTGGTGAACGTGGTCACCCCCAGGGCGACGGCCACGGCGAGGGCCGCGCCGAGCAGGCGGCGGTTTCGGGGCAGGTGGAATCTCACTCGGGCTCCAGAATCATCAGAGGGTGTCGGTCATGCCGCCGTCGATGAGGAAGTCGGCGCCGGTGACGTTGCCCGACCGCCGGCCGGCCAGGAACACGACCAGGTCGGCCACTTCGGAGGGCAGGGTGAACCGCCCGGTGACCGCCTCGGCCGCGGCGGTGTCGGCGACGGCGTGCGGATCAAGGCCCAGGCTCGCGCCGACGGTCGCGGCCACCCCGTCCGTGCCCCGCCACAGCGCGGTCTCGACCGGTCCCGGGCTCACCGAGTTGACCCGTACGCCCTGCGGACCCACCTGCTTGGACAGCGCCTTGCAGAAGTTGGACAGCGCGGCCTTGGCGGCGCTGTAGTCGATGACCAGCGGATCGGGCAGCCGGGCGTTGACCGAGGAGACGGTGACGATCCGGCCGTCCCCGGTGTCGACGAGATGCGGCAGCGCGCTGCGGGTGGTGCGCACCGCGGCCATGAAGTTGACCGTGAACGTCCAGTCCCAGTCGGCATCGGTCATGGCCGCGAAGCCCTCGACCCGCGGCCGCACCGCGCCGACGTTGTTCACCAGGACATCCAGCCCGCCGTGCAGCTCCACCGCGGCGGCCGCCAGCGCGGCCGGGCCGTCGGGCGTGGCCAGGTCGACCTCGACGACGGTGAGCTCCGCCCCCTGCTCGATCAGGTCGTCGAGTTCCTCCGTGCGCTTCCTGGTCCCGGCGACGACCCGGGCCCCGGCCCGGACCAGGCCCTGGGTGATCGCCAGGCCGATGCCCCGGCCGGCGCCCGTAACCAGCGCCCGCTGCCCCTCCAGGCCGAGGTCGTGGGAAGGAGCGGTCATCGCGAGCCCTCCAGGCCCTGCCGCCGCAGCCAGGCCAGCGCCTCGTCCGCGACCTCGCGCCAGCCGCTGTCGATGGTCAGCGAGTGCCCGCGGTCGGGGAAGGCCATGAAGTCGGTGACCGCGTCGGAGTGCCGGTACTGCTTGAGCGTCGCGCGGGTGACGGCCTCCGGGACGGTGTGGTCCTTGCCGCCGGACATCAGCAGCAGCGGGCCGCGCCCGGAGTTCTCGGTGTCGACCTTGGCCGGCGAATGCGGGTTGAAGTTCGCCGCTGCGGCCTCGAACAGTGGCTTGCCCGGCGCGGGAATGGTCCACTGCGCGAACAGGGCGTCCGACTCCTCCTCGCTCACGGCGTTGCCGAACGCGAAGCGGAACTGCTCGGCGCTCAGGGACACCGCGCGGTGCTTGTTCGCCGGGTTCTTGAACACGGGCAGCGTCGACCGCAGCGCCGACAGCGGCAGCGGCAGGACCCCCTTGATCTGAGCCGCGTCGATCGCCACCGCGGCCGCGGCCAGGTCCTGGCCGAGCAGCTTCTGCGCGATCATGCCGCCGAAGGAGTGGCCGATGAGGATGGGCAGCGTGTCCAGGCCGCGGATGATCGACGCGTAGTGCTCGACGACGTCGTCGATGCCGTGGTCGGCGATGCTCTCGGGGTTCTGCCGCGCCTCCTCCACGGTGTCGGGGTCGCCGGGCCAGCCGGGCGCGGACGGGGCGTAGCCCTCGTCGCCGAACAGGTCGATCCACGGCTGCCAGGACGTGCTGTGCAGCCACAGGCCGTGGATGAAGAGGACGGGTGTGGGGCTGGTCATGGCCGTCGGGCCTTTCTCGCGAGCGGAATCGATGGGTGAGCGGGCCCGGTCGGGACCGGGCGGAAAATCAGGAGCGAAGCTCAGGAGCCGGCGTCAGGGGCGGGTGCCGAACGGGCCCAGCGTCCCGGCGTCGATGCGGAAGGACTCGACCAGGGCCGCCGCGTTGTCGAGCGTGAACACGTCCGCGGCCGCGAGGACCCCGGTGTACTTCGCGGCGACCGGTGCGGCGGCCTGCGCCGCCACCGCGTCGAGATAGGTCTTGAAGATCGCCCACGAGTTGCCCTGCGGGCCGTACTTGTCGAAGTAGGGCGTGGGGTCCAGGTTCATGGCGGCCCGCGTGGAGGCTTCGAGGTCGGCCATGTAGGCGCGCTGGAGGTCGCCGTCCGCGCGCACGCCGAGCCGGCCGAGGTGGCCGCCGACCAGGGTCCGCCACGGGTACCCCATGGCGATGTCCTGCGCCCGCAGCCAGGCCGGGATGTCCTGGGAGACCGCCAGGTTCTTAAACGGCACCCAACCCGGATACAGGATGTCGACGACCATCAGCGTCCTGTGCTCCGGCGCGTGGATGAAGATGTTGTCCGGGGAGTGGTTCGGGCCGTGGTGGGCCAACTCCAGCCGTTCACCGCCGACGTGCAGTGTGTAGCGGTCCTCGAAGGTGACGGTCGGCGCCGGGCGGTTCGGGTCGGCGGCGCGCAGCAGCAGGCGCCGGCACTCGGCATGTCCGATGCGCACGACGTCCTTGCCGAAGATCGACGAGGCGCCCACGTGGTCCGCGTGCGAATGCGAGTAAACGAGGTGGGTCACCGTTGCCGGACGGCCGTTGGCCCGTGTCACCTCCGCGATCGCCCGCAGCAGGTTGTGGCCGATGGTCGGAGGGGCGTCGACCAGGACGACGCCTTCCCGGGTGCTGAGGAACATCGCCTGGTAGAAGCCGTCGGTCACCCAGTACAGGTGTCCGTCGATCCGGCCCACGAAGTAGCCCGCGTCGTTGATTCTCGGCCCGGTCGCGGCGGGCGGGACGGGCGCGAAGTCAGGAAGCCCGGGGGTGTCGGCCGCGGCGGCCGCCGTGCCCCCCAGGGCCCCGCCGGCCAGCGCGGCGGCGGCGGGCAGCGCGGCCGCCGTGCGCAGCAGGGACCGGCGGTTCGCCGCGGCATCCCAGAATGTCGTCTTCATGACCGGCCTTTCAGGATCAGGCGATCGCGGCGGACGTCTCTCCGGCCGGGCCTGGGGCTCGGCATGGACATCGATGTCAGCGGAGTTCCTCGCGATCATGGGCACGACCGCTAGGACACCACCGGGCCCGGTCCCTTCGAATCGGGGAAAGACCCCTGTCCCGGAACGCCCCGGCCGCTCGGCACGGCCTGGGGATCGGCCCCGGTGCGAAGCCGGAATGCGCCGTGGTGAAGTCCCCTTCGGGGCGTACCCGCGGCGACGAGAGGTGGCCGCCCTAGAAACCGACCCCATCGTTGTGCGCACGATCACCTGGCCCTGCGACCGCCGGCGCGGCCGGAACGCGCAGTGCCACACCGGCCGGGCTGGTCATACCCCGGCCAGATTCGCTGCGGCATCCAGCGCCCGGTGCCAGGGATAGTCGGCGGGCTTTCCGGTTCCAGGCCGGTTCGGGACGAAGCCGCCGTCGCCGTACAGCACGGTCACGCCCATCGCCCGCAACTTCGCGACGCTCTCCTCAAACTGGAGGTTCTGCACATAGGCCGCGTTCACACAGGGCACCGCCACGATCGGGATGCCCTTGCCGATGCCTTCGGCGGCCACCCCCACCACGAAGTGATGCGTGAGCCCCAGCGCCCAAGAGTTCACCGAGTTGAACGTGGCCGGCGCGAAGACAACAGTTCGGCAAGGTACGCGTGAGCGGCCAGGACGTGGGGATGGCCAGGTCGCAGGACCCGTTGCTGGTCTGCGAGCAGTTGCCGGAAATCGGCAATCGCTCCGATGACGTCACCGGATTTTGCCCGCTGCTCGGCGAGGTCCTGCCGGGTTTCCAGGGTGTCGGGGTGGTTTGGGCCGAGGACGCGGAGTTGGTGATCCAATAGCTCACGGAATTCCGCCACGGCACCCGCGGTGTCTCCTGCCTTGGCCTGCCAGTAGGCGAGGTTATGCCGGACGGCCAGGGTGCTGGGATGGTCCGGGCCGAGTATCGGTACCTGGTCGTCGAGGAGTTGCCGCAGCCCAGCTACGGCTGCGGGCGCGTCTCCCGCTCTCCCCCGCCAGTAGGCGAGATTGTGCCGGGTGGACAAGGTGTCCGGGTGCGCGGGCCCGAGGATGTGCAGCCGGTCGACGGCGAGCGGTTCCAGTACTTCCAGGGCCGCAGCTGCGCCGTGCGCCTCCCCCTGCCAGCCCGCAAGGTTGTGTCGGGTGCTCAAGGTATGGGGGTGTTCGGCGCCGAGGATTCGCGTCTGATCGGCGAGTAGCTCCTGGAAGTCCTCCGCAGCCGCGGCCGCGTCACCGGCCAGCCCCCGCCATTCCGCCAGGTTGTGGCGATTGGTCAGCGTGTGGGGGTGGTCGGGGCCGAGTACGCGCAGCCGGTCGCCCAGTAGTTCGGCGTAGTCGTCCACGGCGCCGACCGGATCACCGGCCCGCCCTCGCCAGAAGGCCAGGTCGTCCCGGGCGTGCATGGTGTCGGGGTGATGCGGCCCAAGCACGCGAGAATAGTCCGCGGCAACCAGTTCGAGGGCGGCGGCGGCCTCGGCGGCGGCGCCGGCCCGCCCGCGCCAGTACGCGAGGTTGCGGCGGGTGTCGAGGGTGTCGAAGTGGTCTGGGCCGAGCACTCGCAGCGAGTCGGTGAGCAGTTCGGCATAGGCTTCGGCCGCGCCGGCCGGGTCTCCGGCCTTTCCCTGCCAGTCGGCGAGGTTGTGCCGTGCGCTCAAGGTGCTGGTGTGGCCCGGGCCGAGCACCCTGACCATGTCGGCGATCACTGCGTGCGTGTCGGCCGCCGCGCCGGCGGGATCTCCGCCATGTCCCCGCCAGAACGCGAGGCTAGCGCGGGTGCCCAAGGTGTCGGGATGGTCGGGGCCGAGCACGCGTAGCCGGTCGGCAAGCAGCTCGCGCTGGCTGTCGGCGGCGCCGGCGAAATCCCCGGACTCCCCCCGCGATCTTCCGAGGGCGTACCGGGCCCGGAGCGTGCTGGGATGGTCAGGGCCGAGCATTCGTGCGGCCTGGTCCACCGCGTGCCGGAAATAGGCGACGGCGTCTGTGGCCAGGCCGGCCTCGCCGAGGCTGTCCCCGGCCCGGAAGATGATCTCGTGTACCGCGGGCTGCCACAGCTCGTCTGAGGTGCGGCGGGTCAGCGTGGCCGCGCTGGAGCGCAGTGCCTGGGCCAGGTCGATGTCGCGTTCGATCGCGGGCCAGGCCGCCAACAGGGCGTCGGCGGCGGCACGTGCCAGCGGGCCGCGGCGGGCTTTGGACAGGCTTTCGCGGGCGGCGCGCTGGATGAGGCTGTGCACGCGCACCGCCCGGTGCGCAGCGGCGGGGTCGAGTTCGGCCAGGCTGAGCCGGCTCAGGCAGCGCAGCGCGTCGGCTGCGTCCCCTGTATCAACCTGCCATCGCGCATCGAGGCTTGTGCCGCTGGTGACCGCGCCGGCGGTGCGGTACCGGGTCAGGTAGGCACGGGCGGGCGGGCTGGTGAGTACCGCCTGGGGGATTCCGTTGGGGTCCAGCATGCTGGCCAGCTCCAGCATGGGGCGCGCCAGCCCAGCCGGGCGCAGCCGGTCGGCCTGCTCGGTGGACAGCGACCAGGTGGCGGCCAGCACGGTGCGGTGGTCGTCGGGCAGGCCGCTGTCATCCGGGGCGAGGTCGGGCAGGGTCCGGCGGCGATCGGCCAGTCGGTCCCGGTAGGTCGCGCAGTCCAGGTCCCGGTCGGTCAGGTAGGCCGCGGCCTGGGCCAGGGCCAGCGGCAGGAATCCCAGGTCCGCGGCCAGGTCCGCGATCTGGTCAGGCTGGTCTGTCCGCTGGTGGGCGGCGAGCTTGGCGGTCAGGTACGCGCCGGCCTCACCAGGGGTGAACAGGCCGACGTGGATCAGTCGCCGGCCTCCTCCGGTCAGTGCGGCATCGCGGCGTCGGGTGGTGACCAGCACCCGGCCGCGGCCGCTGGCCGGTGGCCACAACCCGCGCAGGTCGGCGGGGTCGGCCACATCATCCAAGACAATCAGCCACCGCCGGTCGGTGGTCTCCAGCCACGTAATGAACCGTCCCGCGGCCTGTTGCGGGTCGCCCGGATCAGCTCCCGCCACCTCGACGCCGGCCTGCACATACGCCGCCACCACGGCATCACGGCTGCCGGCGTTGACCCACGCCAGCAGATCCACCGTGCCCGCCTGCCACGCCGCACGCGCATACGCAGCGGCCAACTGTGTCTTGCCCACCCCGCCGGTCCCGGCCAGCACGAGGCACAGCAGCGCCGTCCCGTCGTCGGCCACTGCCTCATCCAGCACATCGGCGACACCACGATGCTGGAACGATTCGGCCTGGCCGGGCACTGCGCCGACCCGCCACGGCCACGACACCGGCGCCCGCCCATCGACAATCACCGATCCGGCGTGACCGACAGCCACACCGCCGTACTGGGCCAGCACCGAGGCGCCCGCGGCAACGTCCGGGCTGCCAGGAGAAGTACCGGGCGGGGTCAGGCCTGGACCGCGCCCGGCCCGGGAGGGCCCGGCGGCGCCACGTTCCCGTGGATCACCCCCGCGGCAATCGCGCCGCCAGATGCCGAGATGTTCACATCCCGCCCCGCCGCGACTGCGTGATCCCCTGCGGACACCGCCCCGGCCGGCAATACCACCTGGATCTCGTCGACCAGGGCCCGCAGTTCAGCCTCCACGTCGGGGTCTTCTTCCAGCAGGTCCGCCAGCCGCCCAGCCCATCGCTCCGTCTGGAAGGTACGGGTCTGCTCCAGCTCGGCACCCCCCGCCCTCGTCAGTTGCCGACGTGTCTCCTCCAGCCGATGCTCCACCAGCTGTTCCTGCCTCGAGTCGCCACGGCCCAGCAGCCGGGCGAACCTGTACCTGGCCGTCTCCCATGCATCGGTGGTGGCGGCAGCCACCACCGTGCTGCCGGCCAGCGACGCCAGCGCCGTCAGGGCCTCCGCCAGCATCTGCCGCCCCCTTCCCTGCTGCCTGTTACCCAACCGTCGCACGGCATCCCGCGAGCACGCCATCAGCTGATCGCCGGGTACGACAAAGCTAAGTAGCTGCGACTCGGCCGCCGCAAGTCCTTCCTGCGGGTGGCCGCGTGAAACAGCCCGCGGCCAGTCGCGCCGTCAAACGACGCCCGGTCTGCGCCCCGAGGGAGCACCATGGGGAACCTCAACTGATGCACGGAATCTCATGGAGTCGATGGGTTCCCGGGCCAGCGAGCCAAAGGACCAGCTCAGGTCAGATCGAGGCAGCAGCGCCCCGTCTCATTCGATCGCCGGATGGCAAGGTCAGAACGCTGACCGTGGTCGCCATCCCCAAGAAACACGGAGACTTCACACCCGCCGCGCGCACCGGCAAGCCCAGATCATCACCCGGAGCGCGCGGCGGGCCTCCTCCCGTCACAACGCCAGCCACCCCACCAGAAGAACTCCCGGCCACCGGGTACAACGTGCCCGTCCCGGCGGCATCCGCAGCTTCCGACATGGACGGGCTGCACCAACTCGCCGCTTCCACCCCCGCCCCCTCACCGGCGCCCGGGGCCTGGCCCTCATCCAGCCCTCCTCCGACGAACCGGGGCGCCACGACGGCTACAAACCCGCCCGGGTCAGCAGCTAATCCATGCGATCGACGAAAAGGAACGGCGAGGCACCGGCGGCCTCCGCGACGCGCTCGCAAGGGTCGGCGAGGAGTCGGAACAAGGACGGGAGCGGTAGGTTTCGGTGGGGCGCGACCGCGCTGCGGACGCGTTGAGGAAGGCGAACGGATGAGCGCGCGTTTCGAGGAGATCGACTGGCGCACGACGCCGCTCGGCGACATCAGTCTGCGCCGTCGGCGGGACCCCGAGTCCGGCAACGACGTGTACGAAGTCAAGCTCGGTGACGAGTTCTTGATGTCCAGCCTCTTCACAGCAGGCGAGATCGCGCTCACCCAACTCGGCCTGGCGAAGACGCCGGGCACCGAACTGGACGTCGCCGTGGGCGGACTCGGCCTCGGCTACACAGCAAAGGCGGCACTGGACGACCCTCGGCTGCGGTCGCTGATCGTGGTCGAGGCACTCGCCGAGGTAATCCACTGGCATCAACGCGGCATGGTGCCGCTCGGCGCCCAGCTGACGTCGGACCTCCGCTGCCGACTGGTCCAAGGCGACTTCTTCGCGATGGCCGGCGACCCGCACGGCCTCGACCCCCAGACGCCGGGCCGCCTTTTCCACGCCGTCCTGCTGGACATCGACCACTCACCACGTCACGTACTGCACCCCCGCCACGCCGCGCTCTACCGGCCCGCGGGACTGCACGCCCTTGCCGAACAGCTTCACCCCAACGGAGTCTTCGCCCTGTGGTCGAACGACGCACCGGACGAGAACTTCAACGCGGCACTCGCACAGGTCTTCGCAGAATCAGAAGCCCACGTCGTCGAGTTCGACAACCCACTCCAAGCAGGCACAGCGGCCAACACCATCTACGTGGCCAAGAAGGCAGCAAGCACAGCCATCATCTAAAGCATGCCGTACCCGCATCCCCCTCCCCACCTGCCCTGACCCCGGACACGACGGCGGTCCCCCACCCAGCCCAGGTGCGGAGCCGCCCTCGGTCGCAGCCAGTCAGGCGACCGGCTTGACCCGCTCCACCGCGCCAACCCGCACCGACTTGATATCGGAGACCTTGTCAAAGTCGGCGTGGTCCAGTCCGTCGCGGGCGCTAAAAAACTTGCACAGCTGGTAACGGTGGGGATTCAGCAGCCCGTCGTCAACTCCCCGAGTCGTCACAGTCTTTACTGACTTCGGCTCGTCAGGGTGAATCTTCGCGAAGTCCCTGAAGGGCCTTGGGGGGGTGGCTGTATCCCGTGATGTGTGAGGTATGCGGATGGGGGCGGGCTGACCGCTGTGGAGCGGCAGCGCCGGGAGACGGTACGGATGCAGACAGCCGAGCTGTTCGAGCAGGAGATCAAGCCGGATGAAGTCGCCCCTATGATGCGCCGGTGGGATCTGTCACCGAAGCATGGGTTCGAATCGAAGCTTGGCTGCTGCGGCACACGCCGACGAGTGCCGCGTTCCTGGCTCCTCCGGCGACCGCCGACGCGATCGGCACCGCCGCGGACAAACTGGGAATGACCTTCCCGACCGACCTGATCGAGTCCCTGCACCGCCACGACGGAACGAGGGAGTGGCTGCGGATCCTGCCCGCGGCGCCCACGCTGTCCGTGGCCGGCATTGTGGGTGAGTACGAGGAACGCATGGACATCGCCGAGGACGTCGACGGCTTCACCGCCTCCGGCCCCGACGGCGAGTCCTGGTGGAATGAACGCTGGCTACCGTTCGGGGCTTCGGACGGAGGTCTCCAGATCATCGACCTGCGGCCGGGGGCGGGCTACGGCCGAGTCGGATGGGCACCGGGCGACAACCCCGCCGACTTCTCCGACGGCTGGCCGTCACTGGGCACCTACCTGGCCGACGTCGCCGAGGCCCTCGAGAGCGCCGGAGCTGTCGGCGCATGGCATCCCTACCTGACCGTGCGCGACGAACTCTGGTGGACCATGGCGGAAGCGACTGAGGTCAACGGCGAGCCCCTCCGCCCGGCACCTCAGCTCTGACACCCGCTCTGTCAGATGCCCGGATCCGCGCCTATCTGACTTCGGCTTGTCAGGGTGAGGCTGGGTCGTCGAGGGTCAGGCCGGTGCCGGCTATGAAGCCGTCGAGGGTGTCGGGCCGGTTCGGAGCGTCCCGGAGGACCGGGCGGCCACTCTTCCAGAGCCATCAATGGCAACGGTCTATCAGCCATACCCGGTCTCCCGGACCGCTTCATATTCGTAGGGACGGTCTATGTCTGGAGCTGCTCGGCGGGGTGATCGGGTCCGCCGACCGCCTCGGCGCGCTCGCGCCCTGAGGCCGGCGGGTGTCGTCGCCCACCGGTCCCGAGCGTTGGAACCCCCTGGGTCACGGAAGCCCGGCACGGGGCCCGGCGTCAGTCAGGCTGGTGAGAGTCGGCTCTCCCCGCCGTGTGTTGCAACCGCAGCTCGCGGGGGCTCAGGCCGTACGTGGTCTTGAAAACGCGACTGAAGTGGGCCGCGCTGGCGAACCCCCACCGGTGGGCGATGGCCTCGATCGTCATGAACTGATGCACTGGCGAGGCCAGTTCTTTCTTGCACTCCTCGAGGCGCTGCGTCCTGATCCATTCACTGAGGGTGATACCCGCTCGGGACAGGGTCACGTAGAGCCAGCGTACGGAAACGTCGTGCTCGGCGGCGATACGTTCGGCGGTCAGGTCGGCGTCTGCCAGATGCAGGCGGACGTATTCCTGAACGCGCACAAGAAGTGTGCTGTTCAAAGGCGCTCTGGCCAGATCGTCCCGGTCCAGGGCCACGGTGACCACAGCCCTGATCAGGTCGACACTGGGCTCCGCGAACAGGGCGGTATCAGCTTCGCCGGCTGCGGCCTGATGGCGGGCCAGCCGGGTGAAGAATGCCGCTGTGGCACCCACGACCGGGCGCTCCGAACTGATTGGCACTGCGGTGATCTGGTCGAGCAAGGACGGCCGCAGCCCCAGGACATGCGTGGGCACGCGCACGAGAACCGAATCTGTTGAGCCGTGGAAAAGGACCTCATAGGGCTTCGCATTGTCGAGCACCGTGAGATCCCCGGCCCTTCTCAGTGCGTGCCTACCCCCTTGGCGGACATCGGAGACCCCCGCCTCCTGGAGATGGACGAGAACGTGCGGCACCATGTCCTCGTCCACCGGGGCAGCGGTGCACAGGAGGCGGGCCACGTTCCAGCCGATCTCCGAGACTTTCACCGACCCCAGCGTGTTGGTGGTCGCATAGGCCCGCTGGCGGTGCGGATTCGGCGGAAGGTCCACCTCTACGCGGCCGTTGATGGACCACGAGAATTCACGGATCGCGTCCGCACGATGACCAGGAGCCAACGACGCGGCGTCGAGTCGAACTGCCATACGGACTTCCTCCTGAACAGGTCGCGGAGCCTGCGTAGCGGGCACGTTTTCCGTGGTATTGCGGCCAGTGGCCCATTTCGCAGGTTTTACTGCGTTGCGCATCTTTATTTCTGCTTGGCCTTGCGGTACACCGGCGGGCCGCCGCTGAGGATCCGGGCCGCTCCGGGGGCGGGTTCACCAGCACGCTCCACCTGAGCGCCGACGGCTGCTGCCGCCCGCCCCCTGCTTCCTCGGTTCGGGCCGCCGGGACCCGCAAGAAGTCCGACAGCCTCGCAGCGGACAAGGCTTACAGCAACGGACCCATCCGCGCGTGTTTGCGTCGTCGCCGTATCCCGCACACCATCCCCGAGAAGACCGATAGCAAGGCCGCCCGCCTGTGCAAGGGCTGGGTGGACGGCCACCCGGCTTCGACGAAGACCGGTACAGGAAGCGCAACACCGTCGAGCGAACGATCAACCGGCTCAGGCGGCACCGGGCCGCATCCTTCGCCACCAAGCGGCGCGCATGTCGTCGGCCAGTTCGGGCAAGCCAACCCCGGGCTGCGCCGAGCCATCCAAGGCGAAGGCCGCAGGACGAGCCTGCCTGTCGATGCATGCGCCCGCATCGCGTGGCGCGGATCGGTACGGCAGCACCGATCACCCGCCGTGTTGGTGAGAGGGGAGATCGAAGGCCTGCAAAGGATCAGTCTGCAGGACGCCGGTCTGCCGCCACTCCATGGGAGACACGCCGTAGACCGAACGGAAGGTGCGGCTGAAGTGCGCGTGGCTGGCGAAGCCCCAGCGGTGTGCGACGGCCGCCACGGTCTGCCCCGCGAGTTCCGGGGATACGAGGTCCCTTCGGCATGCCTCGAGTCTGAGGCGCTGGATCCAACGGCCGACGGTCATGGGCTCGTCCTGGAAGAGCTGGTACAGGTAGCGAACGGAGATGTGGTGTTCGGCCGCGAGTGAGGCCGGGCAGAGTGCGGGGTCTTGCAGGTGGGCGCGAATGTAGCTGCGCAGGCGTCGCAACAGGTCCGCCTCCGCCGCAGGCGTGGCTACTTCCTTGATGTTGCCCTCCAGGGCGACCAGGGCCGTCAGCACGTCGACGATCCCCCGTTTGAGGAAGTCCTTCGGAGTCGGCGCGTGGATGCAGCGGTCTGCCATCGTGACGAGTCCGTTCACGTACGACGCGAGAATTCCGCTGATGCCTTGACCGGTTGAGTAGGTCCGGCCGGTGACCAGGCGCAGTGCCGAGTCCGGGAGATCCAGCATCTCGCGCGGGACTGTGACGAGGTGCCGTCGTACCGGGCCGGTGAACTCGACGGCGTAGGGCCTGCGGGTGTCGAGGATGACGAACTCGCCGGCGGCGACCGGGGTCTCCTGGCCGTCCTGACGCGCGACGCCGGCACCGGTTCGTTGCAGGCTCACCACCAGCGACTCGTCGCTGTCCGCGGCGATGAGCGGCGCGGTCCGGGCCAGCCGTTGCGGGCTTGTCTCGATGAAGCCGGCTTGGACGCCCGCCACGCATGCCCGTCGAATGGCGCCATGGATCATGGCCTCTCCCAGGCTACGGACCTCCATCTGGATGAACGCCTGGCCCACGGCGTCTGCCCAGTACTCGGTCCGCTCGCCGGGCGGTTTGATGTCAGTGCGGAATGCTTGGATCACGATGCCCTCGCAAATTGCCAGGGAGCCATTGCGTTCCCGGGACCTGCGCAACGCGTCCACGCATCGCGCGACGCCGGGAAGCCCGTACCCTGCCAACGTAAAGCCCAGCCGCGGTCACCGACCGCCTCCCGGGCGATACTGCGGGACACCCCCAGACATGCGATCGGGAAACTGCGGGAAAACCCGGATACCCCGGCCGGCAGGTTGTGCCGGAGTCCGGCGCCGGGAGACCCGAGCCGCGCACGAGGCGATCCGGGCCGCGCTCCCCGATCACACTCTCATCGCCCCAGAAGGCAAGTCTGTGCTGCCCGACGCCATCGAGCGCGCCGTGCGGCTGCCCTGCTGCGTGCTGTGGCCGGACAAGGACGGCGACAACCTCGGGGGGACGGGCGTGACGGCCAACAAGCTCGGCGTCGGCATGGTCCCCACCGGCAACACGGTCCCGCTAGAGGAGGAGATCACAAACGGCAAGGTCTCCGGTAACAGGTCGGTGAAGGTCGTCGACGTGGAGCAGACACCGACCGCCGGCTTACCGGCGTCGAGCGGCGGACGCCACCTGTGGACGGCAGGGGCCACATTGCCGTGTGTCACGGAACGGGTGGACGACACCCGGGGCGGTCGCCATGCTGTTGCTCATGCCGAGCAGTGATGAGCCCCAGGCGCCGACCACCAGGGGCACGAGTACGGCGCGGCCTCGTATCAGGCCCTGGCAAGCGTTCGGCTCGGTCTTGCCCTCTGCGGTCGGCGTTTGGGCCGTAGTCCAATACGGCTCACCGGAAGTGCAGTTGATCGCCACCGCGCTACTTGCGATATCAATTGCGCTATTCGCGATACGCGTTAGCGTCCTATTTGCCAATAAGTCTGCGATTGAGGCTAGTCGCGTTCGCGTCCGGGAGGCGGAGCGCGACCTAGAGAATGCTGTTCGCCTCCACGCCCATACCATCGTCGTAGGTAACGACGGACCCCCCGTCAGCACGCCTTCATCGAACAACACCCCCATTGGGCAAGACGGCAACCCGTATGCAAGCCAGGCCGAGAGCCACCGCTTGACCCTGGCAGAGCAGTGGAAGCTCACGCATGCGCGGCTCGATCTCTACCACCAGATCGCACTGGAGCAGGCAAAGAAGTCTTTCCGGAATGCCCAGATCTCAATGGGGCTAGGGTTTGCTCTCCTCGTCGGTTTTGTCGTCGTCGCGTTGAAGGCGAGCACTACTGCGGGAAGCATCGTCGCCGGTGGCCTCGGCGCGGTCTCCGCAGGCTTGGCCGGCTACGTCAGCAAAACGTTCGTCCGGTCCCAGGAGGCTGCGGCTACACATCTAAGGTCGTACTTCGACCAGCCGTTGGAGTTCTCCAGGTTCCTCGCTGCAGAAAGGCTCGTGGCCGATGCCGGTCTGACCGCCGAGCAGCGGCGCGAGGTTGTGGTGGCCATCGCTCAGGCCATGGTCGCCCCGGCTGCTGCTCCGGTAGCTGCCAACGGGGAGCAGCAGGCTGCGCAGGTCCCCCCGTCGCGCAATGGAGCTGCGTGACGGGGAGGGGCCCAGTCAGGGGGTGTCGTTCCCAGACCCGGGCAAGTTGGTTCTGCCGGTAGACGCTCCGGTAGGTCGGGGCGGGCGTGCACTCGTAGACATATGCCTGGGCCTTGACCCCTGATCTTGGACACACGAGACACTGGATCCTGAGGATCTGAGAACGGACATCTCGTGGTCATGAAGCACTATCCGCCGCAGTTCAAGGCGGACGCGGTCGCGCTGTACCAGTCGCGGCCCGAAGCGACGATCAGGTCGGTTGCCTCCGATCTCGGGATCAACCCCGAAACCCTGCGGAACTGGGTCCGGGCGGCCGGTGCGAGCCAGCCCCGCGGGCGCCGGGCGGAAGTACCGGCCGGGCCGCCGACGCCGTTGGAGGCGGAGAACGCGGCTTTGCCCAAGAAAGTCCGCGAGCTGGAAGAAGAACGCGAGATCCTGCGGAAGGCAGCCAAGTATTTCGCCGGGGAGACGCGCTGGTGAACCGCTTCCAGTTCGTTGCCGACCACCAGCGCCGCTACGGCGTGAAGCGGCTGTGCACCATCGTCGGCATCGCCCGCTCCAGCTATTACTACTGGCGCGCGACGGCCGGGGACCGGGCCGCCCGGCAGGCGGACGACGCCTGCCTGGCTGCCCGGATCCGGGCCGTGCACCACGAGTCCGACGGCACCTACGGCGTCCCCAGGATCACCGCCGAGTTCCGCGAAGGGGGCGAGCGGATCGATCACAAGCGGATCGCACGCGTGATGCGGAGCATCGATCTCGCGGGAGTGCGGCTGCGTCGCAGACACCGCACCACGATCGCGGGTGCTTTGACTGCCACGGTGACGCCGACGAGCACGGCGAGATCTGGATGCAGTTGTTGTGGTGAGCTTGACATTGACATGCCATTTCTTCGCCACCAGAATCAGCCCGTCGAAACGGCATCACAGGGGGAGAATTTGATCAAGAACAAGCTTCGCATCGCAGCCATCGCCCTCCTCACGCTCGGGGCGAACGCCCTCACCCTCGCAGGCCCGGT
Source organism: Streptomyces sp. NPDC059718 (assembly GCF_042733315.1). Classification (NCBI taxonomy): domain Bacteria; kingdom Bacillati; phylum Actinomycetota; class Actinomycetes; order Kitasatosporales; family Streptomycetaceae; genus Streptomyces; species Streptomyces sp. NPDC059718. The sequence continues at coordinate 32,276 of NZ_JBHWGA010000062.1, forward strand.
GTCAACGGCTCACGCGGGAGCGTTCGGGACGGTAGAGAACAGGCTGCCGTCGAGCTACACCGTCAAAACCGCCCGCTTCCTCAGCGACGGCGCCAGCAAGTGCAACATCTGGAACCCCAGCGGCGGGAACGACGGCAGCGCCAACGTGGTTCGGGCCACCTGGAACTGCAACACGCGATGGCTCCCGTCCGGAAAGTCCAGCGACAGCGAATTCGGCTGGTTCTACGACGCGGACGGCGTCATGGTGGAATCGAACTACATCTATCAGGACGGCAGTTGGGCCCAGTCCCCCACGTCCTTCATGTGGACACGCTTCCACGATTACGACAGGGTCATCTGCGAACTCGACTACTACGGCCGGCCTCACTGCTACACCGCATAGCCTCACACACCCTGTCGAAACGGTACTTTGGGGGCGGGCCATGGGCTGGGCCGCCCCCAGATCCACAGCCAGGAGGGCGGTTTCGCAATGACCTTGCGATGTCGCCGCCGGATTCACGCTACGCGTGCCAGAGTCAATTCGGCAGACGGTTCGAGCCGGATCCTGCGACCACTGCGGATTGCCATCGGGGGGTCCGTTGATCCAGGTCAGCCCGCCGAGGTCGAGGCGGGTACGGGCGCGGGTGACGGCGACGTAGGCGAGGCGGGCGTCGGCGTCGGCGTCCGCGTCGGCGTCGGCGTCGGCGATCGGACCGGGCAGGGGGCTTCCGTGCTCGTCGGTTTCGTCGCTGTCCTCGGATGGGTGGGAGTCGTCGGCGATCTCAACCTGGGGCCATTCGCGACCCTTGGCTTTGTGTGCGGTCGACACGGTCACCTGCGCGGCCTGTTCGCGGACCAGGAGGTTGACCGCGGCGAGGATGGCGTCGGTGCCGTGGTAGCCGACGAGGTCGGCCAGGGGCTGCAGGTCAGCGCCGGCGGGGTCGTGTTCGGCGTAGTCCTGCAGTTGGCCCCAGGGGGTGAACAGCACCAACTCGGGGTGGGAGGTGCGGCGTCCGTCTTTCAGGTCGCATCACGCCAGCGCCAGCGCCTGCAGGGCAGCTCCTCCCCCGGCCGGTGCGACCCTGCGGCTCTTAGCGAGGAAGCAGAAAATCTGGGCCATGGCGACGATGTTGCTGCGGCACAGCACTACGTCCGGCTGGATCACCTTGCCGACCTGGGTGGGGATCGCATGGCTGCCTTCCAAACGGATCGGGGTGTCGGCGATCGCCAGCCACCGGTTGGCCTCCAGCCAGCAGGGGTTCGAGCTTGCCGCGTATGAAGCCACCGCCCCGTGGCTCACTCCAGCACCAACAGCACCGCCAGAGCGACGAGGAGGGAATCGATCCGGTCGAGGATGCCGCCGGAGCCGGGCAGCCACCGGCCGGCGTCCTTGGCGCGGGCGCCCCGCTTGACCATCGACTCCAGCAGGTCCCCGAGCGGGCCGCCGACCGCCACGGCCACCGCCGTCTGCCACGTCAGGGAGGACAGCACGGCCAGCGTGAGGAGACCGGCCGCGGCCCCGGCCAGCGTGCCGCTCCACCGCTTGGCGGGCGACAGCGGGGAGAGCCGGGGGCCGCCGAGACGGCGACCCGCCGCGTACGCGACGATGTCGGCGATCGACACGGCCACGAACAGGACGAGGCCGAGAGCGCCGGACGATACGAGGCCGGCCAGGGCGCCCAGCCACACGAGCCCCAGCAGGCCCGCCCCCAGGCGGCGGAGCCCGTGCTCCACGTCGCCCGAGAGCAACGGCACCCCGGCAATCGCAAGCGCCCCGGCCGCCGCCACCCGAAGCACCTCCCCGGGGGCAAGCCAGGCGGTGAGGACGAGTCCGACGATCGCCGCGCCCAGCACCGCCCGGTCCACCGGACCCAGCCGGAGCAGCCCGCCGAACTCCGCCACCGCGACCACACCGACCACGGCCGCGAGCACCGCGATCCCCGGTGGACCGAGCCAGAACGCGGCGGTCACCAGAGGCACTCCGAGCGCCCACACGCACCAGCGGACCATCAGTTCACGGCGCTGGGTCGCCGCCACCGCGACGCCACCGACCGCCAGTGCCCCGCCGAGGTACGGCACGAGACCGGCGACCGTCGTCACCGGGAGGCCCGTCCCGGCGCGCCCGACACCACTGCGGCCGGCGTGCGCAGCGCGTCCAGGGCGCTCTGGCACGCCGCCACGATCCGCGCGTTCTCCGCCGTGTCGCGGACGGCGATCCGGACGGTCCGCCCCTCGTACGCCGGGGACATCGGCGACAGGTCACGCAGGAACACGTCGTGCCGTCGGCACTCGCGCACCAGCCGCGCCGCGCTCGGTCCCTCCGGCGGCAGGGTCACCGTGAGGAAGTTCGCCACCCCCTCGTCGACCGAGGAGAACCCGTCCAACTCCTCGAGGTCGCACGCCAGTCCCCGGCGCAGCACATGGGTGCGGGCCCAGCGCTCCGCGTAGTACGCGGGGTCGCGCAGCGCCGTCACGGCAGCCAGCTGGGCCGGCAGGCTCACGGGCCACGGCGGCGTCCAGCGCCGCAGCTCCCCGGCCGTCTCCGGACCGGCCACCAGGTACGCGGCCCGCATCCCCGACAGCGCGTACATCTTCGACAGCGAGGTGCAGACCACGACCCGGGCGTCGACCGAGGCGAGCCCGGCAAGCGAGTCCGCCGGATCGACATACCCCAGGTACGCCTCGTCGATCCACCACCGGGTCCGCACGGGCGAGGCCTCGATCACCGCGCGCAGCGCGTCGGCCGGGGCGTGGCGGCCGGTCGGGTTGTTCGGGTTGACCACGACCACGAGGTCGTACCGTCCGTCGCCGGTCGTGGTGGCGAGCCGGGCCGGGTCGAGCAGCCAGCCGTCCTCCCGGCGCAGCTGGAGCCGGTCGACCCGGCAGCCGATCACCCGCTCGGTGACATGGGCGTACTCCCCGTAGCCCGGATCGAGCAAGAGCACCCGGCTGCTCGGCGTTAGCCACCGGCCGAACGCGCGGAAGATCAGATCGGACGAGCCCGCCCCGACGACCAGCGACTCCACCGGCAGCCCGCGGACCCCGGCGATCTCCGCGAGCAGTCCCTCCGCGCCCGTCGGCGGCGAGGTCCGGGCCGCCCACCCCGGATCCTCCGAGAGGACCGCGCGGACCCCTGGGGACGGCGGGAACCAGGCGTCCAGCACATCCGCCGCGACCACCTCGTGACGGCGGGTCAGGGTTCGGAAGTCGGTTCCGATCGCCGAGAAGAACGCCCCGCCGTGCTCACAGCCGTCCGCACGCGGCGCGAACGGCACGTCGAGCCGCCAGTCGAGGCCCGTCCGCAGCCGCTCCAGGATCCGGCCGTGGCGCTCCGCGACGGTCCTCGTCAGCTCGGCCACGGAGCCGCTGAGGACTTCGAACGAGACTGCGCCCGAGCGGACCGTGCGCCCCACCGGCCGCAGCCCGGCGGCGAGGTACATGTCGAGCAGCTCCGTGCGTCCCATCGCCACCACCCGGCGGCCGCCCCGCGCCGCGACCCAGCGCAGCGCCGCGTACATAAGGAGTGGCGCCGCCACGGTGGACCGCCAGTGCTCCTCGACGGTCAGGACGCGGATCTCGAACGGCGCCTCCTCGGTCAGGACCGGCAGCTCCTCGCGCGTCAGGTACTTGTCGAGTGAGTAGCGGCCGACCCACGGCGGGGTGAGGCTGACGAAGCCGATCCGCGTCTGGCCGCGCGCGGCCACGAGATAGACGTTGTCGCCGTCGAGTCCGTCACTCAGCCTTCCCGACGGATCCACCGGATGCTGGCCGAGCTCCTCCGCGTACACGCGGTGGCGCAGTTCGTGGATCCAGTCGTGATCCCGAGGAGTGGCAGTGCGCAGCTGCAGGGCGTGGTCCATGCGTATGTCCCCCTGAGACGGTCCGGCGTTCGCCCCCAGCATGGAGGAGTCCGGCAGACGGCACCTGAGTACGCGTACTCAGCCGGGCAGCGGAGGAGTTGGAAGCGGTCCAGGTCAGAGCCGAGTCCATGGGCAGGTGCCGAACCACCGGCGCTGGCCGTGCCCTGGCACAGATGTTCGGCCGCGCTTGCTTCCAACTCCTCTGGAAGCGAGTCCTGTTGTCGTGACGGGCAGATGGCGTCACAGAAGTTGTGCCAGAGCCGAAACTCGCAACAGCAGCCGCCACGGCGCCGACGATCGCCGCGGCGTAGGCCAGAGTTGTCGCGCTGTTGCGCCTGTTCCGCCCACCGCGTGGGGGCGGTTGTGACTCGGGCTCGGGGGACGTTGCGGAGTTGTCGCTCGTGCTGCTTGTCGTCGCGGAAACCACCTTGGTGCGCTGACCAGGAGAGACCCACTCCGTTCCTGTTGCCGCAGAAGAAAGGCTCACGTCTGAGGCACAGGAAGCGTAGGAGGCGCGCAGGCCGATTCCCATGCGCCCCTTCGCTCAGACAACGGCACCACTGCGGACCGAGCAACGGGCGCTCAGTCGCAGGCTCCACTACGCGACCCCGCGATGGGGTGTACGCACTCGGCCCCGGCGTCGCCCTCCCCCATCCAGCGACCAGCCCAGCGTGGGAGCAATCATCGGCCCGAGCTCGTCGATGCAGACGACCGTGGCGCCGACGGGTGGACTGCGGTAGAGCGCTCAATGCGCCGCTGAAGTGATGGCGACGAGGGTGTCGAGCACGTCCACCGGCCAGGCACCACCTTTCGCAGTGACCTACCTCAGGCGGGATATGGGTCTTGGTGCGGCGGTCGGCGTCCGAAGTCCATTCCTCAAGGTTGTCCCGTAAGTGATCTCGCCGGCCCTGCGGACGCGGGCAACCGGAGCGCGGTCGGCCTGGTTATCCGGTGAGGGCAAGGTTGCACAGGCGGGCAATGCCGAGCATGGCGTGGTGGACGCCGTAGCCTTTCAGGTGGCAGTCGCGGAGGATCTTCCAACCCGTCATTCGGGCGAAGATGTGCTCCACGCGTGCCCGAACTCGCCTGTGGGAGCGGTTGTGTTCCTCTTTTCAAGCCGGGAGTTCCTTGCCCTTGGTGCGGCGGTGCGGGATGACGAGTCCGGTGCCCTGATAGCCGCCGCGCGCTGGATCGGCTGTCTCGGCCGTACGTGGCTTTCGCCCACGCGTGAAGCAGCTGGGGGCGGGCGGAGGGCCGCGCAAGACGCCTCCGTCGGCGGCCTGAGCACAGGTACAGCGGCCCGGGCCCCGCGTGGGGGGTCCGGGTCGCTGCACTGTGCCGTGGCAGGCGTCAGGCGATGCGCAGGCTCGCTACCACCAGATGACGACGTATCCCTTGACGCCGTTGAGGGCCGGTTGCGGCCCGCTCGGGGCACCGTCACCGCCCGTGCTCGCACCCGGCGGGTCGGTGTCAACGATGCCGTCCACCGCAGGTCGCCCACCCTGGCCCGGCAGTACCGCGGAAATGTTGGGAGGCGTGCCCTCCGCGCCCTGCCGGGTCGTACCGCCGGCCGAACAGGAACCCTCCCCGCCGGGACTGGGAACCAGAGGTGTCGCGCCGAAGTGCCCGCCGGTGCCGCCGAAGGCGGTCGCGAGAGTACCGCCGGGGCCGGACACTGTGGTGTCCCCTCCCTTCGCACCGTCCGTGAGCTGGGCCGTGGCACCGAGCCCGCCTTGGCCGACGACCACGGTGTAGGCCGTCCCGGGCGTCACCGGTATGGCGCACCAGGCGAAGCCACCGGCACCGCCGCCTCCGCCGATGGCGATGGGGAAGCCGGCCCCGCCGCCGCCCCCGCCGCCGCCCCACAACTGGACGAAGACCTGGGTGACCCCGTCGGGCGGGGTGAACGTCCCGTTGTCGGTGAAGTCCTTCAGGTCGTGCGGGGCGGCCGGAGTCCCCGGCGGACCCGGAGGACCCGGAGGACCGGGACGACCGGGCCGGCCCGAGTGGCCGTGGTCCCCTGGGCGGCTGGGGCAGTACCCGGGGAAGTGGGGGAAGAGGTTGCACGGGTCGGCGAGACTGTTCTGAACGCCCGGCTTCGCGGCGTCGGCCTGGCCGCCGTCCGCGCTCTCCGCGTTCGCGGCACCTGTCAGGGCACTGGACGCCAGGGCCACGCTCGCGGCCATAGTCCACATCCGCATGCAGCCTCGGCGTCCTCGTACGGACGCCTGAGGCATGGCTATTCGGGACAACACGTCACCTCCGGGAAAGGGCTCGCGACAGGCGGCAGACGCCGCTTCCAAGAGAGGGAAGCTGTCGTGGACAGCGGCGAGCCCACACCAAGAATCACCCTGAGTGGCCTCATGTGCACTTTTGGTAGCCGACTGGGTGATCCCGGCGTCCGGGGCATTGCGGCCACACGGCAGCCCGCCCGGCACCGCGGGTCCCGGTCCGGCACGGCCAGAGAAAGGCCGCCCGTTCGCAGGGCCGACAACGGAAGACGCAACCGCAGATCCCGCCGCGGAAGTTCGCCGCGCCGACGGGAGAACCGCGCACGCCACGCCGTGAAGAGCATGGGCGCGGCGTGCGCCGTTCCCGACCGGGGGCAGCACCCCGGTCACCACACATGCCGGGGTCGTTCCGGCAGTGACTACCTCGACGACGCCCCTCCACCGGCAGGCGGGCGAGGAACGGCATCGGCCCGGCGCAGGCGCACCACGGAGTCGTTGCCGCCATCGGTAAACAGCTCAGCCTCTATTCGTTCCATCGGAGCCCCCGTCTCATTCAGCGCCGTTCACGAGGGTTCAGGGTGGGATCGGAGCCAAGCGTCGTACACAGCCCTCTGTGACATCAACAGACTTGGAAAGCGTGCGCGGGGACCCCGTGTGGTTCATCTTGAGTGGGGAGACCGTGATGGCCGGCATGGCACCTGAGTCGAACCCCGGCCCGCCCGCGTCGACGCACCTGACGACAGTCACCGATGCCGTAGGTCAAGGTTTCACGTGGGACGACAGCGCGCGCATCGAGGTACGCGGCCTCGGGAGCGAGATCATTGTCGAGACAAGCGCTGGCAGGCTCAGAACCTTGGCACGTCACTTGCTCACGCTCGCTGAGGACGGCACCCCGGACGGAGCGCATCTGCATCCGCTCTTTCTCACCCTGACCGATGCGAAGAGGCGGCTGCTGTAGATCTCCTCGGCCCGCCGCGGCGCCTGCAGCGAGATCACGGCCGCCCGCTACGACAAGCTGTGCGCGTGGCTGCGGGCACTTGAGTTGACTGCCGTGGCCGACCTGGGAATCGTCGGTCTGGACGACGGCAACGGGGGGCAGCCGGCAGTCGTCACCGGGCAAGGCGAGCGGCGGCAAGCGGCTCTCCTCGCCGAATAGGGTCTGAACCAGCTGATCAGCAGCCTGCGGGCCACGGTCGAGCACGGCTTCGCGAGCCTGAAGACCTTCCGGATCCCGACCAAGGTGCGCATGCATCCGCGTCACGCGACCGCGCTGGTGCGGGCCCTGCTTTTACTGACGCACCACCAGGTAGCGCGGGGACGGACGATCTCCACGCGACGATCACCCTGATGAACGGCGCGAGCACCCCAACGACTCATCCCACCAGACCCGGTGATCTGCACGAATCACGATGAAACGTGACTGATTTGGTGGTCAGGCCGGGGTGGGGATCCAGGCAACTGGCACGCATCTGGCACGGGGCCGGCAGCGCCGCCTCGGCGTGCCTGTTGGCCTCGCGCGCAGTGCAGCGTGATCGTATAGGGCATGGCATCGTCCTGGACCGGTAAGCGGGTGCGCCTGCGCACTATTGAGCCCGATGACTGGTCGGCGTTCGCGCGCTTCGCGGACGATGACGGGCGGCGAGTGGGCCGGTTGGAACTGCCGCGGTCCGCCGAGAGCTATCGTGCCTGGGCGAAGGAGCAGGCCGTTGCCGAGTGCGATGACGACCGTTTCCGGTTGGTGGTCGAGACGACGGCCACGGGGGAATTGGTCGGCGCGGTCGGCTCACATCGCACCGGTCGTTGTTCGGGCTGGTTCGAGTGTGAAGTCATGATCGGCGCCGGCCACCGGCGCAAGGGCTACGCGGCGGAAGCCGTGGTGCTGTTGCTGCGCTTCATGTTTGCCGAGCGGCGCTATCACAAGTGCCTGGCGGCGGTTTTGGCCGACAACGAGGCGTCGTTGGCGCTTTTTCGTCGGCTCGGCTTCACCGAGGAGGGGCGCTTGCGGGAACACGTTTTCTTCGCCGGCGGGCATCACGACCTCGTCATGATGGGCGTGCTCGCCGACGAGTTCGATCGGCGACACACGATGAGCGGGCCGTGAGCAGATCGTCCGGGCGTGTGCGGAACGGTACTCGGACTTGATCGAGGTTCGTCTGTTGAGCCAGCCGGTTCGTCCGCGGCGCGACCTTGCAACTGCCCTCGGTTGCCGCGTCAGCCGTCACCCTGCTGGATGTCCAGATGGATCGGGCCCCGAAGAACGGGGCTGGGCCGGTACGGCGGTGGGTCGGCGACCAGCCTGGGGCGGTCGAGGCGGTGTACCAGCTCGGTCAGCGCGATCTGGGTTTCCCGCCGGGCCAGCGGGCCGGCGAAACACAGGTGGATGCCGCTGCCGAACCCCAGGTGCTGATTGTCACGCCGATCCGGGTCGAAGCGGTCCGGATCGTGGAAGCGCTTCGGATCGCGACTGCCTGAGGCCAGCAGGAGCATGATCTGCGAGCCCTGGGGGATGGTGGTGTCGGCGACGGTGATGTCGCTGTACGCCGCCCGCCAGGGAATGATGTGCACGGGGGGCTCGTAGCGCAGCAGTTCCTCGACCAGCGGCACGACGAGGTCCGGTTCTTCGCGCAGTCGCTGCAGCACCTGCGGGTGGCGCAGCAGCGTCAGCATGCCGTTGGTGATGAGGTTGACGACGGTCTCATGGCCGGCAATGAAGAGCAGTCTGGCGGTGGCGACGATGTCTGCGTCGGCCATCCGACCATCGGGCCCGTCGTCGTTGGCCAGCCGTGACAGCAGGCCGTCTCGCGGCCGGCCATGGCGCTGTTCCACCAGCTCGCCGAGACACTGGCGCAAGTCCTTGCGGGCCTGTATGCCCTTGTCCAGTTTCTCCTTCGGGTCGGTCTCGGGGTTGTAGTCGATCGAGTTCATGATGTCGTTCACCCAGAGGTGGAACCTCGGCTCGTCCTCGCGTGGCACGCCGAGCAAGTGACAGATCACGGTTACGGGCAGCGGGAAGGCGAAATCGTCGACGACGTCGATCTGCTCCTTGCCCGCCAAACCGTCGATCAGGCTGCCGACGGTGGCGGTCAGGAAGCCTTCAAGTCCGGTCACCAGCCCAGGGGTGTGCGGGGGGCCGAAGTGACGCATCGCCATACGCCGCAGGCGATCGTGCTCGGGCGAGTCCATGTGGATGAACGAGGACGTGACCCGTTCCGGGGCTGCGGGCATCGGCGGACGCGTCAGATTGCGCGCGTCGGAACTCAGATGCGGGTCGTTCAGTATGTTCGTGATCTCGCGATAGGTGCTGATGACGTAGCTGCCGTCCTCCTGCCGAGCCACCGGCGTCTTGCGCAACTCGGCATACAGCGGGTAGGGGTCGGCCCGGGCGGAGTAGTCGAAGATCCGTTGCAGCGTGCCGGGCATGTGGGTCGTGGTCGTCCGGCCTTTCTCCTGCCCATGCTGGTGCACGGCCGTGACGCGGCACTCACCCGGGTCATGGCCTGTGACGACCGCCGTGGCTTCCTGCGCGAGCAGGGCGGGGCCGGGGAAGTCGGCGGGCACCGGTTTCATGTCGGTCGGCTGGTCCGGCGTGGGGCAGGAGGGCGGGAAAGGTGCGGCTGTCTCGATCAACCGTCGGTAGTGGTCCAGCCACTTACCGTTGTTGAAGCTGGCGGCGGCTGTGACACGGCCCCGATAGCCATATGCGGCGACGAAACGGTGGTCGTCGAGCGATCCCTGGGTGACCAGCACCTCGTCGGCGAAGGTCGGCACGCCGACGGACTTGATGTTGACGCCGAACTGGATCGACCAGAACAGCGGGACGGACAGGTGGGGCCGGCGGTCCGCCTGGGCACTGACCATGTTGTGTGCCGCGACCTCTGCCTGCTCCACGGCGTTGGCCCAGTGCTCCATTGAGATGAGCCGGTAATCGTAGATGGGGTTCGGGCAACGTGCCACGTCTCCCGCGGCGAAGACGTCGTCGATGACGCGGCCATGGATGTCGAGGGCGCGGCAGCCCGTGTCACAGGTGATTCCCCACACGCCCGCCGCCAGTCCCGACCCCCGCAGCCACTCGGTGTTGCGAACGCTCCCAAGTGCCACCACCGCCACATCGGCGTCGACCGTACTGCCGTCGTCGAAGTGAGCACGGCAAAACCGTCCCTGCGCGTCGCCCTCCAGCCGGGCGACCTTGACACCGCACCGCAGGTCGACACCGTGAGCGCGCTGCATGTCGGCCGCCACCTCGCCGATCATGGCGCCGAGCGCCCCGACCAGCGGGGCCGGCGCGAGTTCGGCGACCGTCACCGGGATGTCCCGCTCGCAGCAGACGGAGGCGATCTCGGAGCCGGTGAATCCCGCACCGATGACCAGCACCCGGGAGGGCCGGGCGGCAAGGGCCCGCTGCAGGCTCTCGGCATGCTCGCGTGTACGCACCACGAACACTCCGTCCAGGGCCGCCTCGGACTCGACGAACCACGGCCGGGCCCGTACCCCGGTGGAGATCAGTACCCGGTCGAAGGGAACCTCGCGTCCGTCGGCCAGACGCACGTGGTTCGTCGCGAGGTCCAGCCGGCCGGCGGGCACCCCCAGCAGCCACTCCGCATCGATGCCACGACGGCGGGGCAAAGTGGTGCCCCCGGCCGGCACCCACCCGGTCAGTACTTGCTTGGACAGGGGAGGCCGGTCGTAGGGCTCACCCAACTCGTCACCGATCATGGTCAACGATCCGGCGAAACCCTCGTCTCGCAGAGCCTCCGCGGCCCGCAGCCCCGCCAGCGAAGCCCCGACAACCACGATGCGGCCATCGCGCTTGAACGCACGCAGGTTGTCGACACCGGTCATGACGGCGGCGCCTCCGCCGGTGCATGCCGCGCCTCCAGTCGGTCGACCAGGATCGCCTGGACCGGGCAGGCCGCCGCGGCGCGGAGCACCTGGTCGCGCTGGGCGTCGTCGGGGTTCGGGTCGTACATGAGCGCTTCCTGACCGTGCATCCGGAACGCCTCCGGAGCCAGGAACGCGCACTGCGCGTACCCCACACATCGGGAAAGATCAACGACGACTTTCACCCCGACCTCCACAGGGAGTGGGAGCTGCAGACCCTCACGTTGAGGCGGTGTGTCACCGAAGGCAGGACGGCGCTCGGCCGCGCACGGAGGCACGCAGGTGCAGGCCGGGGGTTGCGAGACCTTCGAAGGTGGTGACCCGGTAGCCGGGTTCCGGGCCGGGTGGCTCGCTCAGGTGGTAGCGGTGGGCGGTGTGGGCGGTCAGGACCGTGAGCATGGCCATGGCCAGGGCAGCTCCCTCGCAGCTGTGGGGCCCGGTGCCGAAGGCGAGGAAGACCCCGGGTTTCGCCGGAGAGCACGAATCATCGAGCCAGCGTTCGGGTCGGAACCGGTCCGGCTCTGGGTGTTCCCGTGCGTCGCGGTGGGCGGTGTAGGGGCAGACGAGAACGGTGGACCCGGCGTCGATGGTGTAGTCGCCGAGCTGGGTCCGCTGCGGGGCGCGCCGGGTCAGCAGCCAGCTCGGGGGGTGTAGCCGGAACACTTCGCTTACCAGCGCCCGAGTGTATTGCAGGCGCTCGAGGTGGGTGCTGGTCGTCGCAGCCGCGTCTGCGGGCAGTAGGGCGGCTTCGGCCGCGATTCGGTCTGCGGCCTCGGGGTGGCGGGCCAGGTGAAGCAGGATCCATCCGGCTGCCCGGGAAGGTGTCTCGAAGGTGGCGACGGTGATTCCGGGCAGAGTGTCGAGGATGGCCCCTTCCGCCAGTGCGCCGTAGCGGCAGGAGGGGCGGAGCATCTGTCCGAGCACGTCGTCACCGAGCCGACCCGATGAACGGCGCCGCCGGACGATGGGCCGCAAGGCGTCGGTGAAGGCGACCTGTTGCCGGGTGCGGAACCGCCGAGCCGGTGTGGGGACCCAGCCCGGCCATACCCAGCGCGTGGGGCGAACGAGCACCTCCCGGGCCACGAAGAGCTGCCAGGCGAAGGGCAGCAGGCTGGGAGCGTCTTCGGAGAAGAGGTAACGCACGCCGACCTCCGCCAAGACCGGCCGGACCAGGGGCAGAATCTCCACGTCCCGACCCGTGGGCCACTGGTCGGCAATCCGAACGGTCCCGGACGCGATCTCACCGATCCGGGCCGCAACCGCCTGCGGACGCAGCCCGCGCATACGGGCGGCGCGCGCGTGCGCACGCTCCTCGGACGTCGGCGCGCCGCCGCCGGCCCGCTTCAACGGCGGGAAGAGGGGCGAGGGCGGCTTGGGGAAGTCCTGCGCACGGTGCAGGACTTCTTCACACGGCCCGGCCGTGGCGGCTACGTAGACACCCGGCTCCAGCTGCCAGACGTCCCCGCACTCGTCAGCGCCACGGCGCGCCAATGCCAGCCGGTCACGGCTCCAAGCCGCGAAGTTGCCCTCGGGCAACCGCGGCGGCTCATTCACTCGGCCCATGAGATCGCCCTTGACGCTCGTACCTTTCCAGGTCGATATCGTCGGCAGCACGGCCGGGCGCCTGTGGCGCCCGGCAGCGCGGTCACGCCTTGTCGGCGGACGTACCCCAGTCGTGGGCCCCGTACGCACCGTAGTTGCGAGTGAACGACAACTTGGCGAGCAGCTTGGCGATCATAATTCACTCCTCTCGCCTGCCTTGGGTATGATACGCCCCACTTTACACACATGTTCCAGAGCGATATAAGGCGCGTGCTTGCGTGCGGGCCCGCAGCCGGCCAACCCCACCCCGGTGTCGGCGGTCGGTGCCGCCCCGGCCGCGAGGTACGCCGGCGCCGGTCACCTCAAGAACCGGCGGCACCAGCGCCCCGAAGGAACGGAACGGCATTCGCGCGAACCGGTCACCTCGCACCTTGGGAGGCGGCGGGTTGGTGACCACTGCCAATAGAGGCCGACGACGGCACCGAACCGGCGCCGTCCGCCTACAGACCGGGCGCGCACAGTACCCGTCCAGGTACCAGAACGCCGCCGAGTACCAGGCCAGGGCGATCATCATGACGAGCGCGCCACCGGCGAGCGGGAGCGCCCAGCCCGGCCAGCGGCGGTGGCGCACCACGACGACCTTGGCGACAAAGGCCCCATAGAGAAAACAGCCGGCGAGCGAGTGCAGCGCCACCGGTCCCGGTCAGGCTGACGCCGTCGGAGATGATGCATTCCTGGGCGATCGGGATGGAGAGCAGGAAAGCGACCAGACCGATCAGGCGGTGCACGGTGGGCACCGGTGCGGTGCGGCCCGCAGGCCGGGCAGCCGGCCGTACATCCACAGCGCGAGGAGCAGCCGGATCAGCGTCAGGCCGGCAGAGCGCTGCCCAGCTCGGCCTTGAGCAGGAAGACGCCGTGGCCGTGCACCCCCAAAAAGGCTGCGCCGGCACTCCGGGTGGTGTGCATCCGCCCGTGCCAGATGAGGACGGCGGTCACAGCCAGGCGCATCAGCAGCCACAGCAGCCCCAGGAGCTGCCGGGATTCGGTGCGCGAGGCGAGGCGTGGCATGTGATCAGCCGCCCCCGCCGTCGGCCTTGCCGCCCCGAGGAGCGCCGGCCCGAGCGGACGCAGTGCGCGGCGGGCCGGTGATCAGAAAGCCCACGAGCGAGGTCACAGCGCCGACGGCCTCGGCGATCGCGCTGCCGGTCCTCTTCGGCCCCCAATACGGCTCGTACATGTTCGGCAGCGGACCGAGAGCGCCCACGTTCACATACCCATAGAGCAGCACGGCGCCCAGCGCGGAGACGGACACCAGGAACGCGAACATCCACACCAGCCGCCGGCGACCGAACAGCAGGACCAACAGCGCGGCCAGCGACGCCACGGCGGCTTCGAGGCGAAACAGCGTTCCCTGGCTGATCTGACGCCCGACCACATCGTAGGGGCCGGCGAGGTCGGCGTGCACGTAGGCGTCCACGGCCAGTGCGGCCGCAGTCACCACTTGGAGCATCACTCGGATGACCGTGTGGCTGCGCGGACGGTCGCCGGGACCGGGAGCCATCACTACTGCTCGACCGCGCTTGCCGCGGCCCTGCCGGGCACCGGGGACGCCGGGCCGTTCCCGCCGACCTGGAGGTGGGTGTCCATAGCGAGTTCCTTGTGCTTGTCGATGGGACTCGGTCCCCGGTCAGGGCCGGGGCCGAAACTGCTGGAGCACGCAGTGGCAGCGGTCAGCACGGCGAGTGGCAGGAACCGCAGTCCGGCGCGGACGCCACGCGGGAATTCCACAACGTGCACGACCATGTTTCGCGGCCTCCCTTCCGAGACGAGACTGGCCCAAGTTCCCGATCACGCCAACGCCGACACTCGCCCCGCACGGGCCATCACCCGCTCGGGCGAGGGTATGCCCGGTGCACGCCCCAGATCCTTCGACAGCAGCTCAACCCATGGCTGTACTGCGATCTGGAGTCTCTGACCCTGGCGCTGTTCAGCAAGATCCGCGAAGCCCTCCTCTCCGCTCGCCAACCGATCAGGCAGGCTCGAAGAACGGCTCGGGCATGGCCTGTGCCACGGGCCCACACACGGCCTGCGCCGCGGAGGGTGGCCAGAACCCGGGTTCGGTGAGGATCCGGTACAGGAGCTCCGCGGCGGTCATCTCGAAACGGTTCCACTCCCAGGTGTCCACCTGCATGGTGAGGACCGGCCATGCGTCCACCGCGCCGCCCGTGACCTGCCAGAAGAACCAGTCGCCCGAAGCCGAGGATCCCCATGGGATCAGGCCCCCCGTCGTGCCGGGCTCGTAGATCCTGTAGGGCGCGAACGGACCGTCCGAACTGTTGTCGCTCTCCAGCAGGGAGCGCCGTGTTGTCACCAGATCCAGCACGCGGGTCTCATCAGCGCACAGCACCGACATCTCCTGCGAGAACTCGCCGGCGCCGAAGGCCTGACACAACAGCTTGAAATCGTTAGGGAGCTCGGTCCCCAGCGCCGCTTCGATCTCCGCCCAGGGCTGTGCGACGTCCCGCGCGTCCCAACCCGTGCGACGGAGAAGAGAATCCACCCACACGACAAACCTCGCCTGCCCAGTAACGACCAGTGCTCATCCGTCAGATCCCTGCGCAACACAGAACGAGATCATCACACACCAAGGTCCACTTTCGATGCACGCCCAGGGGGTTCGCCCTCGCTGCCATTCGCAGGTGTTGTTGACCGGACGCAGCACGTTTGTGCCCTATGCGGGCTCTGGCTCGAGAGGTTCGCCAGAGCCCCCACAGCGGCCGTATAAGCGGGTCAGTAGGCGACCTGGCCCGAGCTGGGCCGGTCAAACTGCAGGTAGAACGAGGTGTTGTCCAGGACGTCGGTTGCCGCCAGTCCCCAGGTTCCGGCAGCTATCCAGCGCTTGCTGTTGCAGTAGTAGTTGCCGTTGCTGGGGTTGAAGCAAGTTTGCACGTAGACGCCGTTGTTGGGCTTGACGTTGATGTCGTTGCAGCTGGACGTGGTGACGGCCCAGGAGGTGGTGCCCTCAGGCCAGTAGTTGTAGGTGGGGTCGCTGTTGTAGCCCTTGGCGGCGCCAAGGCAGGACGTTGCGGCGGCACTGGCCGACGTGCTGACCGCTGCGGTGAGTCCGGCAGCTGCCAGCGTGGCGGCCGCGAAGACACTGAGGGCACGGGATCGGATACGCATGGCCTCTCTTTCTCGATGTGCACCTGCCAACGAACCAGGAGGCTAGAGGTTCGAACGACTTTCCGAACAGTGCAAGATTGGCCAATACCGAGGCGGACCCTCATCGGCGCGTCGAGGTCGGGCGCGAGAGCAACTCACCGCAAACCGAGACTCGCCGCCAGCCCGCACGGAGGTACGGGAGGCCCCGAGGGGCGGCGGAATCTTCTCGGTCATCTCGGCTCACTCCTTGTGGGACGGGAAAGGGGATCTCGGGGATCGATGCTTATCGGTGCTGGTCGGGTTTCACGGGTGCCGGGGCCGCACGGTTCGGCACGTAAGCACCTTTTGTAGAATTTTGAAGATTTGCATGATATGGGATCATTGTCTTATGCCGTGGAGTCTTCCGAAGCGCGATCCGACGCGTCAGCCGGATCGCCCCGGAAATCGCGTCTCCGAGCGGGGGACCATTTCCTACGCGGACGAGGAACTGCTCCGCACGCTGTACGCCGAGCATGCCGGGCCGCTGTTCCACTTCGTCCTGCGATTGACCTCGGGAGACTGGCAATGGGCCGAGGATGTGGTGCAGGAGACACTGCTGCGGGCCTGGCAGCATCCCGCGGCGTTCGACCCCGAACGCGGTCCGGCCCGGGCGTGGCTGTGCACGGTTGCGCGGCATCTGGTCGTCGACGCCCACCGGGCCCGCCGGGCCAGGCCGACCGAGGTCGATGGCGAGGCGCTGGAACAGGTCGTGGAGCAAACGGCCGGGGAAGACGAGATCGAGCAGGCGCTGCAAAGCTGGGCGGTGGCCGACGCCATCCGGACGCTGTCCCCCGAGCACCGGGCCGTGCTGCTGGAGACGTACTACAGGGGCCGGACGATGGTCGAGGCGGCGAAGGTGCTCGACCTTCCGGTGGGCACCGTGAAGTCGCGGACGTACTACGCCTTGAAGGCGCTGCGGCTGGCGCTGCAGGAACGGGGTATCGAGCCGTGACAGCGGCATGGAGGAGGTGCGGACCATGAATGGCGGCCATGACGCCGTCCGGTTCTCCCTGGGCGGGTACGTGCTGGAAACGCTGTCCCCGGCGGAGACGGAGCAGGTGCGCGCCCACCTCGCGGAATGCGACGAGTGCCGCGCCGAGCATGCCGAGCTGGCGGGATTGCCCGCGCTGCTCACGACGGTCAGCGTGGCCGAGGCCCAGGCCGTGGCCGAGGCCGCGCCCGCGGCAAGCGAGGAGCTGGCCGATCGCCTCGTACAGCGGGCCGCCGCAAGCGCACAGCCGCAGCCTGCAACCGCTGCCGTACCGGCCACCCCGGGGCGAACCGAACGAGGCCGGCTCGACCGGTTGCTCCAGCAGGCCGCGTCCCGACGTCGTACCGTCTGGCGAAGGCAGCTGGTCGGGGTCGCCACGGCCACCACGCTCATCGCGGCGGCAGCATCGGGCGGCACGTGGCTGGCCACCATCGCCTCCACCGGCAGCCAGGTGGCGCAGCCTGCACCGACGTCACCGGCCCCGGTCCGCACTTTTTCCGGAACCGACCCCACCACAGGCGTGTCCGCCTCGGTGGAGGTCTCGCCCGCCGCCTGGGGCAGTGCCCTGCAGGTCTCCGCCAAGGGAGAACCCCCCGGGATCACGTGCAGCCTGCAAGCGGTCGGGGTCACGGGCACCACAGCGACCGCCGCCACCTGGCAGGCCGTCACGTACCCGGGCGGCGCCAGGATTTCCGGGTCGGTACCCATGTCCCCGGGAGAGATCAGTCACTTCGCCATCTACGCCGACAACGGCCAGAAGCTTCTCACCATCTCCGCGTGAGACCTCGCCCCACCTCGTACCTCGTGGCCGGCGGTGATTGGTCCGCCATCAGCTCTCGTATCCCACCAAGGCCACGCACGCAGGGGGATGTGTGCGGCGTCGACGCGGTTGGCGGTTCCAGGCCTTGCACTTACCCGGAAGGCACGGCCTTTGGCGGTGCCTTCCGGTCCTGTGCGACGCGACGGCTGTGTCCACGTTGGGGAGCCGACCGGGTGACAAGGCGTAGCACGTCGGACCGGTGTGTGGCCGAAGATGCGAAACGTGCCATGTCGGGCAGGCTCGTCCGGGAAGCGGGCTCACGGGTCACGACGTCGATGACGTGACCGGTCAGGACAGG
Source organism: Streptomyces sp. NPDC059718 (assembly GCF_042733315.1). Lineage (NCBI taxonomy): Bacteria > Bacillati > Actinomycetota > Actinomycetes > Kitasatosporales > Streptomycetaceae > Streptomyces > Streptomyces sp. NPDC059718. The sequence goes on from NZ_JBHWGA010000062.1 coordinate 50,076, forward strand.
GGCGAAGGACGGCGTGGCCTTCGGCCACGGCACGCAGAGGCCTGGCCGGCTGCCCCCAGGGTCTGTCTGACAAATGATCATTGGGCGGGCTCGCGGAGCCAGAGGATGAGTGCGGCGAGACAGAGGCCGGCGCGATAGGGGTTGGCGAGCTTGTCGAAGCGGGTGGGTGCGCCACGAGGCGCCATGGAATCGAGTGAGGTGAGAGACCTTCACCGCCGGGTTGTCGCAGCAATCCGGTCGAAACTGGGGGCAGTTC